>DASVSC010000169.1:0-65975 GCA_036388295.1 Tepidisphaeraceae bacterium | reverse complement strand
ACCGCTCGAACACCCGTTCCGTGTGCTGCGGCGGGATGCCGACGCCTGTGTCACTAATGCGCAGCACGATTTCGTCGTACTGCTGCGTAGCCGACAGACGGGCATGGCCGCCGGCGGGCGTGTACTTGATCGCGTTCTCCACCAGGTTCTTCAGCACCAGGTGCAACAGCTTGCGGTCGGAGACGAATGACAGATTCGCCTCGCTGTCGGTTTCCAGCGTGACGTCCTTTTCGCCGGCCAGCGGCGTCATCGTTTGGACCACCGTCGCCAGCAGCCCGGCGGCGCTGACCTCGGTCCATTCCGGCGGCGCGTCGGTGTTTTCGACGCGCGACAAGTCCAGCAAGTCCTGCAGCATCTCCTCCAAGCGTCGCAAATGGCCGGCGATGATCGACAGACACCGCGCGGTCTGCTCCGGGTCGTCGGCCAACACGTCGCCGAGGGTTTCGAAGGCGATCTTGATGGCGGCGATCGGCGTGCGCAGTTCATGGCTGGCGTTGGCGACGAAGTCGGCCTTCATGCGGACGGCTTCGGCCATCTCGGTCACGTCGCGCAGCACGATCAGCACGCCCCCCGCCGCCGTGCGGGCCAGGGCTGTTTGGTAAGTGAACCGCTGGCCGGCGCGGGTGACACGGAGGTCGCGCACCAGCGGCGTCGCGCCCGGCGCCGCCAGCGCCGCTTCGTACGCGTCCACAAGCGTAGCGTCACCGAGGATCGTGATCAGGCGCTGCCCCGTCGCCTGGCCGACGCTGATCGACAAGAACCGCGCCGCTGGCTCGTTGATGCGCACCACACGCTGCTGCGCGTCGGCCAGCAGCACGGCGTCGGGCAAGGCGTCGACCAGGGCGTTCAGGTCCGTGATCTGCCGGCCCAGCCCGTCGAGCTGTTCGGCCGTCCGCTCGGCCAGCAGGTTCAGGCGGAAGCCGCACTCGCCGAGCTCGTCCTCGCCGCGCAGGCGCACGCGGCTCTGCCAGTCGCCGTTGGTCAGGCGCGAGATGGTGTCGCCGATCAGGCGGGCGGCGCGCATGTCGCGCCGGTGCGTCGCCGGGCCGAAGCCGAACGCCAGGGCCATCGCGGCGGCGACGCCCAGAAGCGTCGCCACCGGCCCGCCGATCACGCCCACGAGGACGACGATCAGCCCGATGCCAAAAGCCAAGGCGAGCGACATGCGGGTGATGACGGGGCGGTAAATCATGGTGTTCGAGTCGATTCACGTCCGCACGCGGCGGGTCCGCCTACGGCGTTGCTCGCAATTTAGTCGCATGCCCGCCATAATCCCAACGCCCATGGCGACCGACCTCCGCAAGCAGCTTCTCCCCGGCACGCGCGTCCGCATCACCCAGCAGATCGCGGCCCGGAACTATTCGATGGCCAGCACGATCGAAGGCATTGTCGTCGCGTACGGCCAGGAAACCACCGGCAGCTGGTACGCGCATTCGCGCGACGACAAGCTCTGGCTCGACCGCGTCGAACTGCGCAAGGCCGACGGCGAGCTGACGATGCTGAACCTCGACGACTACAGCGTGGTCGAAATCCTCAGCCCCGTCCCGGCCGCCACGACGCCAGTCGTCCCGCCGGCCGCCACGTCATGAGCGACGCCGGCCCGCTTCAGCCGCCGATGATGGGCACTTGGGACGTGCTCGTTCTGGCCGCCCGGCCGTTCTCCATCCACGGCGACGCGTACCTTGAACTGGCCATTCGACATTCCGCCGGCGACCTCACCGTCCGCGTCCCCGCCCACGCCTGGTCGACCCCGCCGACCGACGGCGACCGCGTGCGACTGACGTTTCTGATGGGACAGGTCACCCGTGTCGAAACGCTGTAAGTCATCCGGCTACCCTGATTTTTGTTCCTGCCATTTTTAAATGGTATTTTGAACCGAAACGTCTTTAAGGAATTATTTCTACACGGCTTACGATTCTAATTTACGGCCGCACTGCGCGCCCTAGCTCGCCCTGTTTAACAGACGACTTATATCAATTCACGTCTGGTCCTCGTCTCCGTGTGCCACCGTCTCGTAATCAAGGCCGTTTCTTTTTTGCCCGGAACACTTGTCGACGCCGCGGCGCTCGCGGCCCCCGCACGCGATGGCGTTCCTGTTCGTTGTACCGCCCCGCTTACGGACTGTCGGCCACAAAATGTTGATTCGGCCCGTGCAGTTAGCCGACTTCGCGTAATTCTTGTACCGACTGGCGATTTTTTCGTATATTCAATCAGTCATGCCGTCGGCCACGCGACCCATCAGCCTTCTGACCGCCCTGCTTATGGCATGGACGGCGATC
Organism: Tepidisphaeraceae bacterium; assembly: GCA_036388295.1. Taxonomy (GTDB): domain Bacteria; phylum Planctomycetota; class Phycisphaerae; order Tepidisphaerales; family Tepidisphaeraceae; genus RYN-431. The sequence continues at coordinate 63,696 of DASVSC010000169.1, read as the reverse complement.
TGGTGCTGCTGCCTGCCGCCCGCGCAAGCCGCGTCCGCCGCGCCGGTGAGTGCTTCGTGTTGTGCCGTCGAAACGGGCGACGCCAAGGCCGAGCCGGACGCGTCGCACTGCCCCCGGCAGCACCGTGACGGGTGCCCCGTTCTGCAGCTCCGCGAAAGCAGCACGCTCCCGCAGCCGGCGGTCGTGCCGATGACGGCCGTCGATTTTGCCCTGCTGCCCGCCTGGCTGACGCCGCTGCCGACGCCCGCGATTGAACCGATTTACGCCCGCCGATCCGAGACGGCCGACCCCTCCCCGCCCGTCCGCACGCTACTGGCGTTGCACACCTCGCTGCTTTGGTGAAGCCCCCGGCCGCCGCTGAAGGTCGATTCCGTTTTCTCTTTGTTCCAATTCAATACTGTTTGCCCTGCACTGGCCGAATCGCCAGGTGCCGGGCTCTGGAGATGAGTTATGTTGAAGTTCCTGTCCGCCTTGGCCGCCTCGACGGCCCTGTTCGCCGCTTCCCCGTCCGCCGTCACCGCCGGTCCCGCCGCCAGCGGGTCCTGCTGTGCGAAGGCCGCCTGCTGTGACAAGCCCTGCTGCCAGAACGGCTGCTCGTGCGCCGACTGCGCCAGCTGCTGCGGCGGTTGCTGCAAGTAAGCGAGCGACGAATCGTCTGACCAACGCGAACGCCCCGTCGACTTTCATCGACGGGGCGTTCGCTTTTGCGGTCGCACTTCAACGCCGCGGCGTCAGCCACGGCGTCAAAGCCTTAAGGTCGCTTACTTCTTGGCGATCTCAATCAGTTCCACGTCGAACACCAGCGTGGCGCTCGGCGGGATCGTGGGCGGGCTGCCGTTGGGGCCGTAGGCGAGGTTCGACGGGATGACCAGCCGGCTCTTGCCGCCGACTTTCATCAGCTGCAGGCCTTCGGTCCAGCCCGCGATGACGCCGTTGAGCGGGAAGCTGATCGGCTGGCCGCGGTCGACGCTGCTGTCGAAGGTCGTGCCGTCAATCAGCTTGCCGGTGTAGTGCACCTTGACGGTGTCGGTGGCCTTGGGGCTTTCGCCGGTGCCTTCCTTGACCGTTTCGATCTGCAGGCCGCTGGAGGTGGTCTTCACGCCGGGCTTTTTGCCGTTCTCGGCGCGGTAGGCGTCCCCTTCCTTCGCGGCGGCTTCGCCGGCCTTGGCATTGGCGGCGTTGGCATTGGTGCGCATCTCGTCCTGCACCTTGGCCATCGCGGTCTGGAAGGCCTCGGGCGTCACCTTCGAGTCGGTGCCGGCCAGGCAGTCGCGCAGGCCCTGGGCGATCAGCTCGGGGTCGAGGGCGACTTTGCTGTCCTTGATGTTCCGGCCGAGGTCGTAGCCGATGCCGTAGCTGGCGGTCTGGTATTGGTTCATGGCGGGTTGGGTGGAGGCCGGGTTAGCGGGTTGCGTAGCCGGCTCTTGCGCGAAGGCCGACGCGGTGAGGCCCAAGGCCAGCACGGCGACGCGAAGCGGGGTCGTTTTCATCTCTCGATCGGTCCTTTCTAATTGAACCAGAACGTTAGCCGCCCGGCCGCGGATGATCCACCACCCAAGGCGGAGATTTTCCGGTTTTCGGACGAGCGGCGTCGGGATCGCGTTGTCCCCTGTCCCGCCGTGCCGGGAGAGGGCGTAAGTGCCGGCTTCGACTACAGCGATTACGGTTGTGTTGCGGCCGGCGCGTCGGGCAGTTCGATGACCGCCAGCGCCAGCTTCCGCACGCTTTCGTCCGCGTCGGTTGACAACGCTTTCAGCACCGTCGCCCGTTCGGCCTTGGGACGGCTGACGCTCAGCAGGCAGCCGAGCACGCGGGATTCCAAGTCGGGCGAGCCGATCATTGCCGCCAGCTTCGCCGCCTCTTCGGCCTCGGGGGCCAGCGACAGCAGTTCCTGCCGCGCCGCCGCCCGGACGGTGGACGAGGCGTCCTGGTCCGCCGCCCGCGTGAGCATGTCTGTAGCCTGGGCGATCAGCGGCTTGGCCTCTTCGTTCTGGGCCGCGCTCAGCCAGGTCGCGCACGCCCCGACGGCCGACACCGCCCGCAAACGCCGTAAGGCGCTGGGGTCCTGCAACTGCTTGGCCAGCGCGTCGCGCACTTCGGGCCGGGTGAACGGGATCTGCGGGCGGTCGATCACGCCGCGCGCCTGCGTGCGGAACCCGCCAGCGCCGGGCAGGATCACGTTTTCCTTCGCCACCGGATTGGACACGGCCGAGACGAACACCGACGCCCCCGCCTGCGGCACCGACGCCAGGAAATGGCCGAGTTCGGAACTATCGAGCCGGACGACGGTGCTGACCGACCGACGCGGCGGCACGACCAGCAGGCCCGTCAGCTTCGCGATCGCGGCGGCGGGGAACGCCTGCTCGCTCACGCCGCGCACCGTCGCGTCGAGCGACACCTGCTGCGAAACCGCCCCGCCGGGGCCGACCACGAGCGGGCGGTCGCTCAGGTTCTGCAAAGTCACGCGCATCAGAATCGGCTGGCCGATCTCCACGCCGCCGCCGAGCGGGTCGACGTCGATCAGGTAAAACGCCCGGCCGTCGGCGGCGAATGAAAGCAAATCTTTGGGCACCTTCGCGTACGCCGCCGCCACGGCGTCCGCGCCGGCGGCGCGAAACTTCAGCGTACCGGCCTCGCGCAGCGTCTGGCGGATCGTCAGCGGCCAGACGTCGGTCGGCAGCTCTTCCAACAGCTTGCCCGCCTCGGTCATGATCGCGGCCTTGTCCTGGCCTTTCTTCAGACGCATCGCCAGCAACCCGAGGCGCGACAGCGGGTCTTGCGCCGCGACCGGGGCGAAGGCGACGTCCGCCTCATCCACCCGGTCGGCGGCCAGCGCCGCGAAACCGGCCAAACGGTGGGCGAGCGCGCTGTCAGCGCCAGCCAGGGTGTGGATGGCTTCGGTCACCGTGACATCGGGCGCGCGGCCGCCGAAGTAAACGTCCAGCCAAGCCAGATCGCCCAGGGCCTGCACGTACGCGTCGGCCAGTTTCGGGTCGGTGCCGGCCTTTACCGCGGCGGCGTCGGCTTTGACGTCGGGCAGGGTGACGACGGTGGCCGTGTCCATCGGCGGGGCCTTCGGGTCGATCTTCCCGTGCAGGCCCATCAGGTTCCGCAGCGCCTGCGTGCGCGCCTCGGCCAACGCGGACTTGAAGCCGGCTTCGTCTTTGGCGGCCTGGTCCAGCAGCAAACCGAGCGTGTGCAGACGGATGTCGCCCGCGTCGTCCCGGAGGGCGGCATTGGCGATGTCCTTCGCCTCACGCTCGCGGCCGGCCAGCACCAGCGCGTGGGCGGCGTTGAGCGAGTCGTCCGTGCCCGGGCCGTAGCCGCTGGCCGTCAGGGCGTCGAAGAACTTGCGGTACCACTCGGCGGCCGAGTCAGTCAGCCCGGCGCGAAGCAGTTCTTCGCCCAGCCGAGACGCGGTGGCGAACTGCAGCGGGTCGGCGCGCAGCAGGTTAATCAGCGCCTCCGCCCGCTCGCCTGCCGTGCCGCTTTCGGCAACGGCGTCGGCACGCATCCGCAGGGCCCGGGGATTCAGCGGATTCAGCCCCAGCGCCTGCGCGACGGCGGCGGCCGCGTCCTTGTCGCGCCCGCGTTCGAGTTCAACCCCCGCCCGCAGCACCGCCGCGTGGGACCGCACTTCCGACGGCACGCGCTCGCTGGCGGCCACGCGCGCCAGATAGTCGGCCCGCGCGTCGACGCTCTCCAGGCCGCGCTGCTGCAAGTCGATCGACTGCACCTGCGCCAGCTGATCACCCGGATCGAGCCGGCGGTACGCCGTCAGGAGCGCGACCGCCTTTTCACGGTGGCCGAGCGCCAGGCGCAAGTCGATGGCCGTGCGCAGCAGGCGTGTGTCGTTTTCGAACAAGCGCTCCGCCACGTCCGCCAGCACGCCCGCCACGGGCGCGCCCGTCGGCGACGCGACCATTCGCTGGCAGGTCTGCAGCAGGCGCTCGGCCAATTCCGCCTGTTCGGGCGACGGCGCGGCCAGCGCGGCAGAGGAAATCAGGGTCGCAAGGAGCGGCAGGCGGGCAAGTCGTGTCATGGGCGCCTCTAGCGTCACAACAGACGCCCCGGCCCGCAAGCGTTTGACACGGAAAATCCGCCCGCCGTGCGTTCTCGGACGTCCGCCGCCCCGCCCGTAACGCCTATGCCGCCCCGCCGGCCGTTCGTTTCCGCGATTTACACGCCCGTGAACGCGGGTATACTCACCGGCCCTTCGCTCGGGTGGCGAAATTGGCAGACGCACTACCTTGAGGTGGTAGCGCCGCAAGGCATGCAGGTTCGAGTCCTGTCCCGAGCAGCGAAAGGCCGACCCGCAAGGGTTGGCCTTTTTTGTTGGTCTCTGCCCCACCTCATCTACTGATAAGCACTCACAGCTGCTGCTGCACTGGGGCCGCGGACGCTTAGATGGGTCCGAACTTGCAGGCAAACGATTCTATTCGCGGCAGCCTTCGACACGCTTCCGACGCAGCGCTCATCGCAGCATAGCGGGCGGTGGGCCACGATGATCAAAGTTGTAACGGCCAGCGCGCACGACGACGTCGTCAGTCGATCAGAATGCCCAACGTCGATTCGGCGAACATCGCCTGCAACGCCTTCACGTCTGCGGCGGCAAGGCCTCGCATGGCTGGCGGTCGCTTCTTTTCGCGCTTCACGAAGTAACGGAACGCCGACAGCAACAGTTCGGGCTGGGCATCAATGTCGACGTCAACGGCTTCGGGCACGGTGACGTCAAGAATCGAAGCGCCTTCGTCTGACAATTCGGTCAGCTCGCTTGCCCATCGCAGGACGATTTCGATCGGTGCCGGTTCCGTATACCGCTGGGCCACGAGGTTCAGCAGGTCAGCGCGAGTGGGCGCGTTCATCAACAGCGCAAGGAAGAACCGGTGTTCGGGTTCGACGATGGTAACGCGGAAGTCTTTGATGATATTTCGCCGGACGTCTTCATTCAGCGTCGCCGCGACGCCGGACGCGAGGCGGCCGTGCTTTCTCTGAAAGATCTTGAGCACGCTGTCCCACTGATCGATGTGCTGCAAATAGCCGAGGCAGTGATGCAGGACCGAGAAACCACGCTCGAAATCCAGTTCGGCGATCATCTCGGCCACGACCTGCGTGTATCCGTCGTCCTCGATCTGCTGCAGCATGTCGAGCAATTGCTTGCGGCGGGTCGTGAGCGCGTCACTGAATTGAGGGTCGAACGCGATATGCGGCGGCATGTAGTTCAGCTGCGGTCCTGTTCCGGGATCGTGCTGGGTTCGCAACACCACCGTCACCGACGGCGAATCCAGGTGAAACAGCGAATGGATGTCACGCTGCCCGGAAACGATCGGAATCGTCCGACCCGTTGGGAGGAGTTCCATCTCTTTCATTCGAAGATTGCCGACACGCAGATACGGCGTGACGGCGTTCTCTTTTTCAAAATCGTAGGTCGCATGAATGCTCGATCCGTGCATGACGTGAAAGGCACCGGAGAACTCGTGCTGATGAATGGCCGTCGTGCCGTCCATCCAGAACAAGAGCTGGATATAAAATCGGGGATGGCTGTACGCCACGATTTCCGGCTGGCCAAAATCCGAGTCGGTCTGAACGGGCTGGTCATCCTTAAGCAGGAACTCGTGCATGAGTGCCGAGAGATCCACATGGTCGGCTGGCGGCCGTTCGTCGAGTGCGGCCCGGGCGATCTCAGGAAACCTTACAAGCGAAAAGTTTTCACGCTTCCAACGTTCCAGCACCGTATCGCCCAGATTCTTGAAGAATGCGTCCATTCCGGAACTTTACCACGAGATGAACGCATGGCCGTCCGGTCGCCTGGGAATCCGACCCTCAAAAAGGCCGATCCTTGACGGGCCGGCCTAGGTCATGCGGATTGGTGCCGACGACATTTGACGTTGCCGCGCGGATTAAACGGTGCAGCAATTCTTTCCCGTCGCGAAGCCGTGGTCGGTGGTGGACTTGTCGAGATATGCGATGTCGAACCAGTCGCTGACGTAATCAAGGATACGCCACTCCGCGCCTCGCGCTACGCGGCCGCGGAAAAGCAGTTAGGTTGTGATATTCGGGCGATCAAATTCAAATGCTGTTTTGAAGTTGCAGGTGAATCCAGTTACTGAAGCCGAACAGCCCTTGTGGCAGCACGTGTTATTTTCGCGGTTTGAGTCCTGTGCAGAGCAGTCTTCAAGCCCGCCAGGATTGGCCCGACGATCCACACTTGGCGGGCTTTTCCGTTCCAGCGCGATTGCCGCCCCGCAGCCTTATCCTCACCGACCGGTCGCGGGACGTCACGAGAAACATTCGCATGCTCTTGGCCGACAACTCGGCTAAATCTTAACTAGGATTTTCAGCTTGGATCGGCTTTCCATCATGCGCATCCCTCACCGCCCGCGCCCTACCGGGTCACTTCGCGTCCGGCGACGTGCCTGAATCAATTTGTCCAGCGCGTGGATCGTCCGTTCTAACGCCGGTTGTGGGACTGCTTTCAGGGCGTTGAAAATGTCATCCGCGGAAAGCTCACCCAGTCGGCGGTAGCTTTCGAATTGCGCCTCGGCGAACCACTGGTCAGCCGTCGTTTCGTGGGGGAAGGCATTGTTCTCGCGCGAGTAATGATAGATGTCCACGGGCTCGGCCCCTTTGAGGGTCGGCTTAATGTAAATGAATCGGCCGTCGTCAGCATCCGGGCCGTCGACGTCGCTGTATCGGATCTGCCCGACCGTACAGTGCTCGACCGTGGCGTCTGTCTCTTGGGTGGCCTTCAAATTGACCCGCATCATCTCGACCCGGATGCCCAGATCGATACGGATCTTACGGATCGCATTGCCGAGGTCGGCCAAGCGGGTGCCGGGGTCGCAACTGGCGTCACTGAGGATGATCACGCTGCACCGTCGACGCACCATTTCGTACAGGCCCAGGTTTTCAAAATGCCCGCCGTCAGAGAGATAGACGTGCTGACTGTCCTCGGTGGTGCGGCCGAAGAACTCGTCAATCAGGGGTTGGAATGAAAACCGCGGCGACGCCAGTCGGTACGCCGGCCTGGCCCTGATACCACTTGACCACAGGCGCGGTTTGGCGTTCAAGGCTGCGCTCTGTGCTGGCGTCAGGCGGTCCTGATCGCTGGGAACCGCCGGGTTTCCGAGCCACGCGCCGAGCCGGACGTTGAACAACGTCATTAGCGCTGTGACAATTGGCGAGGAGTGATAGCCCATGTTCGGCGAGGCGGCGGCGCCGGAAATGGTCATTGCCCCACCGAGCGACAGCCCGTCGGCATAAAGTGAGGTCGGTCGGTAACCGTAGTCAAAACCGCATCGCAAAGGCGTGAAAGTGAAGGAGCGTGCCTTACGTTCTTGCCAGGCTAATTTTTTGCCCGCCACCAAGTTCAGCGCGGCATTGACCACGTGCAGCGGTTTGGCGGCACGAGCGCCAGCCAGCGGCTGACCGGAAAACTGGCTGACCGCGTGTTCGATCACCAGCCGATTCACCATGTAAGTCTGCCCGTCACTGACACTTTGCTCACTGGCGTGCCAAGCGGCATCAGATAGGTCCGATCCGGCATGGTTTATGAGTTCGATGTCATCCAGGGCCGCGTTGAACGTGTCGAGCACGATCTTCGCGACGCCCTCGCTCGATTCCTTTTCCAGATAATCGAACACCGCGTGTGATTTGGCCGGGTCGCACAATGGACTGGCGGCGTGCGTTCGCATGCGGGCTGCGACTGGATTGGCTTTGGGAGCGTGTTTCTGATCGTCACCCTTAACTTGCTCGTCAACCAAGAACAGACAAAGTCGCTTCAGATCTTGCTCCATCGTGGTGCCGGTGAAGAGATCTGCTTCGGCGAAATATCGTGAGCGGCGCAGGAAGTGCATCGGGAGGTTGTCTTTCCCGTCGAACCCTGTGAACGCCTCTGCCTCACGATCTTCGCCGCGCGACGCACCGAGGTAGGCTCGAACCAGCCGCATGCGATAGATGTTGTGCAGTGAGAACCGGTTCACGTTGATCGGCCAAGCCATCAGGATGCCCAGAAGCAGACCGGTACCGCCGATGGCTAGCGCGACGCCAAGATTGTGGATCGGATTGAACTCATTGATCGTGTGGCTGAACAGTTGTTCATAAGCCCACTGGGTCGAGTCGCCGTAGCCGACATAGACGATCATCCAAGTGGTTACTTTAGCGGCAACAAGCGTGGCTGCGACGAGGAACACCGCCGCCAGCAACGCGGGCAGGATTTGAACCATGCTCTGCATGCGATTCCTGGCGACGGTAGAGATCGCGCCGGTGAAGGTCGACTTTCCCGCCATCACGGCCCCGATGCCGGCAAGAAGAGAGACGCTTAAAGTCGGCGTGGCGTATGCGTCGCGCACGCCGTTGAAGAACAGATATCGCGGCGCTACGAGCAATAACCCTACGACGGCGAGATAAGCCACGGCGCTGAGAAGCAAGAGGCCCATCAGCCTCGACCACCATTCGCGGCTTTCTTCCAAGTCGGGGCTGGTGACTTCACTCAGTCCGCCCACGATGACCGTAAAAAACAGGTAAACCTGCATCAGCCGCACCGGCGGCAAAAGCCAGAAGAACAGCACCGTGTGCTGATCCCTCAGCTCGAACAGGTAGGCCATAACCACAAATCCGACGAATGAACTGACTGCACAGGCGATGAAGTAGAGCCCGTAGATCTTGAACCAGCCGATGGATCCGGGCGCGGGCTTGCCGAGCCGGTGTGAAGACTGCGTTTTCAGCACCACCGCCGTGACCACCGTGACGGCCAGAGCCAGAATGGCCCATGCGTATAGCATGGTCGGGAACATGGTGCTCAAGGAATAGCCGCTCTGCGGGACCGGTTTCCAAGCATAGGAAGAAGCCGGCAACAGGCAGGCAGAAAGCGTTACGGGTAGGATCACAAACCAGATCGGTCGGAGCCGGCCGGCACGGCGGTGGGCGTCGACTTCAATTTGGCTTTTGTTCTTATCTTTTTTGGAATCACGGACGGCGGCGAAGTTCGGCAGCAGCGGGATCGCCGCCCCGATGCCGAACAGCAGCAGCGCCAGATGCAGCCAAGACACCAACGTCGGCCCGGGCTGTTCGATAATTCGCCAAGCATCAGGAGACAGCTTCTCTTGCTCCGTAAGCCAGACCGCCAGCGTGCAGAAAGCGAAATATCCCGCCCAGACGAACGCGACCAGCCCCACCGCAATCGGAATTAGCACCGTCCAGTTTAGCAGCAGGTTGCGAATGTAGGTGGCGATCAGCATCCAGGTGTCGCCGGTGAACCATCCCAGGCGTGGCGTCAAGTAGTTCGAATATTCCCTCAGATAGTTCACCTCGCTCGGTTCAAGTGTCAGCGTGGGCTGATCCTCATTTGATTCAAATCCCATGGAACGGGTCGAGTCCGGCCGAGCCCGGGTGGTTCGACGGAGTTCGGTCTGCACCTGATGAATGCCGCCAAGCCGGTGAACCCATGCCGAAAGCCAAGCACCCATGTAACCGCCGCCGGAAACGGTCGAGAGGTAGTCGAACTGATCGAGCCATTCTTTTTTAGCCAAGCCCTGGAGCAGGCCGAGGTTGAATGTCGCGCTGCGGATGCCGCCGCCGGAAAAACAAAGCGCCCGCGTCTTGTGGGAACTGCTGTGAATCAGGCGATGAACTTCCGCCAAGCCGGCGTTGGCCTTATCGCACTCATCGAACCCGGCGATCCGACCGGCGATCACGTCGTACGCTTTGGCGAATTCCATTGGCTTGTCTGTTTTTGCCGGATCGAGCTCGATGTGCTCTTCCAGCAGCGTTTCCCACCATGTCAATGGTCGGTTCTGCTCCCACGGTCGATTCTGCATAGGACCCCTTTTCGTCCGACGACAGAGACATTTGGAACTGGTTCGCGAGGTTGCGAGCCGTTGAGAGAGGCAACCGGTACGGCATTCCGAGCGGACGTCGACACAGCGGGCCACAGAGGTGATTTGCCCGCCCTGAAGATATACGTTCTCGTTCGAGATTGCCCGAATGTTTTTGACTTCCTCGACACGCCTAAACAGGTGATTCTTGCAGATTATTCAACCCGCAAGCTTGTCGGCAGACCGAACACTTTCCATTTCAACCGCTTTTCTTCCGCCAGCATGACCGCGCCGGCGGCTCATATCTCGCTTCTCATCTAACCCACACTGGCTGACCTCATACGGCCCGTAAAGATGGCCAGATCGCCTCTGCAATTTTGCCTTTGGGAAAGGAAGTCGCTGTGAGGGATGATTCGTAGTTATGTGGTCGTGGCCGGTTTGTAACGGGAACGACTGGAAGAGCGCCGGCTCCAACATCACGATCACCTTCGATGAAGGCCTGAATTTGGCCACCTTCACGGCCGACCGGTTCGTGCTTCGCGACACGCCCGGTGCCGTCATCCTGGCCACGCTCACTTACGATTCGACAAAGCTTCAGGTCACGCTCGAGCCGACACTCGTGCTCGTCTCCAGCGCCGGCTATTACACCATGAAAATCGCCGGCGACGTCTACGTGCTTTACACCGGCGGCTCGTCAGATGTCCCATGGCACCACGTGGTGCCTGATCGGGTGTGGGTGGAAACTAACTGGAGACAGACCTTGTTTACAAAGACTTTACAATGCTTCTTCCACCAACCTGGATCGTGAAACCGAACCTAGATTTCGTCTGTTTAGTGCCTTTGGTGCATTAGGTAGGAGGAAATGAGTTTCAATCTGATTTCAGGTTGTTCTCATAATGTCGAACTGACTTGTACTAAACTGGCGTTCGAACGTGTCAGCTTCTTAACGGCGGAACAATCACCACGCGTTCCCGGTCGTGCGCATCTGCTGACGCACGCGGATCGTCTCACGGCGGATCGTTTCGTCGTCCGCCCCCTGGTCAGACAGCACCAAGCCCGCCAGCGCGACAGCGACTTCGGCTTCCTCATAACGGGCCGCGTCCGCGCCGACCTGCCTGAGCGAATCGGCCTCGGATAGATACCGGGCGCGGACGAACACCTTGATCCCGGGGTTGATGAGCTTCGCCGACGCGATCAGCGGATTGCGGTTCGCGGAATGGGGCAGCGTGATGATCAGTTGCGACGCCCGCGCGACCGGCAGGCCCAGCACTTCGATGTTGAACGCGTCGCCGTAGATCGCCGCCCGGCCTTCGCGTTCGAGCTGCTGGACCGTGTCCATATTCAGGTCGACGATGAGGGTTTCGACCCCGCGGCCGCGCAGCATCAGGTCGACGCTGCGCCCGACCGGGCCGTAGCCCAGGATCAGCGCCAGCGGCGCGGTGGACGCGTCGTCGACGAGCGTTCGCGCCCGCTCGTTCGGCCGACCTTCATTCTGCTCGCTGCGATTCATGTACCGCCACAGGGCCGGCCAGCGTTGCAGCAGTGTTTCGAACCAGGGCAGCGTGCGGAAGAGCAGCGGATTGACCGTGATCGAGATGATGGCGGTGCCGACAAGCAGATTGTGCCCGACCCGGTCGATCAATCCGTAGGCCTTCCCGAGATCGCTGACGATGAACGAGAACTCGCCGATCTGCGCCAGCGCCAGCGCGACGGTCAGGCCGGTACGCACCGGGTAGCCGATGACGGCAACGATCACCAGCGCGGCCAGTGGCTTGCCGATCATCACAATCCCCAGGCCGCACAGCATGAGGTCCCAATGTTCCAGCAGGAAGCGCGGGTCGAACAGCATGCCGACCGAGGCGAAGAACAGCACCGCGAACGCGTCGCGCAGCGGCAGAATATCGGCCGCCGCTTGCTGACTGACTTTCGACTGCCCCACCACCATGCCGGCCAAAAAAGCGCCCAGGGCCATCGACGCGCCGAAGGCGTAATACGCGCCTGTCGCGACGGCGATCGACAGCACCAGAATGGTGAGCGTGAACAGTTCGCGCGAGCGAAGGCGCGTCACCTGCACCAATACCCACGGGATCAGTCGACGCCCGGCGAAAAACAGGATCGCTACGAAAGCCGCGAGCTTCACCAACGCCAGCGCCAGAACCGTCAGAACAGACCCGCCGGCGGCCGCCGGGCCGTGGCCGAGGTCGGCCGGTTGTGACGCCGCGACCGGTGCCACGGCCGCGCCCAGGGCGGGGATCAGGACCAGCACAATGACCGTCAGCACGTCCTCGACAATCAGCCAGCCGACCGCCACATGGCCGTGCGGCGTGTCGAGCTTGCGCGCGTCGGTCAGCACGCGGATCAGGACGACCGTGCTGGCCACGCTCATCGCCACGCCGAGCACCAGTCCCGACTGCCACTGCCAGCCGAAAGCGAGCGCCATGACCAGCCCCAGCAGCGTCGCCACCAGCGATTGCCCGACGGCCCCGGGTATGGCGACCTTGCGCACGGCCAGCAGGTCGCCGACATGGAAGTGCAGCCCGACGCCGAACATCAGCAGAATCACGCCGACCTCGGCCAGCTGGCTGGCGATGCCCGCGTCGCCCACGAAGCCCGGCGTGTAAGGCCCGATCGCGACGCCGGCCAGCAGGTAGCCGACGATCGGCGACAGGCCCAGTCGTTGCGTGATGAGGCCGAAGACCCACGCGGCGGCGAACGCCGCGGCGATCGTGGACAATAAGGGAAGGTCGTGAGGCATAAGGTGGGTCGATCGTCGGGCTGCTCGTGGTCATGCCTCATGGCTGCGCGGGCCGGTTCGTCGCGCCCATAGTCCGCGACGCCTGCGTGCGGCGAATCTTACTGTTGATCGCGTCCGGCTTCGATGGGAGCCGTGTTGTGATGCGGGCCGGCGTCTGCATGACATTGGCGATATGCTAGACGTCATGGGCCTGATCCTTTCCGCGCAACAAGAGCCCGTCCGGCTGAAGCTCGTGCGGGAGCGCACGCGCATGCTCAAGCAGGGCTACCCGTGGGTCTACCGCGACTGGCTCGTCGAAACACCCGCCGCGCCGGCCGGGGCGCGGGTCGTGCTGCACGACCGCGACGGGGCGTTGATCGCCTTCGGCATGTACGACCCCACCGGGCCGCTGGCGGTGCGTGTCTGCGCCGTCGGCGAGCGGATGGACGAGCGGCTGATCGAAGCGAAACTAGAGACTGCCCTTTCGCTGCGGCAAACGCTGTTCGACGACCGCACGACCGGCTACCGACTGATCAACGGCGAAGGGGACGGCCTGCCCGGCCTGACGTGCGACCGCTACGCCGACCACGCCGTGCTGAAACTGGACGGCGACGCACCGGCCGGCTTCTGGAACGCCGACGCCCTGGCCGACTGGCTATGTGCCCGGCTGCCGATTTCGACGGTGTTCCTGAAGTACCGTTCGGACGCCAAGACGCGCGGCCGGCCGATTCGGGGCGGCGTGCCCGGCGCGCCGGTGGCGTTCTTGGAAAACGGCGTGCGGTTTCAGGCCGACTTGGTGCAGGGGCAGAAAACGGGCTTCTTTTTCGACCAACGCGATAACCGCGCCCGCCTCGGCCGCTTCGCCCGGGGCAAAACGGTGCTGAACCTGTTCGCCTACACCGGCGGATTCTCCGTGTACGCCGGCACGCACGGCGCGAGCGACGTCACCAGCGTCGACCTGGCCAAGCCGGCTATGGAAGAAGCGGACCGGAATTGGCAGTTGAATGACCTTCCGCCGGAGCGGCACCGGGCCGTGGCGGCCGACGCGTTCGAGTTCCTGGAAACGGCGAAAACGGAAAAACGCTTGTGGGACGTCATCGTGGTCGACCCGCCCTCCTTCGCCCCGGCCGAACGGCACGTGGCGAAAGCCACCGCCAGCTACCAGGCCCTGTTCACCGCCGCATTGCACGTGCTGTCGCCGGGCGGGGTCATCGCCCTGTCGTCCTGCTCCAGCCACATTTCACAGCAGATGTTCTACGAGCTGACCGAAGCGGCCGTGTCGAAAGCGCGACGGCGAGCGACGATCCTGGGCGTGCACGGGCAGCCGGCCGACCATCCGTTCCCGCTGGTTTGCCGGGAATTGCAGTATCTGAAGTTCATTCTGCTCCGGGTCGCGTGATGGAGACGACAGACGTAGTCATCATCGGCGGCGGCGCGGCGGGCCTGACGGCGGCCATCTTCGCCGCCGAGAACGCGCCGGCCGGGCGCCGCATCGTCGTGCTCGACGGGGCGAAGGTGCTGGGGGCGAAAATCCTCGTCTCCGGCGGCGGCCGCTGCAATGTGACGCACTGCGAAGTATCGGCGCACGACTTCAACGGCTCGCGCAACATCGTGCGCAATGTGCTGGCCGCCTTCGATGAACAGGCGACCGTGCGCTGGTTCGAATCCCTCGGCGTGCCGCTGCGACAGGAGCCGACCGGCAAACTGTTTCCGACGGCCGACTCGGCGCGGGCGGTGCTGAATGCGTTGCTGCGGCGGTGCGAGGCGCTTCATGTTTCGCTACGAACGCAATGCCGCGTCACGCAAGTGACAAAAGAGGCGGACGGCGGTTTCACCGTCTCCTTCGACGGCGGCACGATTCACGCCGGCCGCGTGATTCTATCCACCGGCGGCCGTTCCCTGCCACGCAGCGGCAGCGACGGCTACGGCTGGGAATTGGCCCGGCACCTGGGCCATTCGGTGACGCCGACGTACGCCGCGCTCGTGCCGCTGGTGCTGGAGCCGACGATGTTCCACGCCGACCTGGCCGGCATCGCGCAGGACGTGGAGCTGTCCGTGTTCGTGAATGGAAAGCGCGTCGATCACCGCAGCGGCAGCTTGCTCTGGACGCACTTCGGCATCAGCGGGCCGGTTGTGATGGACGCCAGCCGGCACTGGACGCTCGCCAGCGAAACCGGGCAGAATCCGACGCTGGTGTGCAATCTGTCGCCGTGCCAGAACTTCGAACAAGTGGAGCGCGCCTGGATCAGCGCCACCGCCGCCCGGCCGAAGGCGACGACGCTCACGCATCTGTCGACGCGCTTCCCCGAACGCGTGGCGACGGCGCTGCTCAGACACGCGAAGATCGAGCCCGACATTGTCGCCGGCCAGTTGTCGCGCGACGCGCGGCGCACCCTCGTCCACACCCTGACGGCACTGCCGCTGCCGGTGACACAGCAGCGCGGCTGGAACTATGCCGAAGTCACCGCCGGCGGCGTGCCACTGGGCGAAATTGACTTCCGCACGCTGCAGTCGCGCAAGACGCCGGGCCTGTATTTAGCGGGCGAAATCCTCGACTGCGACGGTCGCATCGGCGGGTTTAATTTTCAATGGGCGTGGGCGACCGGCTACCTCGCCGGTCGGGCTGCGGCGGGTTAGCACGGCCACGTTTGGTCCCCTCTCCCGGTACGCCGGGAGAGGGTCAGGGTGAGGGCGAGCGGCTAACCGGAATTGTACGTCGAACGGGGAAGAAGAGCGGATTCACCACGGAGGCACGGAGACACGGAGAAGAGAAGGAAGCTTGTTCTGCCTCTCTTCTCCGTGTCTCCGTGCCTCCGTGGTGAACTCTTTTTGCCCGCCTTGAGAGTCGACGCTCGGCCGTCAAACTGACCCTTCCCGACGTACCGAGAGTGGGAACCACAGCTGGCGCTTCTACGCCGCCGGCCGCGTTACTTCGGCGGGCAGGGTGTGCACGTTCAGTTTAGAGTCGCCGGTGATGAGTCGTGCGTCGCGGGCATTGATCAGCCAGTTCCAGACCCAGCTGATCAGCACTGTCAGCCGATTGCGGAAGCCGACCAGGAACAGGATGTGCACGCCGCCCCACATCAGCCAAGCGAGGAAGCCGCCGATCTTCAGCGGGCCGACCAGCGCGACGGCCTTGTTCTTGCCGATGACGGCCATGGACCCTTTGTCCCAGTACGAGAAGGCCTTTCGATCGGCGGCCGTCGAGCGGCCGGCGGTTTCGCCGGCGATGCACTTGCCGGCGTACCGGCCCATCTGAATGCCGCCCTGGGCGACGCCGGGAATCGGCTTGCCGGTGTCGGCGCTTTTCGCCGCCGCCATGTCGCCGCAGACGAAGACTTCGGAATGGCCGGGAATGGACAAGTCGCGTCCGACGATCACACGGCCCGCGCGGTCCAGCGGCACGCCGAGGGACTGGCCGACCGGGCTGGCCTTGACGCCGGCGGCCCAGAAGACGGTGCGCACGGGGATGAACTCCTCGCCGATGCTTAGCCCCTCGGCGGTGATGTTCGTCACCTTCGCGTTCAAGCGCACCTCTACGCCCATGCCTTCCAGCGAGCGCTGCGCCTTGGCGCTCAGTTCCGGCGGGAACGGCGGCAGCACGCGGTCGAGGCCTTCCAGCAGCATCACGCGCGTGGAGCGCGTGTCGATGTTGCGGAAATCCTTCCGAATCGACTGCGTGGCCACTTCCTTGATCGAGCCGGCCAGTTCAACGCCCGTCGGCCCCGCACCGATGACGGCGAACGTCATCGCCGCCGTGCGCGCGAGCGGGTCGGCTTCGTATTCGGCCGTCTCGAACGCCAGCAGCATTCGGCGGCGGATTTCGGTGGCGTCCTCCAGGTTCTTCAAACCGGGCGCGAACTCCGCCCATTCGTCGCGGCCGAAGTAAGAATGCGTCGCGCCGGCGGCAAGAATCAGGTAGTCGTAGGCGATGCGGCCGTCTTCGACGATCACCTGTTTATTCGGCACGTCGACGCCTTGAACGTCCGCCAGCACCACGCGGCAATTATTCTGGCGGCTCAGCACCCGGCGGATGGGCGCGGCGATCGACGCCGGCGACAACGCCGCCGTCGCCACCTGGTAGAGCAGCGGCTGGAAGACGTGGTGGTTGCGGCGGTCGATCAGCGTGATGTCGACGGCCGACTTGGCCAGCACTTTGGCCGCTTCAATGCCGGCGAAGCCGCCGCCGACGATGCACACTTTGGGTTTGGACGAGGCTTGGGCTGACATGCGGGCATTCTATGGATTCGCGGGCGCGGCGTCCCTGAGGGTTTCCGGTTCTGTTAAATATGAAACACGTGCCCGGCTGTTTCTGATTTCCCGATGAACGTCTCCCCGCCAAGTTCGTCCGTCACCGTCTGGCTTGCCAGGGTCGAGCCGTCGCCGGCCGCCGACGCGCTGGCGGCGGCGTACGCAGTCTTAGACCCGTACGAACGCCAGCGGGCGGCGGCCGTTCTAAAGGAAACGACACGCACGGCCTTCATTTTCGCCCACGCGCTGACACGCTGGGCCCTGTCGACACGCGGCAGCGTCGCGCCGGCCGACTGGCGGTTCGGGCGGGAATCGTCCGGCAAACCGTTCGTGACGGGGCCGGCGGCGTCGGGGCTGTCGTTCAATATCTCTCACACGGACGGCCTCATCACGTGCGCGGTGGCCGGCGGCGAACCGGTCGGCGTCGACGTCGAATGTGTCCGCCGGCCGGTCGACGTGCGACTGTTCGAACGCGTGCTTTCCGCGGCGGAACGGGCAGAACTCGCCGGCCTCGCCGACGACGCGCAGCGACGGCGGTTCTACGCCATTTGGACGGCCAAGGAGGCGTACGCGAAGGCCACCGGCCGGGGCGTGTCCGAAGCGTTGCGCGACATGACCGTTGACACCGCCGAAGGACAGCCGACGCTGATCGGCGTCGACGCGATATGGCGTGTTCACCGCATCGACGCCGGCGCCGATCATTCGGTCGCGGTCGCCGTGCAGGCCGAGCGGAAGATCGACGTCCATCACATCCGTTGCGACGCGTGGCCTCCGATTCCGGCCTGATACTTGCCCTTCGCGTGTCCCGATTGCAGGATCGTCGTTGTGCGTACGCGACTCGCTTCACTCCTCGCCCGATCCGTTCTCTGCCTGTGCGTCGCCACCACCGTCGCACGCGCCGAGCGGCCGGCCACGCAATCGACCGACGCGCTGGCATTGATCCGCGACGAAGGCCTGAACCGATCGAAGGTCGCCGAAACCGCCGAGGCCCTCTGCAATGGCGTCGGTCCGCGTTTGACCGGTTCGCCCGCCGTGCGACGCGCGAACCTGTGGGCTCGCGACACGCTCAGCGGCTGGGGCTTGTCCGACGCGCGCCTCGAACCGTGGGGGCCGTTCGGGCGCGGGTGGACGCTATCGCGGTTTTCGCTCGCCGTGACCCAACCGTACCCTTTTGTGGTCAATGCCTACCCGAAGGCGTGGTCACCGGGGCTGGAGCGGGCGGTGGAGAGCGACATCGTCTACCTCGACGCCAAGGCTGAAGCGGACCTGCAGCCGTACGCGGACCGCGTGCGCGGCCGGATCGTGCTGATCGGCAGCCCACGGCCGCCGGGCGATCCGTTCGAACCGCTGGCTAGGCGGTTGGACGACGATCGCCTTGCCGCCCTGGCCGCGGACGACCGCTCGACAATCGACCTGATGCGGCCCGCGGCCACGCAGCCCACCACGCACCCCGGCCCGGCAACCCGCCCGGCGGGTCCCGGCGCAGACTTTGCCGCGAAAGCCTTCGCCGCCAAGGCGCTAGCCTTCGCGGCGGCGCACGGCGCGGCCGCGGTGCTGACGTCCAGCCCGGGCGGCGACGCGGGCACGATCTTCGTCACCGGCGCGACCGTGCCCGACGATACGCCCCGTACCGGCCCCGGCGGCCCGATGACCCGGCCGCAGGCGTGGTGGCCGGACAGCGGCATCGCTGCGCCGCAAATCGTGGTCGGTGTCGAAGATTTTGCCCGGCTCGTCACCCTGTCACGCCGCGACGTGCCGCTGCGCACGGTGCTAGATTTGAAGGCCGACTTCACTGAAGAGATGCCGCAGCAGCACAACACACTGGCCGACCTGCCGGGCACGGATAAGGCCGACGAAATTGTGATGTGCGGGGCGCACCTGGACAGCTGGCACTCGGCAACCGGCGCGACCGACAACGCCAGCGGCGTGGTCGTGGCGATGGAGGCGGTGCGTCTGATCCACGCCAGCGGATTGAAGCCGCGCCGCACGATCCGCGTCGCCCTCTGGACCGGCGAAGAGCAAGGCGTGCTCGGCTCGGCGGCTTACGTGAAGGCGCATTTCGGACGAATGAATGAGCCCGCGACGCAGCCGGCCACGCGACCGTCGCCACCGCCCGACGCTCACGACCTTCTCGCCGTCAACGACATTCCGACGACTCGGGCTGCCACGCAGCCCGCGCGGCTGACGAAAGGGTCGGCGTATGAAAAACTGAGCGTCTATTTCAATCTCGACCACGGCACCGGCCGGATTCGAGGCATTTACTCCGAGAACAACCGCGCGGCCGTGCCGATTTTTCAGCAATGGTTCCGGCCCCTCGCGGATTTAGGGGCCACGACTGTCGCCCCCGGTGGCACAGGGTTCACCGACCACATCTGCTTCGACACGCTCGGCCTGCCGGGGTTTCAGTTCATTCAGGACCCGATCGACTATTTCACCCGCACGCATCACGCGAATGCCGACACGTTCGAACGATTGCAGATCGACGACCTGAAGCAGGCCGCTGTGGTAATGGCGACGTTCCTGTGGAACGCGGCGAACGCCGAGGAACGATTCCCGCGTAAGCCACTGGTTCTCGCTCCCGGTATGCCGGGGGAGGGTTAGGGAGAGAGCAAGAGTTCACGCCGGTTCGTTCGGGTCGATCTGCGAATCCTCATCGACCACGGGCGTCGGCGTCGGTTGCGGCTTCAGGATCGGCAGTGACGCGATCGTGGAGAATTGTGCGGTCACTTCGTCCACCAGCTTCGGCCGGCTGACGCGTTTCTTCGGCGGCCGCTTGCCGGCCTTCACGTCCTGCTCCAGCTGCGCTTTGCGACGCAGAATGTGGTGGTAATGCTGCGCGAAACGGTGGGCCTCATCACGCAGGTACTGCAGCAGCTTCAGGCCGAGGTGATTGCGCGGCAGACGGATCGGCTCACTGCTTTCGGTCGTGTAGATCAGCTCTTCTTTTTTCGCCAGACTGATTACGGCCGGCGGTTTGACGTCCATGATCCGGAACGCGTCCATCGCCGCGTGCAGCTGGCCAATGCCGCCGTCGATCATGATCAGGTTCGGGAACAGCTCGTGCTGCTCGCCGGCCTCGCGGTAACGGCGGCTGACGACTTCCTGCAGGCTGAGGAAGTCGTTGTTCCCCTGGCCGTGCTGGATTTTGTAGCGGCGGTAGGCGTTCTTGAACGGCACGCCGTCGATGAAGCAGACCATGCTGCCGACCATCTCGCCGCCCTGCAGGTGAGCGATGTCGAAGCCTTCCACAATGCGCGGCGGCTCGGGCAGGTTTAGGGCTTCCTGCAGCGCGACAACGCCTTCCTGCGGGTTGTGGACGAACGCCTCGGGCTGCCAGAACTCCTGCTCGCCTTTGCCGGCCCGTTTGCTGAGCGCCTGCAGGGCTTTCAGTTCGTCGCGCACCTTCGCGGCCTTTTCGAACTGCATGTTCTTGCTGGCCTCGCGCATCTCCCGTTCCAGCTCCGCCAGGATGCCTTTGCGTTCGCCGTCGAGAAAGCGGTTCAGCTTGCGGATGTCGTCGGCGTATTGCTCGCGACCGATCTTGTCGGCGCACGGGGCCGTGCACTGGTTGATCGCGTGCAGCAGGCACGGGCGAAAGAACCGCTTTTTCGAATCATCTTCCCGAATGTCCAGATGGCAGGTGCGGAACTTGAACGCCTTCTGCAAATGCGTGACGGCTTCTTTAAGCTGATAGACGCTGGTGAACGGGCCGAACAGTTTGGTGCCGCGTTGCTGCGGCTCGCGGGTGACGTAGACGCCGGGATAGTCCGTATCCATCGTCACTTCGAGGTACGGAAACGTCTTGTCGTCCAACAGCCGGGCGTTGAAGCGCGGCTGAACGTCTTTGATCAGCCGGTTCTCCATCAGCAGAGCTTCGACTTCGGTTTCGGTGCCGAGAATGTCGAAGTCGTCGACGATGTCGAGCATCGGGGCTTTTTTGAAGTCGAGCTTGGTCGACGGCTGAAAGTAGCTGCTGACGCGGTCGCGCAGGAAGGCCGACTTACCGATGTAAATCACCCGGCCCTCTTTGTCCTTCATCAGGTAGACGCCGGGGTCCCGGGTGAGGCGGCTGGCCTTTTCCAAAAGGCGTTTGAGTCGGGTTTCGCGGTCTTCCATGATACGGCTGTCCTGCGGCCGGCGATCCTGCGGCCACCTGTGCAGTATACGGGTGTTCGCGGCCGAAAGATGGCATAAGTGCTGGGAAATGCACTGCTTTTGTCGACGGCATCGCGACGGCCGCCAGGGGTGCTCAGAGAACCGTCTGGTCACGGCGGACGGTCGCGATCCCGAATAGCTTTGCCCGCCAATTTTTGCATTGCCGCCGTCGGCCCGCAGGTTACACTCCCGCCGACGCCGGTCCGCCCACCAGGGCGGCCGTAGCGTTCACTTCGTTGGGACAAGGGAAGTTTTCGATGATCGACCTTTTTTGCGGGTGCCGTGGCGCGCCCCGCCGGGTGGACGAATCCGGCATCGGGCAGTCGCACGCGTGTGAGAAATGCGGACGGATCGTCCGGCTGGCCTGTGCCGAGCCGCTGGAAGCCGGCAACGGTGCCGGCGACTTCGACGCCGCCCTGACCGTCGTCAGCGGGCCCGATTGCGTCGGCGAGCAAATCCAGCTCGGCGGTGTGGCGGACATCGAAATCGGTAAGGCGCTGGAACGCCATGTCTGCCTGTCGGCCGGTAAAAAGGTTTCGCGCCTGCACGCCAAGCTGGTGCGCGTGGACTTCGGCCCGTCCCGCTGGCGCATCGTCGATCGCCACAGCACCAATGGCCTTTTCGTCAACGAGGGACGCTGTCTTGACCAGGAACTCAAAGACGGCGACCTGATCACCGTCGGCGATTACACGCTGAAGTTCGGCCACACCCGGACGATCCGGGCGGCGGGTGACGTGTTCTGCCCCGCCTGTGA
This sequence comes from Tepidisphaeraceae bacterium, assembly GCA_036388295.1. GTDB lineage: Bacteria > Planctomycetota > Phycisphaerae > Tepidisphaerales > Tepidisphaeraceae > RYN-431. The sequence goes on along the minus strand of DASVSC010000169.1, from coordinate 41,987 downwards.
CAAGCTGCTGGCGAAAAAGGCGAAGATCTGCGTCGACTGCGGCATCACCGTCGCCACCGGCCGGCCGGTGCTGACGCGTCAGGGCGTCGACGAGAATGCGCTCTACGCGGGGGCCGAATCGTGGATCCGGATCATCAGCCTGCTGGTCTGGGTCACGCCGTTCCCGATCCCGATTCGCTCCGAAGCATTCGGCACGCGCAAGCCGTACGCCATTTGGACCATCGCGCTGGCCACGATCCTGGCCAGCATCACCTTCTTCGTGGCGCTGCGTACCGGCGACCAGCGGGCCGGGGCCGCGCCGCCGGGGACGAACCTGATGCTCTGGGCCCCCGCCGACGGGAAAACGGCGGCCGATGAAACGACGTCGAAAGTGAGCGCGAAGGAGATTCACGATATCGCCCTGAAAATGGACGTCGACGACCGCGCCGAGCTATTGGCTGCATACGCTAAGCCGGGCGAGAAGGTGTCGGACGACGAACTGGTGTCGCGCGCCATTGCCGACCTGGCAGCCGACCGGGCCGACGCGTCCGGCGAGTTCCACGCCTACCAACTGATCACACACGCTTTCCTGCACGACCCGAGTTCGATTTACGGCTTCGCCATGCACTTGGGCGGAAATCTGGTGTTTATGCTCTGCTTCGGCACGCGCGTGAACGCCCTGATCGGTAACATCGCGACGGCAATCCTGTACCCGGTCTTGGCCGTGTCGGCGGCGTTGATTCATCTGCTCACCGACGGCGGCCCCGGGCCGATGGTCGGTGCCAGCGGGGCGATTATGGGTTTAGCCGGCATGTACCTGATCCTGTTCCCGGTGCACAACGTCTTCTGCGCCATGTGGATCAGTCTGTGGTTCCGATTCAGACGCATTTTCGGGCTGAAGATCTTCAGCCTGCGCGGGTTCTGGATTCTGCTGATTTACTTCGGCTACGACATCGCGATGAACCTGCTGAACACGCATTACGGACTGCAGGACAGCGTCGCCCACTGGGCGCACATCGGCGGCTTCGTCACCGGCAGTGTGATCGCCATGGGCCTGCTGCTGAGCCGTTTGTTCGACACGCACGGCGGCGACGTGCTGAGCGTCATCCTGGGCCCGCGGGCCTGGGCCATCATCGGCAAGCCGGGCCACCGCCGGAAGAAGCAGGCCACTGAAGTGGGTTCCGGCGTACCTGCGTACGGGTGAGGCCGGCGATGTGCCTAATGGCTTAGCTCGAGAGCTTGACCAAGTTGTCCCGGTGCACGACTTCGTCGTACGCCCGCTCGGCCAGCATCGCGCGGATGGCGGCGGACTTTTGGCCGCGGATTCGGGCGAGGTCGGCGGCACTGTAATTGGTCAGGCCGTGGGCGAGCTTGTCGCCGGCGGCGGTTTCGATTGAGACGACGTCGCCCTTTTCGAAGTCGCCGCGGATGGCGGTCACGCCGGCGGGCAGCAGGCTGACGTTCTTCGAAACGATCGCCCGCGCCGCCCCGTCGTCGACGACCACCGTGCCCGCCGGCCGCGCCGCCCCGATCCACCGGCTGCGGCCACTGGCGCGCGACGTTTTGCGGGGCAGGAAAACGGTGCCCAATTCTTCGCCGTCGGCCAGACGCACCAGAACATTTTCATCGCGGCCGCGTGCGACGACGAGGGTTTCGCCGCCGCGCGTGACCATGGCGGCGGCGGCGAACTTGCTGTTCATGCCGCCCTTGCCGAGGCCGCTTTTGTCGGTGCGGATCAGCGATTCCGCCGCGGCAGGGTCTTTGATGGTTCGGATGCCCCGGCCGTCGCCGTCGAGCACGCCGTCGACATTGCTCAGCAGCACCAGCACGTCCGTGCGCAGCGCCGCGGCCACGTGGGCGGCCAGGATGTCGTTGTCGCCGAAGCTGATTTCGACCAGCTCGTCCGTGCTGATCGTGTCGTTCTCATTGATCACCGGCACGGCCCCCATTTCGTGCAGGGCGTGCACCGTGTTGCGCAGGTTCAGGAACCGCTTGCGGCCATCAATGTCCTCACGCGTCAGCAGGATCTGGGCGACGTGCAAACCGTGCGGGGCGAACGCCTCAGCCCAGGCGTCCATGAGGCGGCGCTGCCCCACCGCCGCGACGGCCTGCAGCTTGGGCAAATCCGTGGGGCGCTTCGGCAGGTCCAGTTCGCCCATGCCGGCCGCAATCGCGCCGCTGCTGACGAGGGTGACCGTCACGCCCCGCTGCCGCAGCACGGCCACCTGGTTTGCGACGCTCCGCAGGTAAGTTGCGTCGATCCGCTTCGAGGCGTCGGTCAGCGTCTGCGTGCCGATCTTGACGACGAGGGAGCGGGCCTGGGTGATGGTGCTGCGCATGATCTGGGGTAGCCGGGGTGCAGGTTAACCACGAAGACGCGAAGGCACGAAGATCAATGAGGCGGCTGCAAGGTTATTTGCTCGAATCATCCTGCGCGGAAGCTGGCAGCGTCATTTGCTCTTCGTGTCTTCGCGCCTTCGTGGTTGGCGTTTTTACGGGTTCAACCCGTTCGGCAAACTCGGCATGCCTTGAATGTTCAGGCCGTGACCGGTGATCTGCAGGCTGACGTTGACCAGGGCCAGGAAGATGCCGACGTAGCCGAGAATCAGGCCCGTCAGTGCCATGCCGTCGCCGGTGCCATGGCCGCGTTTGATCTGGCCGCGGGCGACATGGCCGAATACGACGGCGAGGATGCTGATGATGAACGGGCAGCAGCAGAACCCGAGCAGGCCAACGATGCCGCAGACCAGGCTGGCGATCGCCATGCCGTTCGAACTGTTCGCGGGCCCGTGTGGCTGATACGGCATGCCCGGCGCCTGCTGGGCCGTGTAGGGCACGCCGGGCGGCGTATGTTGTGGCGCGTGGTAGGTCGCGGCGGGCGCGCTCGGCGGCGGGGCCATGCCGGCGAAAAGGCCGGCCAGCTCCGGCAACTGAGCGGCGGGCTTCCAGTCGGGCATGCCCTCACGCCAGACCATGGTCCCGGGGCCGACGCCCGCGGCGCGCAGGCCCCCGGCATCAAGCGGGCCCTGCTGCGTCGTGCCGTCGGTGGAGAAATAATATTGCAAAGGCGGACTCCTCCCGGGGATTGTGGGGCAACGGCGGGCGGCGATCAAATCACGTGAACGCGCTCGGGCTGTCCGACCGACGCAGAACCGCTTCGACGCCACGGCGCGAGCCGTGGATTCCTGACAGTCGTCAACTCAGTTCGGGAAAGAATCCACGGCTCGCGCCGTGGCGTCGAGGTGTCTCGACTCTGTCAAGCCACACCCGACGCAAACGCGTGTGAAGCTACTTCAAGACGTCGGCAACAAGTCGTACCCGACGGCATCCGCGACGCGCAGCAGCGTGTCGATCGTCGGGTTCGGGTCTTGGTCGTTCTCCAGCCGCGACAAATTCGCTTTGCCGATGCCTGACTTCGCGGCCACCTGTTCCAGCGTCATCTGTTGCGCCTGCCGCGCGGCCTTCAGGCGGGCGATCGTCGCCTTAATCCGCTCGTGCCGCGCGAACACGGCCCGGCCTTTGGCGATGATCTGGTCCTTTTCCTCGCGGTCGATTTTCTTCGCGACTTCGATAAGTTCTGCGATGCGAGCAGGCGTGACGAGAGGATGCTGGGTGATAATGGCCATTACTTCACCTCATATGCGGTAATAGGAATCACCGTGATGCGATCGACGACTTCGTAAACTACGGCGATTTTTCGTCCGTCGATCGCAAAGCCGAAGAGTACGGGTCGTCCGGTGCTGTCGCTTTCTTCCTCAGTGGTGGCATTACAGACCGCATTCTCGACATCGGCACGTGTCAGTCCGTGTAAAGCAATATGTTCGGCAATAATGTCATTCCAGAACACGTCCCGCCAAGGCATGTTGTAATTAAATACAATTCCTTGAGAACTGTCAAATAACCAGCAGGCGGCCCGGTCGTGGCGGGCCGCCTGCTGACGCTCACTTTGTTTGCGGCTGAACCGCTCAGTGTTGCCGACAGTTGCTTACGCGGCTTCGATCATCATGCCGCCGCGTTCTTCGCGGCGTTGGGCGGCCTTTTTGATGCGGCGGGTGCGGCCGACGCTCTGCTGGTCGAGGCTCGCCCGGCGGTCGCGCTGGCTTTCGGCCACTTCCACCGCGGCGGCGGCGTCGGGGGCGTACAGGTCAGCGCCGATCTCGTCGGCTAAGCCCTCGGCCCGCTTGTAGATGCCGCCGCAGCACATCACCTGCATGCCGGGGCAGCAGTCGACTTCGCGGAGGTAATCGATCAGCTTGCGGACGTGCGGCACGCCGCTGGCGAGGGTGGCGAACATCACCAGCAGTTCGGGCCGCTGTTCGCCGACCATTTTCAGGATCTCGTCGTTCGCCACGCCCCCGCCGCCGAAGCGGACGGTCCAGCCGGCGGCTTCGAACAGGTCGGCCGCGATCTGGCCGCCGAGTTCTTCGGGCTCGTCGTTGCCGCAGAAGATCAGCACCTGCCGGCCGTTACGGTCGGCCATCGGCAGCTTGGCGGCCAGCTGGTCGGTCATCTGGCGGTTCAGGCGGGTGGCCAGATTCATCTGCATCTGAGTGATAATGTCGTCCTTGTACATGGCCCGGATGCTTTCCATCGTCGGCCAGATCAGGTCCGACAGCAGGCTGGCGGCGGTCATGCCGTCGGCGATGGCCGTGTCGAGCATCGCCCGGACGGCGGTGCGGTCGCCCTTGAGGAGCAGTTCGGTGTAGGTCTGGCTCAGGCGGGTGGACGACAGGTTCAGTTGCAGCGACATAGCGATCTCCGATGCTTATTTTCGATTCCGACGCTCCTCGTCGCTCCATGACCACCTCCCGCAGGCCTCCGGCCTCAGGCGTCCCTCTTTCACCCCTTGGTGTTAAGATGGGCAGTTGACACTGAAGATATCGTCTTTCCTATCTTAACATCTTTACCTATATTAACATTTTGTCGTTAAGCCATGCCTAAAGCAGAACTTATTGAAGTAACCGCCAAGACGCCAAGATCGCCAAGAAGACAAAAAGAAGCCGGAAGCACGCATCGCGTAAGACGCGAGTCTGTCCTTTACGCCTCCTCTTTCTTCTTGGCGATCTTGGCGTCTTGGCGGTTCAGCTTTCTTCGTCCGTCACCACGCGTACGATGCCGTTATGAAGCGTTTGGCATGGATTGGTACGGTCATCGGCTTGGTGGCCGTCGGCGGCGGGCTGGTGTTCGTCGCCGGCCGGTTCGCCCGGCAGGAAATCGCGGCGACCACGCAGGCGTCCAGCCGCCCGCACGTGACGGCCACCCGGCCGCCGAAGGACGCCACCGAAGTTTCGCCCGTGACCGCCGTCATTGCCGACATCGTTTTGGGCGGGAAAGCAGGCGTCGACGAAAAGACCCTCGCCAGCGGCCTGCAACTGGTCCGCACGCGCGACAACGCCCCGGTGGCCGTCCTGGCCAACAGCAGCGGCGGCGGGGACGATTTGGTCCTCAAGCCGGCCGCCCCGCTGGAACTGGGCACGCAGTACACGTTCCGCGTGACGCGTGACCTGAAAACGACCGACGGTCAATCGTTCGATCCGACGGACGTGACCTTCACCACCGCAAAACAGTTCGCCGTCAGTGCGTTCCCGGCGGCGTTCGAAAAAGTAACGCTGCCGGACGTGAAGTTGGAACAGGACGCGTTCACGTCGCTGGCCATCGGCCCGGACGGCCGGCTGTACGCCGGCACTTTCGCGGGAATGATTCATCGTTACACGATCAACGCCGACGGCACGCTCACGCCCGTGTCGCCGGTCATGACGATCCTGCAGAACAACGGCGGCCCGCGCCTGCTGACGGGCATCGCGTTCGACCCGAAATCAACGGCCGAGAACCCGATCCTCTGGGTCAATCACGGCCAGTTCGCGATGAAGAACAACCGGCCGGAAGGGGCGGACGACTGGACGGGTAAGCTGAGCCGGCTCGGCGGGAAAGAACTGGGCGACTACGAAGACGTCCTCGTCGGCCTGCCCCGGGCGTACAAAGACCACCTGAACTTTCAGATCGCCTTCGGCCCCGACGGAGCGCTTTATTTCGCCCAAGGCAGCAACACCAGCGTCGGCGACGCCGACGTGAAGTGGGGCTATCGGGCTGAACGAAAACTCACGGCCAGCGTGCTACGGCTCGACGTGTCGAAGGTCCCGCCGCCGGCCTCGAACGGACTGCCTCCTGCTCCCTCCCCCCTTGTGGGGGAGGGTGGGGTGGGGGGTTCCCCGGACGCCAAGCCAGCCAATCGATCGCAGAACCCCTCCCCCCACCCCCTCCCGCAAGGGGAGGGGGAGAAGAGGCTACTACCGTTCGACGTCAAGACCGAAGACGGCGGCGCCTACGACCCCGCCGCCCCGAACGCCCCACTCACGATTCACGCCACCGGCGTGCGCAGCGCGTTCAAACTCCTGTTCCACCGCAACGGCCATCTCTACACCGGCGTCAACGGCGCGGCCGGCAATGAGGGGAACACGCCCGCCAGCCCCGACGGCCGCGTGCCCGCCGTGCGCGACATCAAGCAGACGACCGACGACCTGCTCCTGAAGGTCACGCCCGGCGCGTATTACGGCCATCCCAATCCCGCGCGCGGCCAGTACGTTCTCAACGGCGGCAACCCGACGGCCGCCGTCGATCCGCAGGAAATCACCGCCTATCCCGTCGGCACCATGCCGGAAAAGAACTGGCAGCCGCCGGCGTACGTGTTCGGCAAGAACTACAGTCCGAACGGCCTGATTGATTACAAAGCCCCCGGCAGCCCGCTCGACGGCTGCATCCTCGTCACCCGCTACAGCGACGGCAAAGACATTCTCGTGCTGAAGCTGAACGAAGCCGGCGACGTTATCGAAACCATCGCCGGCCTTGACGGCTTCACCGGCCTGAACGCCCCGCTGGACCTGCTGCAGGACCCGAAGCACGGCAACCTGTATGTCGCCGAATACGCCGGCCGCCAAATCACGCTGCTGCGGCCGATCCAAAACGGCAAAAGCCCGGCCGCGCAGCGCACGAGTGTGGCGCACTGACCTTTCTGCGTCAGTGCGACTCGGTTACGATTCGCCGGCCAACGCCGCGTTGGCCAGCATCTCTACCGAAGGAAGGACATCTATGAGCCGTATCGATCCGCTGGAGAACCGTCGTCTGTTTGCCACCGTCGTCACCTTGCCGGACGGGCTGATCCGCATCACCGGCACGAGCGGCGACGACACCATTGATGTCTCACTGCTCGGCCGTGACCGATTCCGCATCAGCGACGGCACGACGAACACCGACTTTCGCAAACGCGACGTCAACCGCATCAGCTTCATCGGCGGCGCGGGCGACGACTTCATCACCCTCGGCCGCGTGCCGGCGCGGGCGTACATGGAAGGCGGCCTCGGCAAGGACAGCCTGTCGGCCAGCAACGGCGACCTCGACGACACCCTCGTCGGCGACGACGGCAACGACTACCTCTATGCCGGCCCCGGCGACGACACCCTCAACGGCGGCAACGGCGGCGACTTCCAGATCGGCAGCGACGGCGTCGACTACCTCGAGACCAAGTCCGAAATCAGCACCGATGACACCGTCAGCGGCGGCCGGGGCAACGACACCGTCAGCCTCCAGAAATACCCCGGCGGCACCACCACCACCATCGGCCTGCGCAACCCGGGCCTGCAGGTGATCATCACCGACACCTGCTACGGCGACATCGAAAATCTGATCGGCAGCAATTTCGACGACCGCGTCTACGACCGCTCTTATCTGCCGATCACCTACCGCATGGGCGACGGAGATGACGCCGTCTATGCCGGCAACGGTCAGGACACGATCTACGGCGAGGCGGGCAAAGATTCCATCAGCGCCGGCGACGGCGACGACGTCATCTACGTCAACGGCGACTCGGCCATCGACAGCGTGGTCGGCGGTGAAGGCGACGACCGAGCGGTGGTTGATGGCAACGATTTAGTCAAGACCGTCGAAAACGCAACCATGGTTGCGCGCCGATCCACGATCGCAAGATTGTAAGTCGTGTCGGGCAAGCGATTGCGTGCCGTGAACCGGCCGACAAACGCAATGGTCGGTAGGGTCCGCCAGGGCGGGCCCTACAAAAACCTATGCCACGTCATGACGGCGGCAGCGCCGCCGTCGCCGGGGCGTCGAGGCGTCGGACACGCTTTCGCCCGCCCTCTTTCGCGGCGTTTTCGTCCTTGTGCGGCTGCATGCCGCGCGCGACCGCGATCACGCCGGTGCGGGCCAGTTCTTTGATGCCGTACGGGTTCAGCAGTTCGATCAGGCTTTCGATCTTCTGTTCGTTGCCGGTGATTTCGATCAGCAACGAATCGCGGGCCACGTCGATGACGTTCGCCCGGTAGAGGTTGACGATTTCGATCACCTCCGACCGCTTGTCCGGCCCGACGCTGACGCTGATCAGCGCTAAATCGCGTTCGACATAGGCCGTGTCCTTGAAGTCGCGCACCTTCACCACCGGCACCAGCTTGGCCAGCTGCTTGCGGACCTGTTCCAACGTGTTCTCGTCGGCGTCGCAGACCACGGTGAGACGCGACAGTTCCGGGTTTTCCGTCCGGCCGACGACGAGGGAATCGATGTTGAACCCGCGCGCCGAGAACATGCCCGCGACGCTGCTGAGGACGCCGGGTTCGTTGATGACCAAGGCTGAGATGACCGATCGCATGGGAACCTTCCGATAATCGAACGCGTCATTATTGCCGGCGCGGCCGCGGGCACAAGGTCTTGTCGGCAACCACGTTCATTTGCGGCTACAATCCCGCGACCCGATGCCGATGTTCAAACGCCTGCTCCCGCTGTTCTGGGCCGTGCTGACGGTCGGTGTCGTCGGCGGCGTGGTCTGGTACGGCCTGAAGCAGCTCGGCGGGCTCAACACCACGCTGAACACGAACAACGCCCCGCCGCCCGCCACCGGGCCGAAGATGTTGCGCACGGGGCAGGATTACTACGTGCTCGTCAAGCTGATCGAGTTCAACACTCGCGAGCCCGACGGCAGCGACTGGGACCGCGGCGGCGGGTCGGCCCCTGATGCCAAAGTCCTGATGACCTGGCACGGCCAGCAGGTTTTCGCCCTGCCGCAGCGCACCGACGAACTGATCAGCACCTGGGACCTGTTCCGCGTGAACATCAAAGACATCGCCCTCAGCGGCGGCAACGTGGACATCGCCTCGGCGATCAACGCCCCGATCGTCCGCGTCGAGCCGGGCGAAAAACTGACCGTCGAAGTGTATGACAGCGACCTGATGCAGGACGACTTAGCCCTGCGCGTGAAGCTCCAGCTGGACGAACTGCACGAAGGCGAAAACAACATCCCCCCGCCGCGTGGCAGCGGCGTGAGACGCCTGGTGGTGCAGGCCCTGAGCCGGGAAACATCGCTGTCTGACCTAATCGCGTTGGCAAGTAAACGTTAAGGCTAGTAGCTGGTGGCTGATAGCTAATGGCTCAGAAAATACACTTCTTAGCCACTAGCTATCAGCCACCAGCTACTAGCCACCTCCCATGATCTGGCCCATCCGCCTGCTCACCCTGCTCGCCGCCGCCCTGCTGGGCCTGGGTCTGATCGCGCCGTGCATGACCATCCAGCCGGCGTTCGGCGAGTTCGAAAACTGGGTGCGCCTGCTCAGCCCGGATTCGACGCGGCCGAGCACCTACTCCATCCTCACGGGCATCCTCGCGATGATGCACGGCGGCAACCGCGGCATCGGCATTCTGCTGCTGGCGTTCTCCTGTTTCTTTCCCACCCTGAAGCTGGCCCTGATGGCCTGGAGCACGCAGAAGCTGGCCGACCGTCGGCGGGCGGGCATCTGGCTGACGCTGGTGCATCACGCGGGGAAGTTTTCCATGCTCGACGTGCTGGTGCTGGCGATGCTGGTGGTGGCCATCAAGGGCCTGCCCGGCGGCAGCCAAATCACCCTCGGCTGGGGCGTCTGGGCGTTCGCCAGCAGCGTGGTGCTGAGCCTGATCATCTCGATGCTGCTGCACACGCTGGAACGAAAAGTGCAGCCGGAGCCCGTTCCGCAACCGTAGGACGCCTTAAACCCGGCGGAACGTCCCGCGTCGGTCGTCCTGCTTAAGCCGCGGGCCGGGTGGCAGGCAGGGTCGCCGGCGCGGTCGCGGGGCGACTTGCCGGCCGCGTCGACGGACGCGAGGCCGACGGGCGTGAGGCCGCCGGACGGGTGGCCGGACGCGTGGCGGCTGGGGCGACCCGGCCTGCGACCGCGGGCGGCGTCGGGCGCGTGGCCGGGCGGGTCGCCGGTTGCGTCGCCGGACGGGCCGACGGTTCCGGTTCGCCGGTGCGCTGATACGTGCGGCGACGGACCTGAAATCGCTCCACCCACCGCCAATGGTCACGGCAGACCCAGACCTCTTCGTTCACCCGCTTGAACCGCCCTTTCAACAAGTCGGCGAGCGGGTCCGTCTGGTCGACTGCGCCAGTCGGCAGACCGGACCAGACGACGAAGCGGTCGATCTGCGGCGACGCCCGCAAGTCTTTGTCAATCGCCGTCGCCACCGTCGCCGGCGTGCCGAACGGCCGCCATGTCTGGACGCTCGACCCGAAGAACGAATAGCGAATCTGCCGCACGTCGCTCGATTGACCCGACAACAGGCGCAGGTAATACCGGCCGGGCGAAGAAAACAGCGTGCCGCCGCCCGGCTCGGCCATGCGGAACGAGTTCAATTCGGTGTACGCCCGGAACGTCGGCTTTTCCGGTGCCGTTGGGAGATACGATTTCGACTGCGCCGCCACCACGTCCGCCGCCATCAGCGCCGTCGGCGGTTCACTCCCAGCCCATACGCGGCCGGAAAACTGCGCCAGGTTCACCGCCACGAACAGCGACAGCGTCGCCCAGCGCAGCCGGGCAGGCTGGCGGTCAATCAGCACCGCCACCAGCACCCAAACGGCCGGCAGGATCGTGCCAAGATAGCGCGGCATCCAGATGATGTCGTCGATCCGCCGCGGCAACAGATTGACGACCGACCCGACGACGACCAGCACGATGATCGCCGCCGTCAGCCGCACCGTGCCGCGCCACAATCGCCGGCGGGCGTACGCCCACATCGCGCCAAGTCCGAGCAGGCACACGCCCAGCAGTGAAACTTTCCCGACGCTGACGTTGTCGCGGCGGAACGCGGCCGTGTACGACGTCCACGCGGCCGGCCAGGCTTCAGCAATTTCTGTCGCCGAACGGCTGACGACGGCCCGCGCCGTTGTGATCGTCGTTGTCGTGCGGGCCCAGGCTGATCGCGCCGCGCCGCCTAAGTCGGACGAACTTGTCGGAACGTCGGACGGCTCGGCAAGGGCGGCGGTGCGGTGCGGCGTCGCACGCGGCCACTGCACGGTCGGCGGCGTCACGAGCACAAGGCGGGCCACCGCGTCCAGCACGTTCGCCGGCCGCGGCACCGACTGTGTGTACGTCACCCACGGCAAGGCAGTCAGCCAGACGGCCAGCCAGAGCACGCGCCGCGACCGGAACGCCGGCGCGACACGCCCGTCCTGGCGAATGCGGTCGAGGCGGCTGCGGACCGGCGCGAACACACGCCGCCACGGCACCAGCCCGACGGCCAGCAACGCCAGCAGCCCGACGGTCGCCCCCTGCAGCAGCAGGAGCGTGCGCGGGTGGACGAGGGCCTGGTCATTGTCACCCGGGAAGTTGCGGGGCCATTCCCAGCCGGTGAGGTACGCGCTGGCGGTGTACAGCAGGAAATCGCCCAGTTCGCGGCCGCGGTTGTACGCGCCGACCCAACCGATGCCGAGGTCGCCCAGATCCACCTGCGTGCCGGCGCTTTCGGCCACTTGCCGCACGTCGCGGCTGAACGCCGAGTAGTAGCCCAGCGGCCCGAACGCCGTGGCCAGCATCATTGCCAGGCCGATCATGAACCCGACGACCAGCGGCCAGCGGAACCGCCGCACCGCCCGGTGCCGCCAAACGGCGATTTTCAGCCAGTCGTCCCGCGGCGCGAACCCGCGCCGGCGGCGAACCCATTCGATCCCGCGCGCCGGCCCAACCGCGGCCGACCAGAACACGGCCGGCAGCAGCGTGTAGAGGTGACGCCAGTGCTGGTGCGGCGACGTAAAAACGATCAGCGCGTCGATCGCCAGCACGACGAACCCGCTGCCGTGCAGGCCGACGGTCACTACGCCCGTGAGCAGCCAGAACGCCCACGCCAGCGGCCGCCGGGTGCGCATCCACCACAGCGCGCACCCTACGTGCAGCGTCGCGCACAGCCAGAAGTGCATGTACATCTTCGCGTCGCGCGAATAGACCAGGTTGTACGCGCTGAAGCAGGCCAGAAACGCCGCCGTCAGGGCGACGCGCCGGCCGAACAACTGCACGGCCAGGAAGTAAACGGCCGGCACGAAGAGTGTGCCCGCCAGGGCAGGGATGAACCGCAGCGCGAACGGCGTCAGCGGGATGCCGCCGGGCACCAGCTTGTGTGTCGATGACGGGACGAAAACGCGATGCCCGCCCGGCGTCGCCGGCGGTTCGAAATGGCCCCAATACGGCAGGCCCTGACCGACCCACCATTCCAACTGATAATGCAGCGGCGGGAACGACGAGTCGGCCAGCTGGTTCAGCAGTTCTTCGTATTTGCCGGCGACCCGCCCGTAGGTGGCCGCCTCGTCGCCCCAGATCGTCGGCCGGTCCAGTGCGACGAACCGCAGCACGCCGGCGACCAGCGTCAGCAACAGCAGCAGCGGCAGCGTGAGGTCGGGGCGGCGAGACATTCGTCGGAAATCAGAATGACGAAACGGACGATCCGAATCAAATCCGAAGCCTTCAACCAGAACGATGACATGATCCGGCCGGCCACAAACAGTTACCCGCCTCGGCAGGCAGCCGTTGCGTTCGGTTCGGATTTCTAATTTCGCGCTTCGGCTATCCGCACAGCAGCCTTCAATCCCATTTGAAGACGTCTTTGCGCCACGCGTAGGTGTACGCCACCATCAAGATCGCGACGAAGATCACCATTTGGCCCAGCAGCACGCCGCTGTGGTCGGGGTGCTGCTGCACGTACGGGGCGAACAGGCTGGTCCACGGGAACAGGAACACGATGCCGACGTCGAAGACGAGGTAGATCATCGCGACGATGTAGAACCGGACGTTGAACCGCCGGCGGGTGTCGCCGATGGGGCTCATGCCGCTTTCGTACGGCGTCGACTTGCCCGGCCCCGTCCGGCCCGGCCCGATCGTCAATGACGCGGCGATCGTTCCGCAGGCGAAAACGAGGGCGATCACCAGCATCAGGGCCACTGGCGCCCAGCCGGTCCGCGCGTCGGAGGCCAATTGGGCTAACACGTTCAGAGCTTGCATCGGCGTAATGTATGCAGCGGCCGGCGAATGACAAAACGCTGACGGAAAGCCACGCGGCGTGGAAACATCCGCTGCCGGGCCGTTATCGTATCCAACCGGACCGGCCGGCTGCGCACGGGACAGGCCTATGAATGACGCGGACCGCGAGCTTTCCCGCCAGATCACCCCGGAATCGGCCTTTTGGAACCGCCGCCAGTTCCTGCGGGCCGGAATCCTGGCCGCCAGCGTGACCGCCACGGGCGTGACATACCGTCAGCTCAACCGCGCCGGCACCGGCTCGGCCGAGCCCGCCGGCTTGGCCAATCTTGTCCCCGCCCCGGGCATGGCCAACGGCTTCCGCGTCGACGCCCCGCTCACCTCATTCGAAGACATCAGCGGCTACAATAATTTCTATGAGTTCAGCCTCGACAAGGGAGAAGTCGCCCGCGTCTCCCAAAACTTCGTCGCCCGGCCATGGACGGTCGTGGTGGACGGCTTGGTTCACAAGCCGAAAACCTTCGACTTAGACGAGCTGCTGAAGCTGCAGCCGCCCGAAGAGCGCGTGTACCGGATGCGCTGCGTGGAGGCATGGTCAATGGTGATCCCGTGGGCCGGCTTCAGTTTGTCGACGCTGCTGAACGCGGTCGAGCCGACGGGCGACGCGAAGTTCGTTGCGTTTCAGACGCTGAACGACCCGACGCGTTTCCCGAACCAAGTGCCGGGCGTTCTGGACTGGCCCTACGTCGAGGGCCTGCGGATGGACGAGGCCATGCACCCGTTGACCCTGCTGGCCAGCGGCGTCTATGGCCGCGAACTGCCGGCGGCGAACGGGGCGCCGCTGCGCCTGGTCGTGCCGTGGAAGTACGGCTTCAAAGGCATTAAGTCGGTCGTCCGCATCACGCTCACCGCCGAGCAGCCGCCGACGACGTGGAACATTCAAGGCCCCCGCGAATACGGCTTCTACGCCAACGTCAATCCGCAAGTCGACCACCCCCGCTGGAGCCAGGCGACCGAACAGCGCATCGGCCCCGGCGACCGCGTGCCGACCCTGATGTTCAACGGCTACGGCGAGCAGGTCGCCTCGCTCTACACCGGCATGGATTTGCGGGCCAACTTTTAGTCTGTCGCCATGAAGCCTCCTCGTTTCGCCACGTTCGCGGTCTGGGTCAACGGGGCCGTGCCCGGCCTGCTGCTGCTGTGGGACGCATGGCACGGCCGACTCGGCGCGAACCCGGTCCAGTTCGCCATACGCACGACCGGCCTGCTGGCCCTGATCTTCCTCGGCCTGTCGCTTCTGATTACGCCCCTGCGGCAGCTGACGGGAGTCAACGCCTTATTCCCCCACCGCCGCACGCTGGGCCTGTACGCGGCGATTTATGCGTTCGCGCATCTGACGATTTTCTTCTGGTTCGACCGCCAGCGCAGCGTAGCCGGCACGTGGCACGAAATCGTGACGCGCACGTACCTCTGGTTCGGCGCGATCGCCCTGCTGGCGTTGGTGCCGCTGACGATTACCAGCACCCAGCGCATGGTGCACCGCCTGGGGGCGAAACGGTGGAAAGCGCTGCACCGCCTCGCGTACGTCGCCGCCGTGGCCGCGGTGGTGCATTACTGCCTTGCCGGGAAGATTCTGACCGTGCAGGCCGTTGCCTTCACGGGCGTCATCGGGCTGTTGCTGCTGTACCGCCTGGCGGCCCCTTGGTTCAAGCCCAAACCGCGGGCCCGCGTCGGCAAGCAGCGCCCGCCGACCGTCCCCGCCTGAAGTCGCGGGCCGTCCGACGACGTGGCATTCGGTTTTTCCGGCCGTGGCGTTATCATCCGCCACTTCTATGCCCAGTCTGCTCGAAAAAATCGAAGCGCGTAGCGCAGTCGTCGGCGTCATCGGCCTTGGTTACGTCGGATTGCCCCTGATGGCCGCCTTCCACAAGGCGGGCTTCAAGGTCATCGGCTACGACATCGACCCCGACAAAATCACCCTGCTCAAAAAAGGCGAAAGCTACCTGAAGCACCTCGGCGCGACGCTGGTGAGCGACATGCTCGGCGACCGCTTCGACGCCACGGCCGACTTCAACCGCCTCGGTGAGGCCGACGCGATCATCGTCTGCGTTCCCACGCCGCTGGGGCATCACCTTGAGCCCGACCTCAGCTACATCGACAAGACCGCCGACGCGATCGCCAAAACGTTGCGGGCCGATCAGCTGATCGTGCTGGAATCGACCACGTACCCGCGCACCACGCGCGAGAACATGCTGCCGAAGTTCGAGGCCAAGGGCTTCGTCTGCGGAAAAGACGTGTTCGTCGCCTTCAGCCCCGAGCGCGAAGACCCGGGCCGGAAGGACCACAACACCGTCACCATACCGAAGCTGGTCGGCGGCATCGAACCGGAAAGCGGCCGGGTCGCGACGGCCTTGTACAGCAAGGCCATCAAGCAGGTGATTCAGGTCAGCTCGGCCGAAGTGGCCGAGGCGGCCAAGCTGTTGGAAAACATTTACCGCGCGGTGAACATCGCCCTGGTGAACGAGATGAAAGTGGTGCTGGACGCGATGGGGATCGACGTCTGGGAAGTCGTCGAAGCCGCCAAGACCAAGCCGTTCGGCTTCCAGGCCTTCTACCCCGGCCCCGGCCTCGGCGGGCACTGCATCCCGATCGACCCGTTCTACCTCACCTGGAAAGCCCGCGAGTACGGCCACGGCACCCGGTTCATCGAACTGGCCGGCGAAGTCAACCGCCGCATGCCCGACTACGTGGTGGAGAAAACAATGCACGCCCTGAACAAACAGGGCAAGGCCATCAACGGCAGCCGCATTTTGGTGCTCGGGTTGGCGTACAAGCCAGACGTCGACGACGTGCGAGAAAGCCCTAGCTTCGAACTGATCGAGAAGATGACCGCCATCGGGGCGAAGGTCGACTACAGCGACCCGCACGTCCCGCAGACGCACAAGATGCGCGAGCACAACCTGGAAATGAAAAGCGTGCCGGTGACGAAGCAGGCATTGGCCGGCTACGACTGCGTGGTGGTCGCGACCAACCACGCGGCGTTCGACTGGGAACTGGTCATCCAAAACAGCAAACTGATCGTCGACACCCGCAACGCCTGCGGGAAGCACCCGCACGTGGTGAAGGCCTGACGCAACAGGGCGTCGCAGCGACACCATGCAGACCCACTACGACGCCAACGCCTTCGCCGCCCTGCTCGGCACCCTCGCCGACCGCATTGTCGCGATCGTGCCGATGGCGTCGCCGTTCAACGTCGTCGGCATCCGAACCCGCGGCGAAGTGCTGGCCGACCGGCTGATCCCCCTGCTGCGGCAGCGCGGCGCGCACGACATCGGCCACGGTACGCTCGATATCACGTTGTACCGCGACGACCTGTCCGAACTCGGCCCCCGCGCCATCGTGAGGCCGACGGAACTGAACTTCGAAATCGACAAACGCCCACTGATCCTGATCGACGACGTGCTCTTCACCGGCCGAACGGTCCGGGCGGCGATGGACGCCCTAGCCGACTTCGGGCGGCCGAGTGCCGTGCGGCTGGCAATCTTCGTCGACCGCGGTGGCCGGGAGCTGCCGATCCAGCCGGACGCGGCGGCGCTGACGCTGGATCTGCCGCTCGATCAGCAGGTGAAGGTGAAAGTCGCCGAGCGCGACGGCGAAGACGCGATCGACGTGGTGAGCCGCACGTAGGGGCGACGGATTCTTCGCCCGCAAGGGCTGAGTGACAGTAGGGTCCGTACCGCGGACCATTCCCGAATCGGTCCGCAGTGCGGACCCCACGAAAGGCCGCATGTCCACCTGGACGCACAAACACCTGCTCTCGCTCGAAGCCCTGTCGGCCAACGAAATCACGTTCGTCCTCGACACAGCGGTTGGCTTTAAGGAAGTCAGCACCCGCAGCGTGAAGAAGGTGCCCGCCCTGCGTGGCCGGGTGGTCGTCAATGCGTTCTTCGAAGACAGCACCCGCACCCGCATGAGCTTTTCGCTGGCGGCCCAGCGGCTTAGCGCCGACGTCATCGATTTTTCGGGCTCCGGCAGCAGCGTCAGCAAGGGCGAAACCCTGATCGACACCGCCCGCAATATTGAGGCCATGGGCATCGACGTGATGGTCGTCCGGCACAGCGCCGCCGGCGCGGCCATGACGCTGGCGAAGCACCTGCAATGCAGCATCGTCAACGCCGGCGACGGCGCGCACGAACACCCCACGCAGGGCCTGCTCGACCTCTACACCATCCGCGAGCGCTTCGGCCGGATCGAAGGATTGAAGGTCGCCATCGTCGGCGACATCGGCAACAGCCGCGTGGCCCGCAGCAATCTGTGGGGCCTGAAGAAATTGGGAGCCGAGGTCATCTTCGTCGGCCCGCCGACGCTGGTGCCGCGGACGTTCGAACAGCTCGGCGCGACGGTCGTCCACGACTTCGATTCGATCATCGGCCAGGTCGACGTCATCAACATGCTGCGCGTCCAGAACGAGCGCATGAAGTCGGCCCAATTCCCGACGGTGCGCGAGTTCACCCAACTGTTCGGGCTGACCGGCGAGCGCTTCGCCCGCTGCAAAAAAGGCGTCTTCGTCATGCACCCCGGCCCGATGAACCGCGGCGTAGAGATTCAAAGCGACATCGCCGACGGCGCGAGCAGCGGCATCCTGAAACAAGTCGAAAACGGCTTGGCCGTGCGGATGGCGGTGCTGTATCTGGTTTCGCAAAGGGCAAAAGAGCCGCAGATGAACGCGGATGAACGCAGATAAAATCTCTGCTCTTATCCGTGTTCATCTGCGTCCATCTGCGGCTAATTATGGCTTCACTCCTCATCCAAAACGGCACCCTCCTCGACCCGTCGCAGAACCTGCAGCAGAAAGCAGACCTGCTGATCGAAAACGGCAAGATCGTAAAAATAGGCACGGGTCTGAAAGCCGACCAAACGATCGACGCCACCGGCCGCTACGTCACGCCGGGTCTGATCGACGTCCATGTCCACTTCCGCGAGCCGGGTGACGAGGAAGAAGAAACCCTTGCCAGCGGCGCGGCCGCCGCGGTGGCGGGCGGGTTTACCACCGTCTGCGTCATGCCCAACACCAAGCCGGCCATCGACAACGCGGCCCAGATTGAGTTTGTCCTACGCGAAAGCGAACGCCTCGGCCTCTGCAACGTGCTGCCCACCGGTTGCATCACCAAAGGCCGCGAAGGGTGCGAACTGGCCGAGATGGCGGACATGCATCAATGGGGCGCCGTCGCGTTCACCGACGACGGTGCCGGCGTCAACGACGTGTCGGTCATGCGCAAAGCGTTCCAGTACATCAAGATG
The DNA here is from genome assembly GCA_036388295.1 of Tepidisphaeraceae bacterium. GTDB lineage: Bacteria > Planctomycetota > Phycisphaerae > Tepidisphaerales > Tepidisphaeraceae > RYN-431. The sequence goes on along the minus strand of DASVSC010000169.1, from coordinate 23,430 downwards.
TTCGACGGCCTGGTGATGCAGCATTGCGAAGAACACCAATTGGCCGGCGGCGCGATGCACGCCGGCGTGGTCAGCACGTCGCTCGGTTTGCCCGGCCTGCCCGCCGAGGCCGAGCAGTTGATGATCGCCCGCGACGTGCTGCTGAACCGCACCATAGGCTGCCGCTATCACGTGCAACACATCAGTACCGCGTTCAGCGTCGAACTGATCCGCCGGGCGAAAGAAGACGGCCTGCCGGTGACGGCGGAGGTCGCGCCGCACCATTTGCTGCTGACGGACGAAGACTGCCGTGGGTACGACACGAACTTCAAGATGAACCCGCCGCTGCGCACGGCCGCGGACGTGAGCGCCTGCATCGCGGGCGTCGTCGACGGCACGATCGATCTGCTCGCCACCGACCATGCCCCACACCGGGCGGAGGAAAAAGAGCTGGAGTTCGCCCGTGCCCCGAATGGCATCATCGGCCTTGAGGGCGCGATAGCGCTCTACGCCGAAGCCCTCGTCACGCCCGGCCACATCGGCTGGTTGAAACTGATCGACCTGATGAGCACGCAACCGGCGAAGCTCATCCGCTCCGACCGCGGCACGCTGAAGCCCGGCAGCATCGCCGACGTGACGATCATTGACCCGGACGCGCCTTGGACGATCGACAAGCACCAATTTCGCAGCAAGAGCCGCAACTGCCCCTTCCATGGCCGGTCAGTAAAGGGCCGGCCGACGCACACGATCGTGAGCGGGCGGGTGGTTTGGGCGCTCGGCGAAACGATTTAGCGCATCAGTCGGTTCGTCGATGCCGGCCTGCTGGCAACTGCCGCGGGGTCGATTAGGCTACGCCCATGACGCGTGAAACGGTTGTGGGATTCGTCCTGGCGTGGGTCGCCCTGTGCACCGCCACTTGCTTGGCTGCGGACGAACCGGCCGCGCCGCGTCGGTTCGCCGAGCGGGTCGGCGTGAACGTGAAGTTCACGCAGGGCCAGTCGATGAGGGACCTGTCACTGTTGCCGCTGTTGGGCGTGCGGTGGGTGCGCGACACCGCCGCGTGGCCCGAAGTTGAACCCGTCGCCGGCAAATACGTTGGCTTTCCGCGGGCCTTTGCCGACCGTCTGGCTTTCTACAAGCGGCACAACATCGGCGTCTGCTTCGGCCTCTGGTACGACAATCCGGCCGCCTATCCGAACACGGCCGAGAAGCCGAACAACAACATCAACGCCGAAGCCTACGGCCGCTACGCCGCGGAGGTCGCGCGGCTGCTGAAGGCGTCAGGCGTGCGCTTCGTGATCGAGCTTTACAACGAGCCCCACAACACGCTCAAGCACCTCGGCGGCAAATGGAACGGCGAACCGCCCGCACCCTGGCTCGACCATTACGTCAGCATGGTCCACGCGGCCGTGCGGGAAGTGAAGGCGTTCGATCCGACCGTTAAATTGCTGGCCGGCGACGACATGTGGGTCCTGCAATACCGCCTGTTGGAAAAGGGCCTGCCGCCGGAAATCGATTGCTTGACGGTGCACCCGTACGTGCGTTCGTGGGCGGAAGTCGTGGCGGCGGAGCCGGACACGAGCTGGACGCAGCCGTTCGTCACCGTCGACGCCGACCGCTCCGTCCGCTCCGCCGTCCGACGCCTGCGCGACCACGCGACCGAAAAGCTCGGCCGCACGCCGGCCATCTGGATCACCGAATGGGGCTGGACGCTCGGCGAGTCGATCCACGACCGGGAGATGACCGAAGATCTGCTCGCCGCCATGGTTCCCCGTGCTTACCTGACGGCGGCCGACAGCGGCGTCGAGGTGCTGCTGTGGTTCAGCCTGCAGGACAGCGTGGACGGCCCCATGGGCCTTACTACGAATGAAGGCCGGCGTCGCCTGCCCTTCCAGGCGATGCAGACCATGACGCAAAAGCTCGGCCGAACGACCACGCTCGCCCATGTCGTCGGCGCTGACCACCGCACGTCCGGCCTGCAGGCCTACCGCTTGGCCGGCGAGGGTGCCGACGCCGTGCATGTCGTCTGGAACATCAACGGCGACACGCCGATCGAGGTCAGCAAAATCGGGCCCAAAACGATCTCGATCGCCGACGTCTTCGGCCGCCCCGTCGCGACACCGCCGGCCGCCGACGGTCGTTTCCGGCTTACGGTCGGCCGGTCGCCGCTCTACCTGACGGGCCTGGCGGCCGATGCCGCGTTCAATCCGGTGGTGCCGACCGGCCGACCGCCGGTATATCTGTTCCCGTAGAATTGAAGCGGCAGTCGGCGTGTTCGACCCTTACAATGCAGCGGTTTCCGATGTCGTATTCATCCGAGCGTGTTTCGCCGCCCCAGCCGTCGCCGCCCGTACTCGACTACGGCCGCCAGCCGGCACTGGTGCAGGGCGACCGCGGCCTGCTGCTGGTGAGTGCGGTGGTGATGACGCTGATGGGCGTGGGCCTGTCGGTCGGCATCGTGGAATTGCTGATTGTCACGTGGCCGAGCTTCGGCGTGACGCTGGTGGCCGTGCCCGCCGGGGTGGTGGCGCTGGCATTCCTGAACATCGCCTACGCGGCCGGCCGCGCCGCCATGGTGCCCGACGCTACTACCGCGACGCCAAGGCAGGCTGACAAGATCGGGGCAGACGCCGCGTCGACTCGCTCTTAGGGCGGGCTTCAACACTCTATGCCTGGGTCAAACGAATCATGACGTTCCGGCGACTTCGGCCAATGGCACGGTGATGGCGGGCGAGGAAATGCTTTCGCCCGGACTGCGGCTCCGGCCGCGGCGCTGGAAGGCTTGCCATTCGCGGTCGACTAAAGCCGCCATTTCGGCGCGAAACCGTTCGGGGCGGAAAAACTCGGCGTGCTGGCGGATGGCGACCGGGTCGAACCGATCGGTCTCGCGCTCAAAGCGTTCCACGGCCTCGCGAAGGCTGTCGGCCGACTGCTCGGGAAAGAACAGGCCGGTCGCGCCGTCGACGACGCTTTCAGTCGCCCCGCCGCGCCCGAAGGCGATCACCGGCGTGCCGCAGGCCATCGCTTCCACCGGCGTGATGCCGAAATCTTCCTCGGCCGCAAAGACGAACGCCTTCGCCCGCCGCATCAGATCGCGCAGCACCGTGAACGACTGATACCCCATCACCGTCACGTTCGGCCCGGCGATGGCCTTCACCTTCGCCAGCTCCGTGCCGTCGCCGACGACGACGAGCTTCTTGTCCGGCATCGCGTTGAACGCCTCCACGATCAGCGGCATCCGCTTGTACGGCACCATCCGGCTGGCGGCGAGGTAGAAGTCTTCCTTCTTTTCCTGCAGTTCGAAAGCGTCCACGTCCACCGGCGGGTAAATCACTTCCGCCTCACGCCGGTAGGTGTTCAGGATTCTCCGGCCGATGTAGCGGGAGTTGGCGACGAACACGCCCACGCGTGCGGCCGCCGCCTGGTCCCACAGCCGCATGTAATGGAGGATCGCCCGGGTCAGCAGCCCTTTGACGCCGCGGTTCAGCCCCGCTTCGGCCAGGTACTGGTGCTGCAGATCCCACGCGTAACGAATTGGGGTGTGAACGTAGCTGACGTGCAACTGGTCCGGGCCGATGATCACGCCCTTGGCGACGGCGTGATTGGAACTGAGGACGACATCGAAGCCGCTCAGATCGAACTGCTCGATCGCGGCGGGCATCAGCGGCAGGTAGTGTCGGAACTTGCTGCGCGCCAGCGGCAGCTTGCGGATGAACGAGGTCCTGACTTCGCGCCCGCCCAGGAAATGCCGATCGGCATCGGACAGGAAATCGACGACCGCGTGAACGATCGCGCCCGGGTAGATCGCGAGCAGTTGCTCGACCACGCGCTCCGAGCCGGCGTACGAGGCGAACCAGTCGTGCACGACGGCGATCTTCACGTCGCGCCCGCTGCTGGTGTCTGACCAATTCAACATAGACTGCCTTCTATTTAGAAACATCAGTTCGCCGCACGTCGGAATGCGCGGCCGATCCGTTCGTCCGGCTTCGCAACATCAATTGTCCGCGGCCGCTTCCGACAGGACGCGCCACGCTTTGTCCGTCGCCACTTCCCAAGTGAACTCGGCCGCCCGGGCGCGGCCGCGCGGGATCAGGCGGTCGCGCAAGGCCGTGTCTTCCAGAACCCGCAACACCGCATGGGCCATTTCTTCGACGTCCAGCGGATCGAATGTCACGGCGGCTTCGCCGACCACCTCGGGCAACGCCGTCGCGTTGGAGCAGACCACCGGCGTCCCGCAGGCCATCGCTTCCAAAGGGGGCAGGCCGAAGCCTTCGTAGACGGATGGAAATACGAATGCCGTCGCGCCGGAATAGAGCGCCGGCAGGTCGGCGTCGTCCACATAACCCAGGCGTTTCACACGCGGCAGGTCGTCGAAGCTAACGCCCGCGCCGTTGAAGATGCTGGCATTCGCCCCACCGAGCCCGCCGGCGACGGCCAGCGTAAGGTCGTCGCGCCGCGCGGCGATCAACGGCCATGCTTTCAACAGCGTTTTGAGGTTCTTCCGCGGCTCCAGCGAACCGAGCGTCAGCAGGTACGGGCCGGTCAGGTCATAGCGTTGTCGCAGGGCGTCGATCGCTTCTTCGCCGGCCGGTTTGAAGTCGGCGTGGATGCCGTTGGGAACTACGTCGATTCGGTCGAGCGGCAGGTTCGCCACCTCGGCGATCCGTCGGCGCGAAAACTCGCTGACGGTCGTCACCCGCCGGCAGCGCCGGGCCAGACGTGGAATGAGCCACTTGTACCACGCGGCGAACGAGCGGCTGAAGCAATCGGGCGTGTCCACGAATGAGGTATCGTGAATCGTGACGACTTGCCGCCGCACGGCCACCGGGCCGGTGTTGCACGGAGACCACAAGAGCCGGCCGCGACTGTGTAGCGGCAGCACGAACTGTTCCCACCGATGGCCGGGAATGCCGTCGCGGGCGTGAGTGCGGACCATTTCGCAGCGGCCGGCGAGGCGCTCGACAATTTCCTTGGCGTACCGCTGCACACCAGTCAACCGTTTGCCCGCGAATCGGCCATTGACGATCACGCCACTCATACGCCCGCTCCTGATGTCGTTGGCGACAAGGACGACTCCACGAACCGACGCCGCGGCCGTGGTGCCTCGGGCACTTCGGCTTCCACGATCATTTCGATCTGCGGTACGGCCGCCGGCGCGACCACGTGCGTAGCCAGCAACGCCGCCATCACCGCCCACAACGACGGCGTGCTCAGGTCGGGTGAGCTGAGCAGTTTCGCAATCAGAATGCCGATCAGCGCCGACGACATCGCGGCGTGTGCGGGCCGCCAGAACGGGTTGATCGGGCGGCGCAGCAGGACGACGACCAGCGCCGTGAGCAGCACCAGGCCCGCCACGCCCGTCGTGCTCAGCAGTGACGGCAACAGGCTGCTGGCCCGGTTGCTGCCTAGGCCGGTACCGAGGCCGAGCGTGTCCAAGGCCAGCTGCCACGAATGCGTGTTCGCGCCGGAGCGCTCGTCATACGAACTGCTCTGGTCCTTCTCCAGCACCATGGTGCGCAGCAAGTCCTGCAGCGCCGGCGTGACCGCGATCACACCGCAGACGACCACGACCCCAGCGATAGCCGCGACAATCGATTTGAAGTTCGGCCGGCCCTGCAGGATCGGAATGACCAAGGCTGCCCCCAACCGCCACGCGCCCACGGCGGCCAAGCCGACGTAGGCGGTGCTGCTGGTCGACAGCAGCATCACGGCAACGGTCGCCGCCAGCAGCGGCACGCGGGCGGCCGCCATCCGGCCGGCCCAGTTCGACGGGCCCGTCAGCAGCGCCACGAACGCCACGCCGAACACGGCCATGCCGGCGGGTTCGGTGAACGTCGAGCTGATGCGCGGCATGTTCAAGACGACGGTGCCGTTCTGGATCACGTAGCCGTCGTTCGAATAGAGCAGGTCGTCAGGAAACGGCAGGCCGGTGAATGCCGCGGCGATCTGGTAGAGCGCCAGCCCCACCACGACGATGCCTGCGGTCATTACCGCCGTCGTGGCAGACCGGGCCGCTTCGGCGGATTGGGGCGGGTGGGCGACGTACCAGAGCAGCGCGACGTTCAGCAGCAGGTAAACGGCTTGGCCGATATTGCTGTTGGAGAACGACAATGACGCGGTGCCCGCCTCGCTCAGCCGCGGCGACAGCACCGGCATGCCGGCGAACACGCGCGGCAGCACGACCGCGCCCGCGACACACACGCCCGCGAACACCATCGCCGTCCCGACCGCGCGACGGGCAGCCGGCGTGGGGCCGAAAAGCGTAGATAGGCTTGTCGGCACGACGACGCAGCGCAGGGCGATCAGAATGAGCGTCAGGTAATACGGCGACACGCCGAAGCCGCCCGCTTTGAACAGCGCCGCCCCTTCGAAGACCGACATGATGATGGCCGTCGGCACCAGCCAGCGCGGCCGCAGCACGCCGACGACAGCGATCAGCAAGGCCCACAGCGCGAGCAATGCCTGCGTCATGCCGCCCCCGCCGGGCGTGGGAACCAGCGCCGAATGGCCGCCTTCAAGCGGTGGCTGCGGTGAATCATGGGCAGCACGCGACGGCGCAGCGGCCCCGGCAGGGACAGCACCGCCCGCCACATCGCGCGCCAGGTGAGGCTCGGGTGACGGCGCGCCAGCAGGCGCGCGTCGCCGACCCGCTGACGGTCCGCACGGTCACCGACGGCCGCCAATTTCAGGGCCGCCTGCAGGTACTGCGGGTTGTCTTCGATGTGCAGGCGCATCGCGATCTCGGGCCCGAATCGCGCGGCAACGAACGCCTTCAGATTCGCCGTGCGGTCGCCGATCAGCATTAATTCGTAATGCAGGCGTTTGGGCGTCGGTTCCGTCAGCCCGCCCATGTTGTTGCCATGCACGCGGTAGCCCGACAGCTTGGCATCGATGACGGCGAACGGCGTGAGGAACTGCGCCGCCATGCCCAGATAGCCGTCGGCGTCGCGCACTTGCTCGGGCGGGAGCGGCATGAGCAGGTCGATCACCTCGCGACGGAAACTCATGCAGGACGTCGGCGGGACGTACACGCACCCGCCGCGGTCGAACGCGGTCGTCCCGAGCCAGCCGCGGTCGAGGCGTGAGTTCAGCGTGACGTCCCGTACCCGGCCGTCGGGGTCGATCACGTCACAAAAATGCGTCACCACGCCGACCGCTGGGTTGGCCCGCAGCGTGTCGACGACTTGCCGCAATTTCGACGGGGCGAAAGTGTCGTCCGAATCGAGCAGGCAGACGATGTCGCCCGTAAGGCGGCGGTAACAGGCATTGACCGCAGCGTTTTGGCCGCCGTTGGGTTGTTCGACGAGGCGAATGCGCGCGTCGCGCTCGACATAGCCGCGGATAATGGCGGGCGAGCCGTCGGTGGAGCCGTCATCGAGAACCACGGCTTCCCAATGGGGGTACGACTGGCCAAGCAACGAATCTAGGGCGGCCGGCACGAAGCGGGCGTAGTTGTAGTTGGCGATTAACACCGACACGAGCGGCCGCTGCGCGAGCGGCGGCAGGTCGATGGGACGCGCGGGATCAGACGTGGGCATGAACCCCTCCGATCGGCACGTTATCCGACAAAACCGAATTGCCGTGTTCGGCGACGCGGGCCAGTTCGGCTTTGTCGATCAGCATACCGCCACACAAGCCGCTCACGACCGCCCAGTAGTACCTCGACCGCATCCATTGCAGCAGAACCAGGTACAGCGCGCAGCCGATCAGAGGGCGGACCATAGAGCGAGCCACGACCCGCAATGGGTAGTTGTGCAGCCTATAAAAGCAGCCGCGGCCCCGTGCGTAGCTCGCCGCCCGGTCCAGGGTGGCGGCGGTGATGCGGCCGGTCTTGTCGGGGTGGTAGACGACGAGCTGCGGGTAGTATTCGACCTTCACGCCCGCATTCATGATGCGCAGCAGAAAGTCCGGCCCTTCGTCGGATCCCCACGGCGTGCCGCAACCGACGCCGAGCAGCGGATTGAATCGCACCGATGGAGCGGCCGAACGGCGGATGCAAATCGTGAACTCCTGCGACTGGTGCGGCACCGTCATTTTCGTTACCGCTACGCCGCCGGCCCGGAAATTCGCCGCCAGCTTCAGCTTCGGGTCGGCCGTCAGATAGCCGGCGATCGCGCCGAGTTGTGGGTCGCTCGCGAACAGTGCGTCGACGTAATCGAGGTATCGGTCCAGGTATTCACAGTCGTCGTCGGGGAAGCAGACAATTTCGCCGGTGGCGTGGTTCAGTCCGACGTTGCGGGCCCGCGACGCGCCGTGCGCGTCGGAGCGGATGTGCCTGATCTGACAGTGATCGGCATAGCGTGCGATAACTTCGTCCAGCCGGCGGTCGGCGTTCTGGTCGACGATGATCAGTTCGTAGTCCTGCCGGTTCTGCCGCAGCAACGATTCGATGAAGCCGCCGATCTCGTCGCGGCGGCCGACGGTGCACATGACGAGGGAGAATCTCATACGGCCACTCCCGCCGGCTGGGTCGGCTGCGGTTGCTCGGCGGCGCCGGCCGAGGCCCGCATCGACCGGGCCAGGCGGCGGTAAAGGGTTTGGGCGTCGTAGCGTGTGCGCACGGTGTCGACGGCCGCCCGCCCCATCGTGTCACGGCGCTGCCAGGCGTCTTCGATCGCGGCCGCGAGGGCGGCCGGTTCGCCGACCGGCACCAGGCGGCCGCTGACGCCGTCTTCGATCAAGGGCTCGAACGCGCGAATCCGCGTCGCCACGACGGCCGCGCCGCACCCCATCGCTTCCAGGACGGCGATGCAGACGGCTTCATTGGCCGATGGCATTGCGTAGACGCCGCACCGCCGCATGAAGTCCAGCACTTCGGTTCGGCCTTGAAAGCCGTGGAACTTCACCCGATCGGCGACGCCGAGTTCCGTCGCCAGTTCGCTGAGCATGGTCTGGTCCGGGCCGGTGCCGACGATTTCGAGCGTCCAGTCTGCCGACAACGACGTCATGGCGCGGATCAGGTCGCTGGTGCGCTTCTGCTTGTTCGTTAGCCGGGCAACGGTCAACACGGTTTTGGTCCGTTCAATAGACGGATCGGGCCGGAAGACGCTTGTGTCGCAGCCGTTGGAATGCAATTCGGCGCGGCCGCCATACGCGGTAATGCGTTCGCACTCGGCCGGCGTCTGGCCGTACAGAACGGTCGCCTTTTTCATCGCGGAACGCTTGAACCATTTGACCACGCCGTCGGCCAGCCCGCCGTGGTCGGCCGCCGACACCGGCACGGGCGAACGGTGCGCGAGATGATCGAAGCGGCCGCCCCAGTATTCCTGGATGTAAAACAGCCGCGCTTCATCCTCGGCCAGCGCGTCGCGCAGCGGGCGTTCGAATGCGACCGCGTTCAGTCGTTCCTGGGCGTACAGCGTCCAGCGCGTCGCCCGGCAGGCGCGCCGCAGGAACGCGAGCCGGCGGTACCAACCGGCCAGCGGCAGGAAGCGGACGTCGACGCCGACGTCGGTGTGGTACAGGCCGCTATCGTTCAGCGACGCGATGTACAGCACCGGCCGCAAACCGTTTTCGATCAGGCCGCGCGCGTAGTACCAGGCGAAGTCGTTGCGGTAATCGCGCAGGTACTTCTCGCGGTCCAGCTTCAGCACGCGGCCGAAGAAGGATTCGAACGAGTCGCAGCTCAGGAGCATTGCCACGGTCATCGCCATAGGTTTCTCACGCCGCCTGCAACACGGCCGGGGCGGCCTGGGATTCGGGTCGCTCGCCGCTGAACCGCCACGTGGCGATGCAGGACGTCAGGACATAAACGAAGTACGCCGCACACGCCGCCTGCCAGCCGAAGCGGGGCGCGCCGGCCACCAGCACCGCCAGTCCGGCGGCGGCGGCGATTGTGGTGGCCGAGGCGTACGCGCCGGTCGCGCCGCGGGCGATGGCGGTGATAATGTTCGCCCGCTGCAGGCCGTAAATCGGCGGGATGACGGCCAGGTACATCAAGGCGTACCGCGCTTCGCCGAACTCGGACGCGGCGATCTGCGGGGCCAGCCACGGCAAGAGCCACGCGCCGACAAACAATCCCGCCCCGCCGATGACGCCTGATGCGAAAAGTGCCATCGCCATGACCTGGCCGAGCCGCCTGCCATGGCTTTCGCCGTCCGCGTACGCCTGACTGACGCGCGGGCGGAACACCTGCGACAGCAGGTCGATCGGGATCAGCGTCACGCCGAACAGCTTGGTGGCCGTGCCGTAAATGCCGGTCTGGCCGGCGTCGGACAACGCCTTCAGCAGCGGCTTGTCGCCTTGAGAGGCGGCCATCTCGGCGAACCACGCGATCACCATACGGCGGTGCTCGGCGAAATCGTCGAACAGGCGGCCGCCCCGCCACTGCGGCGAGCCGATCCGGTGCACCATCCAGAGGTACGTCGCTATGGCCGTCGGCAAGGAAGTGAACGCGTACAGCGTGAGCATCACGTCCACGCCCGCGTTCCATCGGCTCGCGACATAGACCGCGACAAAGCGTGACGCGCCGATCAGGAAGTCACAAACCGCGACGACGTAATGCAGGCGAAACCCCGTCGCGATCGCCTGTACGTTCGTGGTGATGCGCATCACCAGCAGTTCGCCGGTGGCGACGACCATGAAGGCCGTCCAGCTGATGTCTTTGGCCAACACCATGCGCAGGACGACCAGCAACGGCAAGATGGCAAAGAACGCCGCGAAGCTGATGCGCATCGCCCGGCCGGCGACGGCCTGCGGGTCTTCACGGCGGGCGATCTGGCGGATCGTCAAATCGTAGTTGCCCAGCTGAACGAACGGCACCAGGCAGGCCAGCAGGCCGATGACCGCGAAGAACGAACCCGACCCGTCGCGGCCGAGCGTGGTCGTCAGGTAGTAGAGCGTGCCGATCTGGATCAGGAGTTTCGACGACACCCCCGCCGCGAGCCATAACGTCTCAACGACATACGCCGAATTCAGTCGGCGGGCAGTGACAGGGGCGTCCGAACTCATGCTTGCCAATGACCTTCTTCCCAATGCGCAAGGCGACCACCGCGGCGCTAGCGCCGCCTCACGGGCCGGCGTTTAGTACGCGCCGGTCTTGAACAGCAGCACGGAAACCGTTCGGGCCAGCAGGTGGATGTCGAACCAGGGCGACCAGTTGCGGACGTAGTATTCAACATACTTCAAACGTTCGTCGTAGGTCGTGTCATTCCGCCCGCTCACCTGCCAAAGGCCAGTGATGCCGGGGCGCACGACTTTGTAAATGCTGTAGCACTTTCCGTACCGCGTGATTTCGCCGAGCGGGATCGGCCGGGGCCCGACCAGGCTCATTTCGCCGATGATGACGTTCCAAAGCTGCGGCAATTCGTCCAGACTGTACTTGCGCATGAATGCGCCGATCTTTGTGACGCGCGGGTCGTCTTTGAGCTTCTGGTCGCGGTCCCATTCTTCACGCGCGTCGGGGTTCGCCGCCAGGTGTTTGGCCAAGACTTCGTCGCCGTTGGTCACCATCGAACGGAACTTGATCGCGTTGAACTTCTTTCCGCGAGCGCCCGCCCGCGGGTGTGAGTACAGCACCGGGCCGCGGCTGCTGACCTTCACCAGGACGGCCAGCACGGCCAGCAGCGGCAGCAGGCACAGGCCACCGAGAACGGTCAGCACAAGGTCCATGGTTCGCTTGATCATCCGCGGCACGGGCACCAGCAGGCGGTTCCGCACCTCCACGCCGGCCACGCCGGCAAGATCGCGCGTGTCGCGCCACAGGATCGGCAGGCCGGGCGCGAAGGGACTGATGGCCGACGTGATCATCACATGGCGGATGCCCTGGGCGTACCGTTCCAGCACGCGCGTCGCCTGCTGACGGGACATATCAGGCAGTGCGACGATGGCGTAACGAATGCCCATCTTCTTCGCCCGCGCCACGGCTAACCGGGGCGTACCAACGACCGGCAGGCCCAGCACCGGGCGGGTGTCACCGGAAGGGTTCATCACCAAGCACGGACGGAGTCCGTATTCCGGGTGCCGCAGCAGATTCTGCACCACCGTCGTGGCGGCAGCGCCCGCACCGAAAATGAGCACCGGGTATCCCCACCACTGATAGCGGCGGCAGACGCGCCGAACGATGGCGCGGCAGAGCGGCGCCAAGCCGAAATGCAGCGGCCATGCGAGGGCGAAGAACAGGTGCCAGTTCGGGAGCATTTTGCCGAAACCCGCCAGGACGGCGGTGCCAGCGAACGCGATGGCCGAGACGCGGCTGAGCTGGCGGAACTCTACCACCGGGTTCAACCCCGCACCCGGGTACAGCCCGGTCAACATGTTCCCCAAGGCGACCGGCACGAACAGCGCGAAGGCGACGGCGACGAAATCGTTCAGCCCCATCGGCGCGTACACGCCGACCACGCCGTAAACGAGCATGCACGTCAACAGCATGGCCGACAGATCGGCCAGGACCATGGGGAAGGTGACCAGGCGAACCAGCGACGGCCGGTCGTACGGCCAAGCGCGCTCGGGCGGACGCGCGTCGGGTTTCGCACGGCCGACAGTGTAGTGACGGGCCACGCGTGACCGGGCGGCGATCGCCCCGACATAGCCGCGGGCCATGCCGTCGGAATTGAAGGCCGCCTCCGGCCCCCACAGATGGTGTGCGCGACGGCTAAGCCAGGTTTTCCGTCTCTCGGATTTTAGCGGAGTCATGATCTATCCTTCGAGGTCTTGCCGAACCTTCTGCCCACAGGTGTGGCCCCCAGCAGATGGCGCACCGGTGGCGTGCCCTGGGGTAACCGGGATGCGGGCGGTCAGTACGTCAGTGCACGAGCCCCCGGCTCATGCCCCGGCGGCAATGCGCGGCCGGGTGCGAGATTTGATTCGATGCGCGCGGGCGTTTCGTCATCGCCGTATCGATAGCCGTATGCCCGCCCGCGTTGAGGCACACCGTTGAGGACCACCCCCAGAATACTGCTGCCGACGGCCTGCAATTGCTGACACGCCTGCATGACCTCTTGCCGCGTCGATTTCTCGGCGCGCAGGGTCAGAATCGTCAAACCGGCCTGTGCGCCCAGGATGCGGGCGTCCGCCACCGCGAGCAGCGGCGGCGAGTCGATGACGATTAGGTCGTACGCTTGTTCCAACTGCTGCAGCAGTTTGCCGAACGCCTGGCCGTTGGTGATTTCCGCGGGGGCGGGCGTCGGCGTGCCGCTGGGGAGCAGGCTCAGGCCCGCCACTTCGGTCGGGCGCACCGCGTGTTCGAATGAGACGCCGCGCGCGATGACGTCGCTCAAGCCCGACGTGTTCGGCACCTCGAACAGCTTGTGCTGCACGGCCGCCCGCAAGTCGGCGTCGACCAGGAGCGTTCGCAGGCCCGCCTGCGCCATCGCGATGGCAAGATTGCTGGCCGTCGTGCTCTTGCCGTCGCCGCGCTCGGGACTGGTAACGAGCACCGACTTCACCGTCCGGTCGGGCCAGCCGTAATAAACCGCCGCACGCAGCGTCCGGTACGCCTCGGCCACGTCGCTGTTCGGCGCCAGGTGCGTCGCCCGGCCGAGCTGTTTACGGGCATTGGCGACGGCATGACGCACCGCAGGAATGACGCCCAATACCGGCAGGCCCAGCAGGCGGCCGGCTTCGTCGGGCGTGTGCACGCGTTGGTCGAGCGCTTCGTGGGCCAAAGCGCCCGCCCCGCCGAGGGCGAGCCCTAGAGCCATGGCCGCCAGCAGGATGACCGTCTTCTTCGGGCTCGTCGGCTTCTCCTCGACCTTCGCCACTTCCAGAACCTGAATGTTGAGCGCGCCGGCGTCTTCCATCACGCTCAGCTCTTTGATGCGCCCGTCGAGCAGGTCGCACAGCTTCGTCGTCCGGTCGGCCTCCAGTTGCAGTTTCTGGAACTCGGCCTGCGCGTCGTTAATTTTCAGGGCCTTGGCCTTTTCGGCCTCGAACACCTTTTCGTATTCCTGCGCCTGCCGGTCGGACTCCTGCCATTGGCGAAACGCCAGCGGCTTGTTGTTCGATTGCAGGAAGGTGGCGTACGCGCTGGTAGCGGCGAGCTTCGTGCGGGTGAGCTGGTCGGAAATCGTGACCAGGTTCTGGACGAGGATGTTCGTGCCGCGCTCGGTGGTGAAGAACATTTCGCCGTTCTTCTGCTTGAAGGCCACGATCTGGCGGAGCTTTTCGTCGAGCGTCTTTTCCTGCTTGTCCTTTTCGCCCCGCAGCACCTTCAACATGTTGGCGGCGCTGGATTGGTTTTCGTTCGAAGAATACGCGCGGTAGGCATCGACGACCGCGTTGACAATGGCTGCGGCTTCGGCGGGATATTTTGAATTGAACTCGATCGTGATGATCTCGTCCTTCTTGCCGACGCTGACGGACAGGCCCTTCTGCAGCTCGGCCATCGGCGCGGCGGCCGCGGCGATCGTGTTGGGCGCGTCGGCTTCGACGGCGTCGATTACCCGCTTCAAAATAGGCTCTGCCTTGATCACCTCGGATTGGCGATACAGGTAAGCGTCGGTCTGCGGCGTGGAAGGGTCGGCCCCGGGCGACAGCAGCCGCGGCGCGTTCTGCTGGACGTACAAGCGCGATCGGCTGGTGTACTGCCGCGGCGCGAGTGCCAAATACACGGAGGCGGCGACAAGCGTCAGGACGACGACAGCGAAAACGGTGTACCGCCGACGCCAGGCGACCTGAACGAGTGATCGCGCAGGTTCATCGGGTGCCATAGAACCAATGGCCTCGGACGGACGGTATGCTGTGATCTGATCAGGCCTGTGCATGACTTGCTTCGCCGAACTCTCCGGTCCGAGTTAGACCGTTGACCCGGCCCCCCGATAGATTGGGTGCGATGAACATCACACGGCAAACGTTCGGGCAGCGTATCACTACAATTGCTATACCAAAAGTTTTTCCTAAGCGACTTTGAACCCTGAAGTAGAATCGATTGTGAATCTAGGAACTATTTAACGATATATCGGACGTTATCGGCGATGGAGAATCGGGCATTAGGCATGCAACCGCCTAATTTATGACAGCCCCTGCCGCACAATTGCTTGTCATTAATGCAATCGTAACGATAACGAACACCGTCATTGGAATGATAAACCGGGTATGACAAACGCTTTGCCGTCCAAAGCATTGTTCTTTGCCGTGTGTGTGGCTCTCAGCCATCGCTTTACCTGCGTCGATGGATTGTTCATCAGGGGCCGCTTTATCGCTTTGTTTCTGCCAGAACGTTCAGCAGATCGCTTGTCGAGTAGACGCCCTTTAGTAACGCAGGTTCCGCAAGGCCGGTCGGGTAAACGGCGGTCAGCGGGATTTCTCCGGTCGGCACCAGCTTGTCCTTGAGCGGTACCGCCGGCTCATTGCCGTGGGTGACGTCGGCCTTCAACATTACGATTCGGTCGTCACGCACCGCCTGAACGATGCGTGCGTCGTTCAACACGAACGCTTCCAGATAGTGGCAATTGACGCACCAGTCCGCGGTGAAGTCGATCAACACGGTCCGGCCCGACGCCCGGGCGTCGGCCAGGGCTTGGTCCGTGTACGGCTGCCAGTCGTACGGGTTGCTCGCGAACTTCAACGTGCCGAACAGGGCCGCGCCCACCAGCACCGCGGCCGTCGCGCCGCTGATCCACACCGCCCGCGGCGTGCCGACGCGTTGAATCGTCCGCACGACCAGGAACACCCCCGCCGCCGCCACGATCGCGAACAGCGTCCACCAAAAGGCCGGCGGCGTGAACACCTGGTTCAGGAACGGACGGGCGAAGTAGAACGCGGTGGCCAGCACCAGGAACGCCAGCGTCTGCTTGATAATCTCGCCCACCGGCCCCGTGCGCGGGAACCGGCGGACGACCTGCGGAAACGCGCTGAGCACCAGGTAAGGAAAGGCCATCCCGCAGCCGACGATCACCAGCATCGCCGACCCGGCGAGCGGCGGCTGGGTGATCGTCCACGCCAACAGCCCACTGAACGGCCCGATCGTGCAGGGCGTCGACAGCACCGCCGTCAGCCCGCCGAACAAGGCGTTGCCGACGTACGTGTCGTGCCGCGGCGTGTAGGCGTACGCGGCGGTCGGCAGGTTGATCGTGAACAGCCCGAACTGGCTGAGCGCCATCACCAGCAGCACCGCCACAATGCCGGCCGTGAAATAGCTGTTCGTAAATAACTCGCCCCAGGTCATCGCCTTCAGCCCGATCACCAGAACGGCCAGCGCCACAAAGACCGCCACCAGGCCGAGGCTAAAGGCCATACCGAGCAGAAAGCACTTCCGCCGGTCGTGCTGGGCCGCTTCATAAAACCCGGCGATTTTCAACGGAACGACCGGCAACACGCACGGCACGGCGTTGAAGACGATGCCGACCAGAAACGCCGCCGCGAAGGGCAGCAGGTACGCGTCCGGCGAAAGACGCAGGCCGAACGCCTGCGGGGCTTCGACGAGTTCGGTGTCGGCCGGCGCGGTCACGGGCGTCGACACAGCGGCCGGCGGCGATGCGCCCGCGGGCGCGTCGATGGCGAGCGTGGTTTCGAAAGGCGCGCGTTCGGGCCGGTAGCAGGCCCGGTCGTCGCACGCCTGGTAGCGAACCGAGCCGGCCAGTTTGATCTCGCCGCCGGCCGTGCCGGGCTTGATCGTGACCGGCACGCGCACGGTGACTTCGCCGGTGTAGACGTTCAGCGTGCCGAGGTCCGGGTACGTCTCATCCACGCCCGGCGGATACTCGATCGTTCCGAAGTCGACGGCGGCGTTGGGCGTCGGCGTGAGCACGAGCGGAATGTAGTTCGGCGCGCTCGGCTTGTGCGATTGGGCGTGGAAGCCCTCGGCGACCGTGATCACCACGTTCAACGTCAGCGTTTCACCCGGCTTGGCCGTCGAACGGTCCGGCTTCGCCGTCACCGTCGCCTGACCCGCGGCCAACGCCGGGAGCGCGCAGGCAACCATGATCAACCAGCAGAGCAACCCGCGTCCGACCCATGATTGCTTCATGCGACTCAAGCCTTCCTTTGCCGACTTCCGCGGCCGTCAGTCTATACGCAGCAAACCGGCCGCGGTGCATGGGCCTTTTGTGCAGCGGAGTCGGGCCAAAGCGAAATGAGGGTTATTGAGCCGCCACCGGCGTTCGGATCGCACGGGCGACGGCTTCGGCGATGATCCGCGCGCCTTCTGGGTTCGGGTGGATTGTGTCGGGCAGAAGTTCAGGCCTGCCGTCCAAGGCCGACCGCAGATCGACGATTCCAGCCTTGCTCTGCTCGGCCACCGTCCTGATCTTCGGAATCAATGCCTCGTCGATCACTCGGCTACGAATGCTGGTTTCGCCCATCAGGTAACAGGGGGCCGGCAGACAGACGAAGATTCGCACGGCCGGGTTCGCCGCACGCAGATCGGCGATCATCGCCTGATAATCGGCGACGAAGTCGGCCTGCTTCGTCCAGTTCTGCGGCTTCGTGTCGTTGGTGCCTAGGCCGATGATGGCCACGTCCGGTTTGTACGCCAACGCCTGCGCGTACACCGGCCGCGCGACGTACGGCCGGTCGCCCTGGCGTAGGGCCGTGGTGCCGTTCGCGCCGAAGTTGCGAACGGAATAGCGATCGCCCAGAAGCCGACCGAGTTGTGCGGGATAGCTGTCACGGTCGCGCTCTTTGATGCCGTGCCCGAAGGTGATGCTGTCGCCGATGCAGGCGACGCGGATGACTCCCGCTGGCGGCTCAGGAAAGTTCGCCGGCTGCGTCGACGCCACCTGCGCGACGGCGGCCGCGGTCGTGGCGAAAAGCGCAATGAGCACCGACCGAATCGAACAGCGCATCACGGGTTCCTTCGGCCACCATCTTACTACGACTGCGATAAACGGAGGCATTCAGACAGGAATCAAAAAATCATGGGCGCCCGGCCCGGCGTCTTGCGCCCGGCCGTCCGGCAGCATCACGCTTGCCGTGCCATTGGGCGGCACCGTCACCGACAGCCGCACGACAGTGCCGTCACGTTGCCACGTGCTGCGCAAACGGCCGCCGGGCGTCTCGTGCCAGGCGTCGAACGACCGGAGCGTGTCGGGGAAGAAAGGTCGAACCAGAGCATGGCGGAACCCGGGCCGCTGCGGGTCCGGACGCAGGCCGGCGACGTAGTGGAACATCCACGCGTCGATGTCGCCGAACATGACGTGGTTGCGCGACGAACGGCCGTCCCAGGATTCGTACAGCGTGGTCGCCCCGGTCTGTTCGATCCACCACGCCCAGCCCGGATACGCTCGCTGCGTCAAAAGCCGATACGCCAGCGCCGTGTGGCCGTGGTCGGCCAGGGCCCGCGGCACCCACTGCGCGCCAAGAATGCCGAAGTCCGGCCGGTCGTCGTGGGCGTGGACGGCGTCGACCAGACGCTCCACGACCCGCCCTATCCCACTTTCTTCGGCCAAGCCGTGGTAGAGCACGCACGCCTGCGCGGTTTGGCCGGCATTGTCGTACGCGCCGTCGCCGCGGTGAAAGCGGGCATTAAAGGCCACGCGAATATCACGGCCCAGTGCGTCGAACGCATCGACATCACCCGGCCGGTTCAGCAGGCGGGCGAAGCGGACCATCAGCCGGGCGAAGGTGAAGTAGTAGGCCGTGCTCGTGAGCGCGACGCCGGGCCGGCGCGACTTATCGACATGCAGCCAGTCGCCGAGGCCGAAGTCCAGCACGTGGCCGTTGGCCATCGACGCGCAGAAATCCATGTACCGACACATCGCCCCGTAGTGCTGACGGATCATCGCGTCGTCAGCGGTGTACAGGTAGACGTTCCACGGGATCAGCAGCAGCGCCGCGTCCCATGCCGGCCCGCTGCCCCAGTTGAAGCCCCAGCCGCTCGTCGGCACGATGCCCGGCAACTGGCCGCTCGGGCGCTGGGCATCGACCAGCGTTTCGACCCATTCGTGGTACGCCGGCCCGACGCGGAAGTTCAACAGCCCCGCCTCGGCCGCCAGTTGCGCGTCGCCTGTCCAGCCGTTCTTTTCGCGGTGCGGGCAGTCGGTCGGAATGCCGGTGAAGTTGCCGCGAAAACCCCGACGCGTCGCGGCGTGGATCTTGTTCAGCAGATCGTCGGATGCCGTGTAATCGCCGGCCGGGGGCAGTTCGGTTTCGACGACGCGCGCCTCAATGTCGACCTCGGCCGAAGGCGTCAGGCCAGCGACGCGGACGTACCGAAATCCGTGATAGGTAAACCGCGGCTCCCACGTTTCGGTCGCATCGGTCGCGGGCGTGAAGCGGTCGGTCTGCACGTCGCCGCTCTTGATAAAGCGTCCGACGTCGGCCACGTCGATGTCGCCGTCCGCGGCCACCCGCTCGGCGTACTGCAGCACCACGGTCTGCCCTGCCGCCCCGCTGACGCGTATGCGGGCGTGGCCGGTCAGGTTCTGGCCGAAATCGTACACCGCCACGCCGGGGGACAACTCGTGGCGGCCCACCGCAAGAAGCGTCTCGGCGACATGACACGCCGGGCCCCACTGCGCACTCAAGACGCCACCGGGACCGGGCACCACGACGGTGTGCGCCCACGCCGAATCATCGAACACGCCCGTCGACCAGCCCGACGATTCCTGCTTGGCGTCGTAGGTTTCCCCGTTCCGCAGGCCGTCGAACGTGATCGCCGAACTGGCGGTTTTCCACGTCGCGTCGCTGATGACGCGAATCGTCGTGCCGTCGTCCAGCGTGACGTCGGCCTGTAACCACAGCTTCGGGTAGTCGCGCCACGGCGCTTTATCGAAGTGCCAGACGTCGGCGGTGTGGGCGTTGTACCAGCCGTTGCCGAGGATCACGCCGATCGCGTTGTCGCCCGCCTGTAGCAGGTCGGTGATGTCGTAGGTCACGTAGCGCGACCGGCGGTCGTACTGCGAAACGATCGGCTGCAGCACACGGTCGCCCGCGCGACGGCCATTCACCTGCAGTTCGTGATAACCCAGGCCGCAGACGTAGGCGCGGGCCGACCGGACGCCGGTCGGCAATGCGAACGATTTGCGCAGCAGCGGCGCTGCCAGCACCTTCGCCTGCCAGTTGTGATGTTCCCGGCCGGTGTTGATCCACTTGGCCACGAAATCCGTCGGCGACAGCAGTCCCGTTTCCCACCACGACGGCTCTGACGTCGTCGATCGGACGGCGCTCGTCTCCACCGTCACGTCCCACCAGCAGCGTTGTCGCGATCCGACGGTTTGCCCGTCGTAGTGGATACCGATGGCGTTGCCGGAGACGACACGGCCGCTGTCCCACAGATCGGCCGCGGCGGTGTTCGGCGTGCTGGACACGCGAAGGCGGTAAGCGATTTGACGCACACTGTCGCCAGCCAACTTCCAGCCGAGTCGCGGCCGACGGACGTCGATTCCGAGCGGCGATGTCAGCCATTCGCACGTCAGGTCGAACACGTCGCTTTGTGCCATTCGCACCCTTTCGATCGCCGATGCGTTCGGTCACTCGGCCGTCACGGCACGGCCGCCGGCGTTGGCGCGGACGCGTTCCATGAGCTCGATCATCTCACACACCGACTCCGGCCGCACCAGCGGCGTCGCGCCCTGCCGGAGCACGCTGATGAGATTGGCGATGAACGATTCGCCCGCCGGCATGGTGGCCACGTCGATCCGCTGTTCACGCCATGGCAGCGTTTCATTATTGCCATAGCGTCGATCCTGCGCGGCCCCCTCGTTCACGACCAGAGGCGGCGCGGCCGTTGGATCGAACGAACGGACGGTCAGCACGTTGCCGTCGCTGGTCAGCGTGCCGGCCGTACCGCAGACGATCCAGACCGGCATCGGCACGGCCACGTTCTGGGCCATGGAGAGTTCTAAGTCGCCGGTCGCACCGGTATCTGTACGAAGCAGCACTTTCACATGGTCTTCGACGTCACCGGCCGCCACGATGCGGCGCAGATCGCCGCACACGTCGACGACGCGGCCCGGCAGCAATTGCAGCATCAGGTCGAGGTGGTGCGAGCCGTGGACGTTCATCAAGCCGCCGCCGTTACGGGCCAGCGTCTGCCAGTCATTACGGCGGTTGAAGATCGCCATCGGGTAGCGGCGCACGTGGTACAGCGTGCCGAGCACGCCCGACGCGACGATGTTTCGAATGGCGGCAAATTCAGGCGCGAAGCGGTAATTCTGGAACGGGAACACGTGCCGTCCCGCCGCGGCCGCCGCGGCGATCATGCGGCGAGCGCCGGCGGCGGTCAGGGCCATCGGCTTTTCGACCACCACGTGCCGCCCCGCCGCCAGGCAGCGCAGCGTCTCGCTTTCGTGCCCGGCCGAAGGCGTCGCCAGGACCACGACCTCGGCGTCTGATTGTTCGAGGATCTCGTCCAGGTTCGTGAACGTGACGCACCCGAGCGCGTCACCGGCCTGGCGGCGACGCTGTGCGTCGGTGTCGGCGACAGCGACGACGCGCGCACCGGGCTGGTCACGCAGTTGCCTGACGTGAATGTCCCAGCCCGACCGGCCAAGCCCGACGACGGCGAAACTGACCGGCGCGCCGTCCATTCGGCCCGATCAGCCCTTCATGCCAGTGGTGGCGATGCCTTCGATGAAGGTCTTTTGCGCCAGGAAGAACAGCACAACCACGGGCAGAATGACCATCACGCTGGCCGCCATCAGCAGGTGCCACGGCGTGCCGCCGTGCTGGCTCTGGAAGTTCTGCAGGCCCAGCGCCAGCGTGAACTGTTCCGGCCGCTGCAGGTAAACGAGCGGGCCGAGGAAATCGTTCCAGATGCCCATGAAAGCGAACAGCGCCACCACCGTCAGCGCCGGGCGGGCCAGCGGCAGGATGATCCGCCAGAAGATGCCGAACTCCGAGCAGCCGTCGATTTTGGCGGCTTCGCTCAGGTCGTCCGGGATCGTCATGAAGAACTGCCGCAGCAGGAAGATGTTAAACGCGCTGCCGAACCAGGCGGGCACCCACAGCGGCTTGAACGTGCCGAGCCATTCGGTGCCGGTCGTTTCGCCGAGCCATTTGAAGACCGCGAACAGGCTGACCATGGTGACGGGGAACGGCACCATCATGGTCATCAGCATGACCGCGAACAGCACCTTGCTGCCACGGAACTTGATCTTGGCAAATCCGTAAGCGACGAGCGCGCTCGAAAACACGGTGCCCGCCACGCCGAGCACGGCGATGATCAGCGTGTTGCGGGTCCAGAGCAGAAAGTCGGTCTTGTTGCTCGACAGCACTTCCGCGTAGTTCGACCACTGGAACGGCTTGGGGATGTACTGCGGCGGGAACGTCATCGCCATTTCGAGCGATTTGAAGCTGGTCGACAGCATCCACAGGAACGGCAGGATGGCTGCGACGCAGACCAGCACCAGCGGGATGTGCAGCAGCCAGGAGCGCGGCGTCCGGCGGGTGCGGCGGTCGGGAATGACCGTCCCGTCCGGCGCGACCGGCTGGCGGTCGTTCCCGGTCTTGGGAAAGCTGATCATCGCGACGTCGTTCTGCACGGGCGTCGCGGGAATGGTCGTTATCGGGCCGGTATTGAGGTTGCTCATCGAATCGGTCTCGTACGTCGCCTTACTTACCGCCGTAATGCACCCATTTTTTGCTCGACCAGGTGGCGAGCAGTGTCAGGGCCAGAATCACCAGCAGCTGAATCCACGCCATGGCGCTGGCGTAACCCATGCGCAGGTTCACGAAGGCGTTGTCGTACAGGTACATGGTGTAGAAGGTGGTCGACCGCGCCGGCCCGCCGGCGGTGATGATGTACGCCTGACTGAACACCTGCAGCGTGCCGATGATGCCCATGATCAGGTTGAAGAAAATCACCGGCGAAATCGACGGCAGCGTGACGTGCCAGATTTTGCGGATCGGCGTCGCCCCGTCGATGTCGGCGGCCTCGTACAGCTCGCGCGGCACGTCCTGCAGGCCGGCCAGGTAGATCACGACCGTGTTGCCGACGCCCCACAGGCTCATCAGCACCAGCGCCGGCATCGACCAGTTCGGGTCCGCCAGCCAGGCGGGCGGCTCGGAGATGCCGATCGCGCGAAGGCCGACGTTGATCAAGCCGAGTTTGGCGTTGAACAGCCACAGCCACAGCATCGCCGCCGCGACAGCGGGCACGAGCGACGGCAGGAACACGATCGTGCGGTAAATCGACAGCCCGCGGATCTTGTTGTTCAGCAGCATCGCGATGCCGAGCGCCGTGATCAGGCTCAGCGGCAGCACCAGCACGGCGTAGTAAGCGGTGTTGCGCACGCTGATCCAGAAGATCGAGTCGCCCATCAACGTGCGGTAATTATCCAGGCCCGTAAACACCGGCGGCAGCGTCAGTGAATAGTCGCAGAAGCTGTAGTACAGCGACAATCCCACCGGCACGGCGGTGAAGACGACAAAGCCGATGATCCAGGGCGACACGAACGCCAAGCCCTTCAGCGTCCTGCCCGTTTCTGCATTTTCGTTGGCCATGGATGGGAGCCTATTCTACTGCTGTTTTTCGCGACGCCTGCATGGCGACGAAAGCGTCTAGCTTCGCCTGCAATCTGTTCTGCATGGCAGTCAAACCGGCCTCGGGCGTCACGTTCAGGACCGCCAGTT
>DASVSC010000168.1:0-8792 GCA_036388295.1 Tepidisphaeraceae bacterium | reverse complement strand
CGAGGGGCAACGGAGCTTTTGCCGGATCAAACTGCCCGAGAACCTGCCGCGCTGGGTGCCGCTGCAGGACGGCTGTTCCTTCGTGGCCTTGGAAGCGGTGATCGCGGCGAACCTGTCCGACCTGTTTCCCGGCATGACGGTACTGGAACACCACTTGTTCCGCCTGACGCGCAATGCCGACATCGAAATGGACGAGGAGGACGCGGACGATCTGTTAGCCCTTGTCACGGAAGAACTTAGGAAGCGCCGTTTGGCCGGCGTCGTGCGCCTGGAACTGCCGGCCGGCATGGGCGAGGAGATGCGCCAGCTGATCATCGAAGGGACCGAGTGTGCCCCCGAAGACGTCTACGACGTTCCCGGCCCGATCGACATGGACGATCTGATGTCGCTGACCAACCTCGACCGGCCCGAACTGAAGTTCAAGCCGTGGGTTCCGCTCACGCCGCCGCGGCTGGAGGACGACGAAAACGACATTTTCAGCGTCATCCGCCAGGGCGATCTGCTGGTGCATCACCCGTACGAAAGCTTTAGCGCCACCGTCGAACGCTTTATCAAGACGGCGGCGATGGACCCGAAGGTGCTGGCCATCAAGCAGACGCTGTATCGCACCAGCCAGGACAGCCCGTTCGTGCCGGCCCTGATCCGGGCGGCCGAGGCGGGCAAGCAGGTGGCGGTGCTGGTGGAGATCAAGGCCCGCTTCGACGAGCAGCGCAACGTCGAGCTGGCCCAGAAGTTAGAGAAAGCCGGCGTCCACGTCGTCTACGGCATGGTGGGCCTGAAAACGCACTGCAAGCTGGCGATGGTCGTCCGCGACGAGCCGGACGGTTTGCGCACGTACTGCCACGTCGGCACGGGCAATTACAATTCCAAAACCGCCGGCCTGTATACCGACGTCGGGCTATTCACCGCCAGCCCGCTGATCACCAGCGACGTCATCGGCCTGTTCCACCACCTTACCGGCCGCAATGCGCAACGGGACTACGCGAAGCTGCTGGTCGCCCCGGTGAACATGCGGGACCGTTTCCTGACGATGATCGCCCGCGAGGCCGACCACGCCCGCGCCGGCCGCCCGGGCCGCATCGTGGCGAAGATGAACGCCCTGCAGGACGACCGCATCATTCAAGCCCTCTACGACGCCAGCCAGGCGGGCGTGAAGATCGAACTGATCGTCCGCGGCTTCTGCTGCCTGCGGCCGGGCGTGAAGGGCCTGAGCGATAACATCCGCGTGGTCAGCGTCTTAGGCCGTTTCCTGGAGCACAGCCGCATCTACTGGTTCGCCAACAACGGGGTCGACGAACTGTACCTCGGCAGCGCCGACTGGATGGTGCGGAACCTCGATTACCGCGTAGAAGCCATCGTTCCCGTCGAACAGCCCGCGCACCGCCAGTCGCTGCAGAACATTATGGAAATCAGTTTGCACGACTGCGACCACGCCTGGGACCTGCAAGCCGACGGGACATGGAAACGCGTGACGCCCACCCCCGACGCCCAAGGCTGTCCCGGCACGCAGGAACTGCTGATGCGCGACACCCTGGCCGTGCACCGGCTGGGCCGAAGGTAAGTGCTTTACCAGTTGACGGTTGAGGCCACCGGCGTTGCCTCTCCCGTGTACCCACGGGAGAGGGCAGGGTGAGGGCCGACGGCCAAACAGGTCCAAACGCCCGCTATCGAACGTCGGGCGATGGCCGCTACCGACCTGTAGCCGCTCTTGTAGGGCGGGCATTGCCCGCCGCCGGGGCGGAACGGCGGGCAGTGCCCGCCCTACGGCAAAGCGTCGATCCGTCTGACACGACCCTGCCCGCGGCACCTCCCGCACGTACCCGCGAGAGGGAACCAGAGGCCGCCTGATTGCCAACCGGCCGCCGCGCCGTACAACATTCTCATGCCCGCACCGTTCGCCGACCGCCTGCACGCCGCGATTGCCGCCAAAGGCGCACCAATCTGCGTCGGCCTGGACCCGATCCTGGATTCGTTCCCGCCCGAGCTGAAGCCCGCGGACCCGCATGACCTCGGTGCCGCCGTCGGTGCCGTCCGGACGTTCTGCAGCGGCGTGTTGAACGCGGTCAGGGACGTGGCCCCGGCCGTGAAGCCGCAGATCGCGTACTTCGAACGCTTTGGCCCGCAAGGGGTTGCGCTGTACTACGACGTCGTCGCCGAGGCGAAGTCGCTCGGCCTGCTCGTCATCGGCGACGTCAAACGCGGTGACATAGGCGCGACCAGTTCCGCCTACGCCGCCGCCCATCTGGCCGATTCGCCTTACGGCTTCGCCACGCCGGACGCGATCACGGTGAACCCGTACCTTGGCCTCGACACGCTCGAGCCGTTCCTGAGCGTCTGCCGCGAGCAGCACAAGGGCCTGTTCGTCCTTGTCCGCACCAGCAATCCCGGCTCGGCCGATCTTCAGGATTTGCGTACGGACCTCGGTGACACCTTCGCCGAAACCCTCGCCACTAAGCTGGACGCACTGAACGACAGCGACGGCGACTACGGCCCGATCGGCGCGGTCGTCGGCGCGACCCAGCCGCACACCATGGCGTCGCTCCGACAGCGCATGCCCCGCAGCATTTTCCTGCTGCCCGGCTACGGCACGCAAGGGGCGACCGCCGACATGACGCGCAGCGCCTTCGACGCCAACGGCCGAGGGGCGATCGTATCCGCAAGCCGCAGCGTGCTTTACCCGCAGCGAGCGGCCGGGGAATCCTGGCAAGACGCGGTCCGCCGGGCGGCGCTCGCGATGCGCGACGATCTGGGCGGTCTGGTCCGCTGATGGCGCGTCAGCAGAAACGCGAAGGTTTCGAAGGCTCAAAGACTTAAATAAAAGAAGCATCGGAGCAAAAAAGGTAGTGCAATTCCCGGCCCGAACATCATCATCGGGGCTTGGCCGATGCTGCGTTGTTCCCCTATGTTCTTCTTCGAAAACTTCGAACCTCTGAGCCCTTCGCGTTGATTCGACCGCATCCCCATGAATGACGTCAACCGCAAAAAAGTCACCGTCCTCGGCCTCGGCCGTTTCGGCGGGGGGATTGCCGTCGCACGGTGGCTGTGCGAGCAGGGGGCGATTGTCACCGTTACCGATCGCGACGACGCGTCGAAACTCGCCGCGTCTGTCGACCAACTGGCCGGCCTGCCGATCACGTTTCGGCTGGGCGAATCAAGGCCGGAAGACTTCACGCAAGCCGACCTCGTCGTCACGTCTCCGGCGGTCAAGCCGACGCACGACATGCTGCTGGCCGCGGCGGCGGCGGGCGTGCCGGTGACGACGGAGATTTGCCTGTTCGCCGAACGCTGCCCCGGCCGCGTCTTCGGCGTGACCGGCACGAAGGGCAAGTCGACCACCTCCAAACTCCTCGGCCTGATGCTGGGGGACGAAGCCTTCCTCGGCGGCAATATCGGCAAATCGCTGCTAGCCG
The DNA here is from genome assembly GCA_036388295.1 of Tepidisphaeraceae bacterium. Taxonomy (GTDB): domain Bacteria; phylum Planctomycetota; class Phycisphaerae; order Tepidisphaerales; family Tepidisphaeraceae; genus RYN-431. The sequence continues at coordinate 5,382 of DASVSC010000168.1, read as the reverse complement.
ACTTGCCACGCATGACCGAACGCAGCCTGATCGTGCTGGAACTGTCGAGCTACATGCTCCATTGGCTCGGCCTGATGCACTGGAGCCCGAACGTGGCGGTGCTGACGATGCTCGGCCTCGACCACGTCGAATGGCACGGCGACGCCGAGGCGTACATGAACGCCAAGCGAAACATCGTCCGCTTCCAACGGCCCGGCGACACGCTCGTGCGGCGGGACGACGCGCTGTCGCAAACCTTTCAGCCGACGGCCGGCGTGGTGACGCATATTTACCCGACGCACGCCGTGCAATCGTTCGCGCTGAAATTGCCCGGTGCGCATAACCAAGCGAACGCGCAAGCGGCCTTTCTGGCCGCCCAGACAGCCGGCATTTCGTTCGAAACCGCTCAAGCCCGCGTGGCCGAGTTCGGCGGGCTGCCGCACCGGTTGCAACTGGTGCACGAGGCCGACGGCGTGCGGTATTTCAATGATTCGATCGCGACGATTCCCGAGGCCGCCGTCATCGCCTGCGATGCGTTCCCTGCGGGCCGGGTGATCCAGATTGTCGGCGGCTCGATGAAAGAAGGCCTCAGCTGGGACGCCATGTGCGACCACCTTGCCGTTCGTTGCAAAAAGGTGCTGACGATCGGCCAAATCGGCCAAGCGTTGGCCGGCCGCAGCGGCGGCGAATACGTCGAAACGCTTGACCGCGCCGTCGCCCGCGCGAAGCAATTCGCCACGCCCGGCGACGTCGTCCTGCTCTCCCCGGGCACCGCCAGTTATGGGCAGTTCAATAACTTCGAAGAACGCGGCGAGCAATTCGCGCAGCTGGTCAGAAGCTAACCACGAAGTACACGAAGGACGCGAAGATTCACTCGGCATCGGACGCCGTGCCACCGCTTTATTCTCTTGGAAGGAATAGTGGAAAATGCCTGAGAGAATGCGGACGCCGGCTCTATCTTCGTGACCTTCGTGTGCTTCGTGGTTAAATAAACCCATGCGGAAAGCCTCTGAACGCTATCACAACCGCGTCGCCCGGCAGTACGACGCGATTTACGACGACCCGTACTGGGCGTTTCACGACGAAATCACCTGGCGGACGGTCAAGCCGCATTTGCCGCGCGACGCGAACGCGGCCTGTGCCGACCTCGGCTGTGGCACCGGCAAATGGGGCTTGAAGCTGCTCAAAAGCGGCTTCCCGACCACGTTTCTCGACCATTCGGCCAACATGATCGAGCGCACGCGCGAGAAGGTCACCGGCCCACGGGAGCGGAAGGCAACGCTTGTGGTCGGCGACATTGTCGACATGCCCCAGTTGGCCGACGATGCGTTTCAGCTTGTGCTGGCCATGGGCGACCCGCTGTCGATCTGCAGCGACCCGTTCAAGGCCGCCCGCGAAATCGCCCGCATCACCGCGCCCGGCGGCGTCGTCATCGCCACGGCCGACAACAAACTGGCGGCCATCGGGCACTACATCGAGCGCGGCAATCTGGACGCGCTCGACGAGTTCATCAAGACCGGCAAAACGAACTGGCTGACGCCGGACGAGCGCGAGCGCTTCGAACTCACCACCTTCACGCCGCACACGCTGGGCCGACTGTTCGAAGGCGTCGGTTTCGACGTGGTCGACGTCATCGGCAAAACGATCCTGCCGGTGCGGCAGAACAAACGCCTGCTGGAAGGCCCGGAAGCGGTCAACCGCTTGATCGCAATGGAGCAGGCCCTCGCCCGCGACCCGTCGGCCGCGGCGGCGGCGGGGCATTTGCAGATCACCGCGCGGCGGAAAGCGTGAATCGACACCGGTAATAGACCGATTCACCCTTTGTCGTATTGTCACCGCGATCGAACGTTCCTCAGGCATGGCCGCTTAAGCGGCCATGGCCTTGATGTCACAAGGCCGCGTCACGTACGCATGACGGGAACCCTTTCTAGGGGCCGCAGAGGATTGTGCCCACCAGGATTCGAACCTGGAATGTCGGTTCCGAAGACCGAAGTGATATCCGTTTCACCATGGGCACGAAGCGGGCGACGATCATAAAGGAAATGAGGCGTAAGGGTAGAGGCGTAAGGCGTAAGGGCCGAAATCGACTGTCATTTCTTGCTTACACCTTACGCCTTCTGCCTCAGAGTTTGCTCACGACGCGCCGCATTGCCTCTTCGACGTTCGCGCGGCTATTGAAGGCGCTGAAGCGGACGTAGCCCTCGCCGGCGGAGCCGAAACCGGCGCCGGGGGTGCAGACGACATGTGTCTGGTTCAGCAGCGTGTCGAAGAAGTCCCAGCTCGGCGAGCGGCCGGGCGTTTCGACCCAGCAGTACGGCGCGTTCACGCCGCCGAACACCTTCAGGCCCGCCTTCGTCAGGGCATCGCGGATGAGGGTGGCGTTCGTCAGGTAGTGCTCGATCAGGCCCTTCACTTGGGCTTGGCCGTCGGGTGAATAAACGGCCTCTGCGCCTTTCTGGACGATGTAGCTGACGCCGTTGAACTTCGTGGTGTGGCGGCGGTTCCAGAGCTTGTACAGATCGACCGTTTCGCCTCCCGTGCCGTTCTTCCCCTGCGTTTTGCCGACGAGGGCTTTAGGGATGACCGTGAAGGCGCAGCGCGTGCCGGTGAAGCCGGCGGTTTTGCTGAAGCTGCGGAACTCGATCGCGCACTCGCGGGCACCGTCGATTTCATAAATGCTGTGCGGCACGCTCGGGTCGGTGATGAACGCCTCGTACGCGGCGTCGAACAGGATCAGGGCGTTCTCCCGCTTCGCGTACGCGACCCACTGCGTGAGCTGGTCGCGGCTGAGCGTGGCGCCGGTCGGGTTGTTCGGCGAGCAGAGGTAGATGACGTCGACATGGCCGGTCGGCAGGGCGGGGGCGAAGTTGTTGGCCGCTTCGGCACGCAGGTAGACGAGGCCGGCGTATTCGCCGCGCGGGTCGGCCTCGCCGGTGTGGCCGGCCATGACGTTGGTGTCGACGTAGACGGGATAGACCGGGTCGGTGACGGCCACGACGTTCTTCGCGCCCAGGATGTCCAGCACGTTCGCGCAGTCGCACTTGCTGCCGTCACTGACGAACACTTCGTCGGCGGCAACGTTCGCGTTGCGTTTTTGGTAGTCGTTCTTGGCGATCGCTTCGCGGAGGAAGTCGTAACCCTGTTCGGGGCCATAGCCTTTGAACGTGGCGCGATTGGCCATCTCATCGACGGCGGCGTGCATGGCCGTGATGCAGGCGGCGGGAAGCGGTTCGGTGACGTCGCCGATGCCCATGCGGATGACCTTGGCGGTCGGGTTGGCGGCGGTGAAGGCGCTGACGCGGCGGCCGATCTCGGGGAACAGGTAGCCGGCCTTGAGTTTCAGGTAATTGTCGTTGACGTAAGCCATAGTCCGGCCAATTTACCGGGGAGGCGGCGAGTCGGCGAGTCGTCCAAAGGTTTAGCCGGCGAGCATGCTCGCCGGCTAAACGAAAAATGGGTTGAACGGCTGAGGATCGCTTACCCGTTCGCCGGCCGCTCGCCTTCCGGCGGGGCCGGCACGTCCACCGGCTGGCCGGCGGGTTCGGCGGTCGTTCCGGTGGCGACGACGGCCGGGGTGTCGGTCGACGTCGTTTCCGTGGCCGTCTCGGTCAGTTCTTCGTCGTTGGGTTCCAGGTACACCTCGTCCATTTCCGTCGCGTCCACGTCGCGGCGGAGCAGGAAGTAGACGAGCGTGCCACTGCACAGGTACAGGCTGATGACGTACGCCCCGAGCAGCGAGATGGCCAGGTACACCCAGAACGAAATCAGCCCCGCACCCGCCGCCTGCACCGGGCCGAGGGCGGCGTAGTGGGTTTCGAAGCTGAGGGTCATGAAGTTGTTCGGCCGCGGCCACATCGCGTCGATGATCGGCGTGCCGTCACGCGCCTGGCCCCACTGCAGCAGGCTGATGCTGCCGTGCACCAGTAGCAGCAGGACGTAGAGCGCCAGCCGAACGAACAGGAAGGTAATGGCCCCGTACACAAGGGCAATCAGCGAATAGAACCCCAACTGCCACGGCCGGGCATACAGGTAACTGAAGCTGCGGCTGACGGCGTCGAAGCTGTCGGACCCTTCGGCGGCGATGGTCGGGTACATCAAGTGCCCGCCGCCGATCAGACCGACGGCCGTCAGCATCATCACCAGGCCCGCCAGCAGGGCCAGGAAGAAGACGATGCCGATCAGCACCGACCAGATGCCGCTGATGCCCGGCACGCTGATCAGCACCGACGCCACCGCCAGGACCAACGCCAGCACGGCGATGATGATGACGGGAATCAGCGGGGCGAAGATAAACGACAGCACCTTGCCGGTGCTGAATCGCAGCGCTTGGCGCAGGCTGATCTTTTCGTCGCGCGCCACCTGCACTGCCGCGATGCGCGAGATCGCGCCGCCGAAAATCGACCAGAGCAGCAGCAGGCCGGCGAAGAAGAGCGTGAAGTAGAGCGGGTGATGGCGGAACGCCCAGGCGGGGGCGGTGAGGAAGAAGTCGCCCAGGCCGGCGAAGACGCCGGGGACGTTCAAGTTCACCGCGCTCAGCACGATCGCGTCGATGCGGTCGACCTCGAAGCGCAGGAAGTGAATGAACAGGCCTTCGCTGTCGTACCGCTTGGCCAGTTGCACGTCGCTGGCATAGGCCGCGTAGGCGGCCTGGCGCTCTTCGTTGTAGACCTTCTCGGCGTCGGCGGTCTTGGTCTGAAGGGCATTGTAGCTTTTGTCGAGCTCGGCGACGGTCGCGTCGCGACGCTCGCTGTAAGCGCGGACCAGGCCGTCGTAGTCGGCGTCGTATTTCGGCTTGCCCAGGCTCAGAAGCGTGGCCTGGATGCCGGTCGTGCGGTCGGCGATCTGCGCCTCGCGGTCGCGGGCGAAGGCGGCCTCGGTGTTCACGCGGTCGGCGCGGTTGGTGCGGTCCGACGGCAGGCTCACGCGGCGGGCGGCGTAGTTGTCCAGTTCGTTCTGCACGGCGCGGTGCTTGTCCGGCCAGATCGCGTCCATCAGCCGGCCGCCGGTGTAGACCAGCAGGAGCAAGGCCAGTGCCAATACCAGTTTCGACGGATCGATCGCCAGCCGGAACCCTTTGAACAGGTGCACGAACGGGAAGGCGGCCTTGTAGTCAATGCCGCGAACGGTAGTCGTGGCCGGGGAGGGCAAATGGTCGGACATGGGCTCCTTCGCAATCAGTTCGAACTAGCGCGCGAGTATAGCGACGCCGCCGCGCGCGACAAACGTCGGGGCGTGCGGAGGGAGATTCACCACGGAGGCACGGAGACACGGAGGGAAGAGAAAACGGAATCGAAACCCCCGTCAGCATTTCGGGCTCGATCCGGCCAGTTGGCGTGCCGGCAGCAGCATCGTTTCGTCTTTGGTATTCCTCGCAGCGCCTTGCTTCTCCGTGTCTCCGTGCCT
>DASVSC010000167.1:0-13089 GCA_036388295.1 Tepidisphaeraceae bacterium | reverse complement strand
GGTAATCTTATTCGGCTGGGTGCCGCTGCTTCAGTTCGTCGAGCGGTCGACGGGCTGGGCGCTGTTGCCGCCGCCGCCCGCCACGCAGCCGGCGTTGCGGCCTGCGGAAAGCACGCCGACGACGCCCGGCACGACTCCCGGCACGACGCCCGGCATCCTGTCCGCCACGCAGCCGGTCGGCAGCTTCGTCACCGCCGCCACCGGCCCCGCGGGCAGCCTGTCGATCAACACGCCCGCCACCCGGCCCGCCGACGTGCTGATCGGGTCGGCCGAGCGGAACGACAAGCAGTTCGCCTTGCAGATGCGCGTCTCGCCCGTCGGCGGCGGGCTGGCGGGCGTGGTGCTGAACCAGTTCACTGAACGCGTCGACGCCAATGACCCGTTCGAGTTCGAAAAGCCGTACGACGACAAAACGCTCGCCCTGGCGACACGGTCGATCAAAATCGACGGCGTCTCCCAGCCGCTCACCGGCGGCTTGTGGCGCGTCGACCGCACCACCGAACGGTCCGCCACGCTGTCGCTCGACCTGACCGACGCCGGCGGTGCGCCCGTGCTCACGCTCGTTAAAACCTACGAAATCCTTCCGCGTGAAGAGGGCGGCGCGACCGGCCCGCTCGGGTACGACACCAAGTTCACCTACGGCTTCGTGAACCGCACGAACCGCGCCATCGTCGTCTCGTCCGCACTGAATGGCCCGACCTTCCCGCCTAGTGAACAGCCGCGCGGCGGCGACCGGCAGGTCATCGCCGGCTATCAGGGGAAGAACGCCATCATCATGCACTTCGATGCCCTCGAAGCGCTGTCCGGCAGTTCCGCCACCAAGGATTACACGACTTACGAAAACCAGCCGCTGCTCTGGTTCGGCGCGGGCGGCAACTACTTCAACGGCATCGTCCGCCCGACCAGCGGCAGCTGGATCAAGTCGGCCAAGGCGCAGGCCCTGAACCCGGACAGCGAACCGACCAAGCGGCAAGTCGTGCTGGACATCGAGACGAGCGACTTCACCCTCGCCGCCGGCAGCAGCCAAGCCATCGAAGCACGCGTCTTCTTCGGCCCGCGCAAACGCGAGTTCCTCAAAAATCCTTACTACCTCGCCCTCGGCTACCAGCACACGCTGGAAACGGGCGGCTCGTGCGCGTTCTGCACGTTCCATTGGCTTGTCGATTTCCTGATGCTGCTGCTGGGCTTCTTCCAGACCGTGCTACGCGACTGGGGCCTGGCGATTATCGCGCTGGTTTTCGTCGTCCGCGCTTGTCTGCACCCCATCACCAAACGCGCCCAGGTCAACATGGCCAAAATGGGAAAAATGGGCCCGGAAATCGAACGCATCAAGAAGAAGTACGGCGACGACAAAGAGGGCCTGAACCGGGCCATGATGGAGTTCTACAAGACCCAGGGCGCGGCCCCCGTGCTGGGCTGTTTGCCGATGTTCCTGCAGATGCCGATCTGGATCGCGCTCTACAGCGGCCTGAGCAGCACGTTCGAACTGCGACAGGCCCCGTTCCTGTACGGCATGACCTGGATCGACGATTTGTCGAAGCCCGATCACCTGATCGCCTTCAAGCAGCCGTTCGATTTCCTGATCCTGCACATCGACGGCTTGAACGTCATCCCGTTCCTGCTCGCCGGCGCGTTCTTCCTGCAGCAGAAGGTCACGCCCAAGCCCATCGCGACAACGCCCGAACAGGAGCAGCAGCAGAAGATGATGCAGTGGATGACGCTGCTGTTCCCGGTGTTCCTCTACAGCAGCCCGTCGGGCCTGAACCTGTACATCCTGGCGAGCACAATCTTCGGCATCATCGAAAGCAAGATCGTCCGCAAGCACATCGCCGATCGCGAAGCCCTGGCTGCGGCCGGGCCGACGTTCGTCGACGGCGAAGTCGTCGGCCGAACGCCGGGCGGCGCAGTCGCGGTGAAAAAGCCCGCCAGCGGGCCGGTGGCGTGGTTCATGAAGATGCAGGAAAAGGTCGAGCAGATTCGGAATGAGGCGGAGAAAAAAGCCCGCGATAAGCGGCGGTAAGTTGCAAGCGGCATCTGCGCTTGTTCCCTCTCCCGTTGCACGCAACGGGAGAGGGTTAGCGTGAGGGCGAACGTAAAGTTGCTCAAACCCAACCCTGACTCTTCGTCCTGAGTCCAGGGGGAAGAGTGAACCAGAGGCCCGACGTGAACCCGGCCGACACCATTGTCGCGATCAGTTCCGCTGTCGGTCCCGCCGCACGGATGATCGTCCGCCTCGCCGGACCGGACGCCTTTCGGCTGCTTCGCCGACTCGCCCCCGGCGCCCAGGCGCGGCCGAGTTCGGTCGAACGCGTGCTGCTCCATTTCGACGGCATCGCCTGCCCGGCATGGGCTTACACCTTTGTCACCCCGCGCAGCTATACCGGCGACGACCTGGTCGAACTGCACCTCCCCGGCAACCCGCTGCTGGCGCGCGTGCTGATCGACACGCTGCTCGCGCTCGGCGCACGGCCGGCCGAAGCGGGGGAGTTCACCGCCCGCGCGTTTCTCAACGGCCGGATCGATCTGGCCGCGGCCGAAGGGGTCGCGCTGACGATCGCCGCCACGCACGCGGGCGAGCTCCGTGCGGCCCGGCAGCTGCTGGCGGGCGAACTGTCGCGACGACTGGCCGAACCGTTGCGGTCATTGGCCGACGCGCTCGCGTTGCTCGAATCGAATATCGATTTCGCGGAGGAAGACATCGCCTTCATCGACGGCGACGAACTGCGCCGCCGTGTGACCGCCGCCGCCGCCGCGTTGGATGAATTGGCCACAAACACTGCCCGGACCGAACGGCTGACGGGCGAGCCGTCGTTCGTCCTGGTCGGCCTGCCGAACGCCGGCAAGAGCACGCTGCTGAACGCGCTCGCAGGGCACGAACGGGCGGTGGTATCGCCCGTCGCCGGCACGACGCGCGACGCGTTGTCGGCCGAAGTCGCGCTCGCGCGCGGGCTCGTGCGTGTGATCGACGTCGCCGGCCTGGAACGCGCGGGCGACGACGATATCGCCCGGCAGATGCAGGCGCGAGCCGCCCGAGCCGTCGAAGAGGCCGACTTCGTGGTGGAAGTCCGCGACGTCACCCAGTCAACATCCGCCTGGCTGTCGCGGCCGGCGGATCTGGTCGTGTACACGAAGGCAGACCTGCTCCCGCAGCCGGCCACCGAAAGTGACCAAACAGCCGTCGTCTCGGCGGCGAACGGTCACGGCTTGGCCGTGCTGCGTGAGCGAATGGACGCTTTGGCGTTCGGCGAAGATCGCGGTGATGCCCTTGCGTTGACCGCCCGTCATGTCGCCGCCGTCGATGCCGCGCGTAGCGCCTTAGTGCGGGCAGCGGCGCTGCCGGACGACGCGACTGAGATCATCGCCGAGGAGGTCCGCCGCGCCGTTGACGCGCTGGGTGAAGTACTCGGCCGCGTAACGCCCGACGACGTGCTCGGCCGGGTGTTCGCTTCCTTCTGCGTCGGCAAGTGAGGTATACCGCTCGGACGTTCAAGGCAGGTCCGCGTGCGTATTCACTCGGCTTGTCTGGCCACCACGGACTTCTGCGGCAACGGGCGTTACGGCGTCGGCGCGGCGGCGGGCCTCAGGGTCAGGCCGAGCGGGCTGGTCGGCTTGCGTGCCAGTTTGATCGTCTTCGACGCGCCCGGATACGGCTCGACCTTTTTCCCCGACAAATCCATTCGGCCGAACAGCTTCAGCTCAACGAATCGAACGGCGTCTTCCGCCGCCGGCTTGGCCAACGCGTCGGCGGCCGATTTCGGCAGGGCGTAGACGAGGTCGACGCCGTTGAAGCCCGATTGCAGCTGCACGGGGATCATGTCGTCGATGCGATTAAGCCCGATGTGCGACGCGCCTTCCATGGTGCCGATCGGGTAATACGTCTCCCCGTCAATGACCAGGCGGGCGGCGGCCGGCGTGAAGCGCACGTGGGCGTCCTTGTCGGCGGCGGCGTCATTGAACGTCACGCGAACGGCCAGCAGCTGTTCACCCGTGGACGGCTTGAACGTCAGGTTCAACTTCTTCGGCCGAAGGTCTGAGACTTCGGTATCGAGCGCGGTGATGGTGGCGGGCAGCGTGTACAAACCGGTTAACGTCACGTTCGTCTGCTTGGCGGTGTTCAGGATGACGTGCTTGCCGCTCGTTTCAGCGCCGATGCGGGTGGCGAATGCTTCGGTCGGCAGGTCGGGGTGGATGGCGGCAAACGACTGCGCGCCGCTGAGCGACCCGCCGCTGGTCACCTTCACCAGCGACAGCACCAGACTGTCGGCGGGCAAGAGCAGGCTGCTGGGATTGGCGAGTTTCTCCGGCACCACTTCGTTGTAAACGAATGTATCGATGGCGCGCGATTTGCCGAGCATCGTCGCGGGAACCGCCACGGGGCGTTCGCTTTCGACTTCGTAAGGCGCGTACCCGTAGACGGCCGCGCCCATAGGCATCATCTGCACGCCGATGGCGAACGTGCCCGCGCAGAGCAGGCCGGCGACGACGCCGAAGACGATCGAACCGGCCTTCTCGACGTACAACTGCAGCGCGATGTTGCCCGGCACAAGGGCGTCCGCGCCGATCCGCAGCACCAGATAGGTGATCGCGAAGATCACGAGCAGCGACATGCCGGCGGCATAGTCGCTGAAGCCGGTCTGGCTCATGGAATTAATGGCGTTCTCGAAATAGCCGAATGCCACAAGCGTGGCCGCCAGCGCGCACGCGGCGGAGATGGCGGCGGTGAACGCGCCTTGCAGGTAATGAATGTAGGTCACACCCAGGACGATCAGGATGATGGCAACGGAGAAGATCATGGCAATAACCTCTGCAACGGCGACGGCCGGGGCGTGCTGACGGACGGCTTAATCGAGGGCGGCCGCGGAACGGGAACTGCTGCCCGATGACGGGCCACGCAGGACGCGCAGCACCTCTTCGACGCTCGTTTCTCCCTTTTCGACACGCGACAAAGCCGCTTCCTGCAGATAACGCTGCTTCTGCTTGCGGAACAGTCCCTTGAACTGGTTCGTCGTTCCGCCCGCCTGCACGGCCTGGCGGACTTCGTCGTCGATACGGAACAATTCGAACACGCCCGTGCGGCCCTTGTAGGCCATCCCCTGGCAGAAGGGGCAGAGGATTTCGTTGCCCTTCTGGTCGCGCATCGGCTCTTTGCGCGGCTGGAAAAGCTTGGTCACGCGCTCGGGCGACATGTTCATCTTCTTGAGCGCTTCGGGCTCGGGCGAGTAGGCGACCTTGCACGCCTCGCACAGCGTGCGGACGAGGCGCTCGGCGATGATCAGCCGCAGGCTGTTGATCGCCAGCGTGTCGTCGCCGATGAGCTTGCGCCACTGCGCCAAGGCGTCGAACGTGTTGCCCGCCCGCATGGCCACGTAAGCGCGGTGGCCGTCCTGGGTGTATTTGGCCAGATCAATGGCGGTGCGCGGGTCGTCGCAGCGGTCGAGGAAGAGCACGTCCGGCTGCTGGCTGATCATCCAGTCGATCTGCTTGGTCTCTTCGCCCGACGGGGCGGTGCCGCTGATCTTGTTCTGCGTGATGCCTTCGAGCTCGATCGGCGGATTGCGCTCCAAGGTCTGGATGTTCGACAGGAACGCGTCGTGCTGCTTCAGCATCGCGTACGCCAGGTTCGTTTGACCCTGTCCGTCCGGTGCCGTCAGCAGGACGATGCCGCCCGGCTCGGCAACGGTGGCCATGACTTGTTTGTGCTGGTCGGACAGGAGGCCGAGCGAGTCGACGCGGAAATCGAACTGCTTTTTGAAGTCGAACGTCAGCTTCATCATCTCGCCGCTGGTGCTGCCGGCGGTGTAGACCTCGACTTCGTGCCGGCCCGCTTCGGTGGTGATCTTGATCTTGCCGTTCTGCGGCTTGCGCCGGTCGGCGGTGTCAAGCTGCGCCAGTTGCTTGATCAATTCGATCGCGCTCGTGGCCGCCTCTTTGGGAATCGATTTGCCCTCCATGGTGACGCCGTCCACCGTGTAGCGGACGACGGCGCCGCCCTCCACGGGACGCAGGTCGATGCGGCTGGCGCCGTAGCGGACCGGAGTTTGCAGCACCGACTGCACGGTGTCGTACGCGGGCCGGGCGGGCGAATCGTCCGCCGGCGGCGGGTAGGGCTTGCCGCCGCGGTCGATCAGGACGACCGCGTTCTCGCTGGCCGTGACGCGTTTTTCCTTTTTCTTGCCGAGGTTCCGCTTCCAGTCGGCGAACTGCTGCGACAAATCCTTCAGGCCGACCGATTTCTTCCGCCACATCAGGTAGACGCCGACGTTGGCGACGAAGAACAAAAGGAAGACCGGCAGCGCGCCCCAGAAGGTCGGCACGATGAGCGCCAGCAGCAGGCCGACGATCCAGAGGCTCAGGTTCACCAGGCTGACCGTTTCGCGGGGCAGGCGGGCGGTGTCGGCGTCCTTGTCCGCCCAGGTCATCGCCTTCAGCCAGGCCAGCGACAACAAGACGAACGGCAACAACTTGAAGCCATTGATATAGCCGCCGAGTTCGACGGCTGCGAGAAGCAATGCGGTCATCCAGTCTCCTTACGCGGCCCGCCAGCGGACACGAGGCTTTCGATTGTAACCATAGCCCCCGAAAGCTAAAGGCATGCAACCGACCCCGCCGCAGGCTATCCTACGACCACCCATGTTCGGCTTCGGCAAAAACCCCGGCGCTTCCTCTTCCGGGCCCGCGGTATCGACCAAACTCTGCACGGAAAAGTTCAACGGCAGCTACCCGCACGTCGGCCTGTACGACACCGTCGAGCGCCGGGTCTGGGTCGCCAAGCCCCTCGGCGGGCAGGCCATTCGTACCAGCCACGCCAAGCTCATCACCGGCAGCCCCGACGCCACCGGCACGGCCCGCAAGGACCGGTTCATGTGCTTCTGGTTTTACACCCCCGACACCGGCTCCGGCCACGTGCTCGGCTACCCGATCGACTGGTCCGAAGCCCACTTGCAACTGCGTATCGACCCCCACTGGGACTACGACCGCCAGAAGCTCATCCCGACCGAACTGACCGACCAGGTCGACGCCAACATCGAACGCCAGGCCCGCCACGGCCTGCGCATCATCGAGTTCTACGGCGCCTGCAATCTCAAGTACCCGTTCAGCCTGCATCTCGTTGCCCAGCGGGCCCAGGATTCACAGTTCTATTACAAACGCGTCGAGCCGAAAGGTTGACCGGTTCGAACGTGACGCGTGGCGTCGTTCGCACCGTCTGCCCTAAAGAATCTCCCCAATTGATATCGAAAGCGGCCGATTATGAATGGATTCTCTCCCAGCCTTGACCTGACGATTCGCGTAACGCCGGCCCTGCCAGACGTGCTGCGTCCGCTGCAGACGCTGTCCCGCAATTTCTGGTGGACGTGGCACCCGACGGCCCGGTCGCTGTTCGTGAACCTGGACCACGACGCCTGGCGCACGGTCGGCCGGAACCCGGTGCGGCTGCTGAAGGAGATCGCGCAGGACAAGCTCGCCGCCGCGGCCGCCGACCCGAAGTACGTGCAGTCGCTCAACGAGCAGGTCGCCCTGATGCAAGCCGATCTGGCCCGGCCGGCGGTGTTCCCCGGCGGGGCGGACGCGGGCGGGACGGTCGCCTATTTCTCGGCCGAGTTCGGCGTGCACGAATCGCTGCCGATCTATTCCGGCGGCCTCGGCGTCTTGGCTGGCGACCATTTGAAGGCCGCCAGTGACTGGTGCCTGCCGCTCGTCGGCGTGGGCTTGCTCTATCGCAACGGCTATTTCGAACAGCGCCTGGCCCCGAACGGCTGGCAGCAGGAAGAGTTTCCCGAGCACGACTTCGCCGACCTGGCCGTCGAGCCCGCGACCGGGCCGGACGGGCAGCCGGTAATGGTGGAAGTCGATTGGGCCGGCAGCCGCGTGATGGTGCGCGTCTGGCGCGCCGCCATTGGGCGCGTGCCGTTGTACCTGCTCGACACCGACGTCGACGGCAACGCCCCGGACGACCGCCGCCTGACCGCCCGCCTGTACGGCACCGGCAGCGACGTACGCATCCGCCAGGAAATCGTCCTCGGCATCGGCGGCGTGCGGGCGCTGCGCGCCCTCGGCGTGCAGGCCGAAGTGTTTCACATGAACGAAGGGCACTCGGCCTTTCTGGCGATGGAGCGCGTGCGCAATCAGATCGACGCCACCGGCATGACCTTCGACGAAGCCCGCCAGCACATCATGGCGACGAACGTCTTCACCACGCACACGCCCGTGCCCGCCGGCATCGACCGGTTCACGCCCGACCTGATGTTCCGCCATTTCAACGGCTACTGGACGAAGCTGCGCCTCGACGAAGACGGCTTCCTCGCCCTGGGCCGTGAAGACGTCAGCGACCGCAAGCAAGGCTTTTCCATGGCTGTGCTGGCGCTGCGTCTGGCCGACACCTGCAACGGCGTGAGCGCGCTGCACGGCGAAGTCAGCCGCGGCATGTGGAACCCGATCTGGCCGGGCGTTCCCGTCAATGAAGTGCCGATCACCAGCGTCACCAACGGCGTGCATTTGCGCACCTGGATCAGCCCGGAAATCGACGCCTTGGTCGGTCCGGCCGACCCGCCGGAGTTCAAGAAAATCGCCGCGTTGTCCGACGCCGACCTGTGGGATTTGCGCAACGTCGCCCGGCAGCGGATGATCGATTACGTCCGCATGCTCGCCCGCCGCCAAGCCGCCACCCGCACGAACGTGCCGGCCAGCGTGGTCGACCGCCTGCTCGACCCGAACGTGCTCACCATCGGCTTCGCCCGCCGTTTCGCCACCTACAAGCGTGGTACACTCCTGCTGCGCGACGCCGAGCGCCTGCGGCGCATCATCGCCCACGCCGACCGGCCGGTGCAGTTCGTCTTCGCCGGCAAAGCCCACCCGGCCGATGAAGGGGGCAAGACCCTGATGCAGGCGATCGTCCAGTTCAGCCACGACCCGTCCGTGCGCGAGCGCATGCTGTTCCTCGATAACTATGACATGGAAATCGCCCGCCACCTGGTGCAGGGCGTCGACGTCTGGCTGAACAACCCGCGCCGCCCGCACGAAGCCAGCGGCACCAGCGGCATGAAGGCGGCCGCCAACGGCGTGCTGAACCTGTCGATCCTCGACGGCTGGTGGGTCGAAGCGTACGCCACGTCACCGCTGTCCGGCTGGGCGATCGGCAATGGTGACAGTCTGCCGGACCCGGAAGTCGAGGACCGTCTGGAAGCTGATGCGCTGTACGACTTGCTGGAAAAATCCGTCGCGCCCACGTTCTACGACCGCGACGCCAGTGGCCTGCCCAAGGCCTGGCTGCGACGGATGCGTGTCTGCTTCACGGAGGTCGCGCCCGTGTTTTCCACGCGCCGCATGGTCGGCGAATACGCCGAGCGCCTGTACCGGCCGGCGTTGCAGCGCGGCCGCACCTTGGCTGCCGACGGCTTCAAGCCGGCCGTCACGCTTGCGCATGAGAAAGACCGTTTGCGCGCCAACTGGAACGGCGTTTCGGTCAGCGACGTGCGCGTCGCCGACCACGGGCAATTGCGTGCCGGCGAAACGATTGCGGTCGAGGCGACGGTCACGCTCGGCGCCCTCTCGCCGGCCGACGTGCGGGTGGAGATCGTGATCAGTCCGCCCGAGGCGAACTGCGGGCCGATCGCGATGACAGCGGACGCCAACGCGACCGACGGCCGACGACGGTACCAGGCGCAAATCGACTGCCGGGTGACCGGCCGGCGGCAACTGAACGTACGCGTGGTGCCCGCTATCGCGAACATGGCCACGCCGTTCGAGCCGGGGCTGATTCGATGGGCGTAATCGGGTGAGGGCATTTTGATGTTGAGCCGAGGGTTCACACCCGCGGCTCAACATCGAAGTCACTTCGCCGGATGCGCCTTCAGGTCCGCCTGCGCTTCCTGCAACGCCAGCACGACATAGCTGGTCGCCAGTATCGGGTTATCTTCCATGACGGCCTTGTAGCCTACCCAACTGCCGTCCGGCTTCTGCTCGGCGGCGGCTTTTTCGATCAGGGCGACGCGCCAGTCGGTCGTCTTTCCATCGGGCGACTTCAACTGCGGCTTGCCGTAGGCGCGCAGCGCCTTGGCCGTTGAAAGCCAGCAGTAGAGCAACCCCGACTTGGCCGCCTCGGGTTTCGCCGCGGCCAGGCCGACGTTTTCTTCAAGAGTGAAGTTCTGATTGATCCACGCCCACACGGCACGGACGCGCGCGTCGTCCCGATTCAATCCCGCGTAGATCATGCTCTTCAGGCCGGCGTAGCTCATCGTGCCCATGGAGCGCAATTGGCGTTTGCCACCGGCGTCGGTCGTCGCGCCGGCGAAGCTTTCGCCGCTGCGGTCGTCGCTCGGGCCGTAGACGAAGCCGCCGTCGTTGCCGGCCCATTGCTGGTCGTTCGTCTCGCTGTTGTTCTGGCAACGGGCGATGAACTGCAGCGCCTTTTGCATGGCCGGGTCATTGGCGGGAACGCCGCTGTCGCGCAGGGCCTCGACGGCGAACTGCGTGTTCGACAAATCGGGCCGCCCCGCGCCGCGGCTGCGTCCGCCGTAGCCCCAGCCGCCGTAGAACGGGTCGTCGCTCCCTTTCACTACCTGTTGGCCGGTGAACTTCTCTTTGTCGTTGACGAACTCGGGCTTGGTCTCTTCGGTCCACTGCAACTGCTTGAGGTAGGCGATGGCCTTATCGATTTGGGGCTGGAACGCTTTGTCTTCGGCGTGGATCAACGCGCTGACGCTGATGGCCGTGTTGTAGTTGGCCAGCAGGTCTTTGTAGATGCCGCCTTCGCTGGTCTGGTAGCCGAGCAGCTTGGTGAAGCCGCGGGCGACGAAATCGGTTTTGCTGTCGTACTTGTCGTCCTGCACGAACGCGCGCAGTGCAAGGGCCGTGATGGCGGGCGGGTGGCGGTCCGATGCCTGCCAGCCGCCGTCGGGCTGCTGCTGCGTTTTCAGGAAGGCGAGGCCCTTGTCGATCGTCGCCTGCGCCTGCTCGGCCGGTGTAGCAGCGACGGCCGGGGCGGCCAAGGCGACGGCAATCGTAAGAAGACGCGCGGTGAATCGGCGTGCGTTCATCGGCGGAAGTATAAGTCCTTCCGCCAACGGAGTGAACGCTTTATGCCGCCGAACCGATGTTGCCGAGCGACGACTGCTGCGTTTTGAGCTTGGCCAGGACGGATTCGAGGTTGTTGAACTGTTTTTCCAGCCGCAGCCGCTTCTGGTCGAGCAGGGTGTTCAGGTCTTCGATGCGTCCCTGGAATTGCGTGATCTTGCTGTCGATCGTTTTGCTCTCGCTCGGGATCAGGCCGTCGACTGGGTTGATCAGGCCGTTGATCGTCTGTTGGAATTGCACGCCGATGCCGCCGGTGGCGCTGCTGAGCGGGTCGCTGCTGACGAGTTTTCGGCCTGTGTATTTGCCTTCCGTCGGCGTCGACGCGATGCCCATGTCCAACAGTAACTGAGAATTATTCAACTGCTCAATTTTTCCGGCCGTCGCGCCGGTGGTCAGGTCGCTGAGGATGAGCTTGAAGTTCGAATCCAGTTCGGCCAGCAGCTTTCCTTTACCCGCCCCGTTGATCGCGTTGAGGATTTGCCCGACGGATTCGGCGGTGCCGATGCGGACGTTCAGGCTCGTGCCGTCTTTGAGGGTGGCTTTGAAGTCGTCCTTGTCGTCACCGGCCGTCCGCACGCCTTTGCCGCCGTTGAGGAAACGCAGCGGCGTTTCCTTGTTGATCGCTGCGCTGGTGGTCGTGAACAGGGCTTTGACGCTGTTGGGGTCTTCGGCGTACGCGGCGTTGAAAGTGTCGGCGTCGAACTCCAGTTTACCGCCGTCGGCGACCGTCAGGCCGATCCTGCTCAGACTCTGGTATTTGCCGGCCTGCGGGATGACCGTCTGGATCATCTGCGCCAAACGATCTTCCACCTGCGACACCGAATAATCGCCGAGCAGAACGCCTTTGCGGTAGGTGGTGCCTTCGCTGGTGGTGGCCTTGGTGCCGCTGTTCGGATCGATCTTGTTGCCGTCTTCGTCGGTGACGAAGCCGTCGTCGGTCCGGTCGTTGTCGACGCGGAAGCTGGTGTAGGTGTCGATCTTGTCGACCAGCTCGTTGTACGACTCGACGAACTTCGTCAACGCGTCGGTGACGTTGGTGACGTCGTTGGTCACGCTGATGGTGACGGGGTCGCTGCTGACACTGGTGAGATTCAGCGTGACGCCTTTGACGGCCCCGGTGATCAGGTTCTTGCTCGACGTGATCAGCAGCGGCTGTGCGCCGTCGCCCGAGCCGACGAACACCGCGGCGTCCTGCGCTTTGACGAGCGTGCGCGTGCCGAGCCGTGTGGTGCCGGCGTCGAAGGTGACCTGCCCGGTGGTGCCGGCGCTGGTGGCATTGAGGCTCAGGCGGTAGGCGTTCGCGCCGCTGCCGTCGTTGATGATGCTGGCGGCCAGGCCGAAGTTCAGGTCGGTGATCTTTTTCTGGACGGCCTGCAGCGTGTCGGTGGCGGTGACGTCGATGGTCTTTTCCATCGCGCCGTCGAGCACGCCCGCGACGGCCTTGCCGACCAGATTCAGGCCCGCGCCCGTCGTGCTTCCTTTTTCGGTGACGGTGAGCGTGCCCGCGCCGGCGCTGGCGTCGGTGAGAGAAATGCCGTCGCCGTGGGCGTTGATGGCGGCGACGACTTTGCCATTGAACTGGTCGTTGATTTTGGTAATCACGTCGCCGAGCGTCAGGTCCTTGAGCGGGTCGACTTCGATGACCCGCTTGTCGCCGGCCGCTGAGGTGATTTCGAACTCGCCGGCCGGCACGCCTTTGCCGCCGTTGTAGCTGGCCAGCGTCGTGCCGGTGCTGGCCCATTTGCGCTGCAGATTGCCGCCGTTGACGATCGGCGTGGCGGCGGTGTAGGTGCCGGCCAGGCCGAGTGGGGCGGCGGCGTCGCCGGCGATGACCATGTCGCCGACGCCGCCGCTGGTGTCGGTCAGTTGCAGACCGTTGCCGCTGGCGTTGACGGCGGCCTGTACGCCCGTGCCGCTGCCGTTGATGCGGTCAATGACGTCCTGCAGGGTTTTGGTGCCGCTGAGGTCGATGTCCGAATCGGTCCCGCCGCGGCCTTGGATGCTGAGCGTCGTCAGCGC
>DASVSC010000166.1:0-21376 GCA_036388295.1 Tepidisphaeraceae bacterium | reverse complement strand
GCGCGAGCTGCTGATTCGTCGTCCGCCCCTCCAACACGCAGAGCCGGGCGGGCGTCGTCGCCTTCTCGTCCTCGCTGATCTTGAGCGACGTCGCCCAGATCGGCTCGTCGAAGTTGAACGCCAGCGTGAGCTGCCGCAGGCAGTCGAGCGTCGGCGGGCGCGTGTCGAAATACGTGCGGCCGTAGGTGATCTGGTCGGTCAGCAAGCGGGCTTCCTTCACCGGCTTGTCCATGTCCTTGACCTGCTGGGCCAGCAGCAACTCCTCGGCCTCGCGGGCGTTCACGGTGCTGATCAGCCAGCCGAACCCGGCAATGGCGAGTACCGCGACCACCGCGCCGATGATGGTGCGGCGGCCGAAGCGGCTGGGCGGGCGGACGGCGAGCTTGGTATCGGTAAAATCGACCGGCAACCCGCGCTTGTCCGCGGCCGCCAGCGCCAAGGCGACAGCGGGCCAGTGGGCTTCGGGCGTGAGCGTCGAGCCGTTGCGGGCGGCAGCGTCGACGGTAACGCCCAGCCCTTCGCCGAACCGCTGCGGCGGGCGCGTCAGGCGGCCCGACAGGTCGGTGCGCTGGGTTTCCGTGAGGCCGACGCCGTCGACCAGCATCAGGTCGGTGGCGGCCGCGCCACGCATCGTGAGGGTGCGGCGCAGTTCCGGGCCGAGCGCGGCGATGTCGGGCGTCAGCGGCTGCAGCGTGCGCGGGTTGCCGGCGGTTTGCAGCACCAGTTCCGCGCCGTCGTCGGTCAGCCGCAGCACGCTCTTGTCGCCGCCGGCCACACGGGCGACGGCCAGCGACGTCGGGCAGACCGCCGCCAGCGTCAGGCCGGCGGCTTCGATCAATTGCGTGACCTTGTCCAGTTGCGGCTTGAGCATGCCGACCAGCAGCACGCGGTTGGCAGACTTGCTGTCGATCGTGCCGGCGTAGTCGGCGACCAAGGTCCCGCTTTCGGCCAGGCTGAGACGTTCGGCGGCCAGGCGGAGCAGGTCGCCAGCGCCATTGACGTCGACCGGCGGCAGCTCGCGTTCCTGCGCGATCAGCCACCGCGCCGGCACGCCGACGACGGCCTTCTTGGCGTTGAAGCCGTGGCCGGCAAGGAACACGGCCAGGGCCGCGCCGGTGTCGGCGGGGCGGTCCAGCAGGCGGGCGTCGCCCGGGGCGTCGAAGCGTCCGACGTGTTGCACGACGCGGGCGCCCTTGTCGGTAGCGACCTGCGCCAGCACCGCGGCGCGGTCGCCGAGCACGAGGCTGAGAATTGTTCCGCCGATCGCCATCAACGCACTCCTGATGCACGGCCCGATGCTTGGGCGGTTCCTGGGGCGGCCACGAATTGGCCGGCCTTTAATTGTTCGAGCAGCTGCGGCTCCAGCGGCCAGCCGCGGTCGGTCAGGTCGCGGCGGTAGACAATGCGGGCCGGCGACGACGTGGTGTCGACGACGATCCGCACGTGCCGAAAGCCGCGCCCGTTCCCGCTGGCCGCCACGATGTCGGCCGAAAACTGCCGGCCGCGGGCGGTAACCAAATTGCCCAAGCCGACGGCCTTGTCTTTAAGGGCGTCCAAAATCCACGCCACCGAATTGGGCGTAGCGACCGCGGCTTCCGTCCGACGACTCATCAGCGTGTCGACGTCCGTCTCGGAGAGAACGCCTAACGCTAATAACACTTCGCGGGGGGCGGTGTTGACGTTCACGCGCCCTTTCAGGGAGACGGTTTCAGAATTGTCGGTTACGAAGTCTTCGATCAGCGCCAGTTCTTCCTGCTTCAGGCCGGCCTTGGTCGCGAAATCGAACAAATCGTCCGACTGCACGGGCTGCGGGCGGCGGCCGCCGGTGGTCAGGGCCGCGCGAATTTCGTTGCCGCGCGTCACGCTGCCGAGTTTTTCACCGAGCAGCGCTGTGAATGCGTCGCGGTCTTCGGCGCGGTTATAAGACACGCGGGCGGTGCCGTCGGACGCGGTATTGGGCGCGGTGCTCCAGGCGGTGAAAAAGTCGAACAGGCCATGGGCCAGCGCCCAGCTTTCGCCGGTGCCGGAGTTGGCCGATTCTGTGGGCGCGGCCGTCGCGGGCGGGCCGTACAGCAGCTCGCGCGTCATGCCGGGCACGAGCAGCAATTCGTCGACGGTTTCGAACGGCGCGTTCTTCGTGACACCGCCGGTGACGAGCGCCGCCGGCGGCGCGGCCGTCACTGACGCGGTATCGGTCGACGTCTCTGAAACCGCGTCCGGCCCACGCCACTGGACGATCGCGTTCGCCAGCTCGTCGGTCATGTTCGGCAAGGCCATCAACTGCGCGTAGGTGACCGTGTTAAGCGACAGCTTGCTGGATTCATCGACCAAACCCCACGCCGGCGTGTTCACGTCGTTGAAGGTGGGGCGGATGATCCAGACAAACGCGTCGCCGACCGGGACGGCAGAGAAGTGCTCTTCCGTCAGCGTCGAGAGCGTTTCCCGATAATCGGTCAGCAGCGACAGCACGTATTGCTCGGCCCCGCGTTCGGCGGCGTCGGCTTTCTGCTGGGACAGATCGTTCGCCGACGCCAGCACCTGCACCCGTGCCTGACGGCCGAGCGACAGCACCATGGCGGCGATCGCGAAGACGACCACCATCACGATGATCAGCACGCTGCCGCGCTTATTCGTGTGATGACGCTTCATGAGGCACCGTTGGGGCTTGGAGGGGTCGCCGGGTCTGCGGTGCCCGCCGGGACGGCTGTTCCGGCCGCGGCGGCGGCTACGGCGGCGGCCTGTTCTATCGTCAGGCCGCAGGGGAGCATGATCATTCGCTTCATGCTGTATTCGGCCTGCGGGTCGCTCAAGGTCGGTCGTCTGATGCGCACCGTCACCTCCGCCGCCAGCGGCAGAGCGTTGTTCTGCTGGGTGCTGTCCCACGTGTCAGTCCAGGCCGACCCGTCAAAATACCGGGCCGTAAAGCCGCTGAGTCCGCGGACCAGGATTTCCTGTTCGGCTGCATTGCCGCTGTTGCCGAGCATGTCGCGTGTGACATCACGGACGAGCGTCGTCGCGTCGGCTTCGGGCACGTTGCTCAGCAGCACGCGCCGCAGGCCGTCGTGGGTTGCCGCTTCGGGGCGGGCGTAGTCGGTGCCGAAGCTGAAGCACTCGATCGTCGCCCCCTTGGGCCCGGCCGGCGCGGCAATGAACGGGCCGGCGAATGTGCCCGAGGGCGGCAGGATTGAACGCAGATCCTGTTCGACCAGGTCGAGCGCCGCCTTCGCTTGCCGCATCACGTCGGTCTGCGTGCCGACGCTTTTGCGGGCGCGGAACGCCGTGGACATGCCGACGTACAGCGACAGCATCAGCATCGCGACCATGCCGAGCGCGAGCAGCAGTTCAATGAGGGTGAAGCCCGATGACCGCGCGGCGATCCGCGGCTTCTGCCGCGACGTGACGCGAATCGTCGGTAGGAAGTTTTGTTCGCACTGCGACGTCACGGGGTGGTCCCTCCCGTGGCGGCCGCGGGCGGTACGCCGACTAGGTACGCGCCCGGATACGTCAGCGTCGTGAGCGAAAGAGATTCGTCCAGGCCGCGGCTTTTCCAGGTGATTTCGACGGTCAGTTCGTTCACGCCGTAGTCGCGCGAGACGTAGCTGCTTTTCCACTTGTAGTCGGGCCATTCGACGCCGAAGTCGCCGGTGCCGACGTAGGCGCTGACGTCGGTCGCCAGCGACAGTTCCGCCAGTTTGTGCCGTGCCAGCTCGACGCCTTCGCCGGTGTGCCGCGCTTTGGATGCGGCCAGAAGCGACAGGCTGATGCCGCGCATCGCGACCGGCAGCACCACGCCGATCAGGACGAGGGCGGCCAGCACCTCGATCAAGGTGAACCCGCGGCGGGCCGACTGATGGGGGCGGAAACGTGTCACGGCTTCACGTCCGCTCGTTTGAACGGCTCGGCGGGGTTCTGGCACTCGATGAGGGCGATCTCGCCGTTGGCCGCTTTGATTTCCACGACGGCGGGCGTGGCGCGGGCGTCGGGGTAGAAGATGACCGATGCGGCATTCACGGCCGACGCGCCGTCGGTCGCGGACCCGGTGCTGCCGCCGCTGACGAGGCGAATTGTGTACCCCTCTGGCAGCGTGTTGGCCACGCCGAAGTCGCCGGGGACGGGCTTGCGCACGCCGCCGGTTTCGATCGACTGCACCAGATAGGTGTTGGCCGTCGAATCGATTTCGACCGCGTGCGGCCGGGCCTGGGTCACGGCTTGACTACGGGCGTAGCCGGTGGCGGCGATGAATGAATCGATACTGTTGCGCAGCTTCTGGCCCTGCCCCCAGCCGCGCAGCGTCGGCGAGGCCATCGCGAGCATGATGCTGATGATGATCAGCACCAGGATCAGCTCGATGAGCGTGAAACCGCGAAGTTGGTTCGGCCGTCGGGTCAAAGGGATTGTCGCAGGGGTTTACTTGCCGGCTTCCCAGTTGCCGATGTCGTCGGTGCCGCCGTCGCGGCCGTCGGCGCCGTAGGAATAGACGTCGTAGCCGCCCGGGTTCTTCGTGCCGGGCTGGCGGTATTGGTAGGGGTTGCCCCAGGGGTCTTTGGGGATCTGCGACATCGTCTGGTGCCAGTTCTGTGCGCCGGCCGGTGCGACGACGAGGGCGTCGAGGCCGCCGTCGGCTTCGGTGGGGTAACGGCCGATGTCGACCTCGAAGGCGTCCAGCGCGGTCTTGAACCCGTCGATCTGTGTCTTCGCCGCCTGCTTGCGTGCGTCCTCAGCACGGCCGGTGAACTTCGGAATCACGATGCCGGCCAGAACGGCCAGGATGACCAGAACCAGCAACAGCTCGATGAGGGTGAAGCCGGAACGGCGACGATTGCGGGAAGAGTGGGGCATAATTCTCTAAAGCTGGTAGCTAGTAGCTAGTGGCTAATAGCCCGGAAAAAGGGACCTTCTGCTTCTTAGCCAATAGCCACTAGCTACCAGCCACCAGCGGTTTCGTTAGTTGATCATGTCCTGCAGCGTGAAGACCGGCAGCAGCATGGCGACGACGACCGTGCCGATGATGGCGGCCATGATGACCAGCAGCAGCGGCTCGGCGAGCGCGACGAAGGTTCGCAAGTTGCGGTCGAGGTCACCTTCGTACGCGATCGACAGCCGTAGCAGTTCCTTGTCCACGCGGCCGGTCTCCTCGGCCACGGCAATGGTTTCGATCACGCTGGCGGGGAACAGTTGCGTGTTGGAGGAAAGCGCCTTGCTCAACGGCGTGCCGCGCTGCACCTGGTCGATGGCGCTGGCGACGGCGTCGGACAAGGTCTGATTGCCGATCGCTTCCTTGGCGACTTTCAACGCGGCCACCAGCGGCACGCCGCTGCCGACCAGAGTGCCGAGCATGCGGCTGAAGCGCACGAGCGCGAAGCGGGCGACGACCAGACCGAGCGCCGGCGTGCGCAGGACCAGACGTTCGATAGCCCGTTTGCCGGCAAGGGTGGCCATCCACTTACGCAGGAAGTAAACGCCTACAGCGAGGCCGATCGCAATGAACAGGCCGTAGCTGATCAGGAAGCCGCTGATGGCGACGACGACCTGCGTCAGCGCCGGCAGCTTCGAGCCGAACTGTTCGAAGATGGCGCTGAACTTCGGGATGAAGAACGTCATCAGGAAGATCAGCACGCCGGTCGCCACGGAGGCCAGGGCGATGGGGTAAATCATCGCCGCTTTGACTTTGCCTTTCAGGTCCTGCTCGCGCTGGCGGAAATCCGAAATCTGCTGCAGCACGACGTGGAGGAAGCCGCCGGTTTCGCCGGCACGGACCATGGCGATGTACACGCTGGAAAAAGCCTGCGGGAACTTCGCCAGCGATTCGGCCAACGGCTCGCCGCCGACGACGCTGTCATGGATTTTCGTCCAGGCGTTCTTGGCCGCTGCGTTGGACGATTCGCGCTTCAGCAGGGCCAGCGCCCGCGACAGCGACAAGCCGGCCGCCAGCAGGTTGGCGAGTTCGCGGGTGAAGTTTTCGACGGCCTTGGCGGGCACTTTCGTGCCGCCGCCGAGTTTGAGACTGAAGCCGCTGTTTTTTGCGGCGGCTTCGGCGATGGAGATCGGCGACAGCCCCTGGCTGGCGACGGCGTCCATGGCCGCGGCGCGGCTTTCGGCCGGGATGACGCCGGTGGTCCGGCGGCCCTGGCGGTCGATGGCGGTGTAGGCGAACGAGGCCATTAGTGTGCGGCCCCCGCAACGGGCGTCTCGACCGCTGCATTAAACCGGACGTGACTTTCTTCGTCCTTCGTGTTCTGCATCACTTCGTCAATGGTCGTTTTGCCTTCACGGATCAAGCGCCAGCCGTCTTCACGCAGGCTGCGCATGCCGTCTTTCACGGCGGCCTTGCGGATCTCATGGGCGGCGCTGTTGTTGATGATCAGTGAGCGCATCTCGTCGGTAATGCTCATCATCTCGAATACGCCCTGACGGCCGCGGTAGCCGGTATTGCTGCAATTGCGGCAACCGGCGCCTTCGAACAGTTCGTCGGGAACGCGGTCGCCGAACTGGGCCTTCAGCTTTTTGTACTTCTCCGGGTCCATGGCCGTGCGGCATTTCGGGCAGATGAGCCGGACCAGACGCTGTGCGACCACCACTTCGAGCGAACTGCTGACCAGGTACGGCTCGACGCCCATGTCCACCAAACGCGTGGCGGCGCCCGGGGCGTCGTTGGTGTGCAGCGTACTGAACACCAAGTGACCGGTAAGGCTGGCCTGCACGGCGATCTCTGCGGTTTCCCTATCGCGGATTTCACCGACAAGGACCACGTCCGGGTCATGGCGAAGGATGGCCCGCAGGCCCGCGGCGAAGGTGAGGCCGGTCTTTTGGCTGACCTGAATCTGGTTCACGCCGCGCAGCTGGATTTCGACCGGGTCTTCGATCGTGATGATCTTGCGGTCGGTGCCGTTGATCGCGCTCAGGGCCGCGTACAGCGTGGTCGTCTTGCCCGAGCCGGTCGGCCCGGTGACCAGCACGATGCCGTGCGGCATGTCGAGCACACTGTTGAAAATCGTGTTGTCCCGCGCGGCCATGCCCAGGCGGCTGGTGCCTTTGAGGTCGGTCGTGCGGGCGAGCAGACGCATGACGACGGCTTCGCCGTGGATCATCGGGATGATCGACACGCGCACGTCCACCTCCGCGCCGCCGAGCTTCAGCTTGATGCGGCCGTCCTGCGGCAGGCGTTTTTCGGCGATGTCCAGGTGCGACAGGATCTTGATGCGCGAAACAATGGCCGCGTGGAACCGACGGATGCTGGCGGGGACGTTGCTTTCGACCAGCACGCCATCGATGCGGTTGCGCAAACGCAATTCGTTTTCGAAAGGCTCGATGTGAACGTCGGTCGCACGGCTTTCGATGGCTTCGGCGAGAATCTGATTCACGAACTTGATGATCGACGCGTCGTGGGCTGCCTCGCTGGAGTCGAGATCGTTTTCGCCCTCGCCGTCCAAAACTTGGATGCCGGCCTCGGCGTCGAGGCTCTGCAGCGTGTCAGCACCGACGCCGACCAATTTGCTCAGTGCCCGCTTGATCTCGCTCGCGGGCGCGAGCGCCATGGAGAACGACCGGCCGGTGAGCAGACGCAGTTCGTCAAGGCCACTGGTGTCGCTGACGCGGCTGGTGGCGACGAGGGTGACGCCGCCGGTCTCTTCGATCGGCAGCACGTTGTGGTGAACGAGCACGCGCAGCGGGAACTGCGTCAGGAACTCTTTAGTCGGCATCCGCTTTTCGAGGTCGACGTACGGCAGCTCGAACGTCTCGGCGAGGAACCGCAACAGCGCTTCTTCGCTCAGCCCGTCGGCGGCCAACACGGCCTCTTCGAGAGGTCGGCCTTCGTTGATGAAGGTTTCGGCGCGCTGGGCGCTTTCGGCGTCGAGCAGGCCGTGGTTGCGGATTTGTTCGATGAAGTGCGTCAAAACAACGGTTCCTTCGGATCGCCCGCGGCGGCCTTGCCGGCCGCCGCGGGCGGGAGTTTACAACGGTTTACTCGAGCACGGTCGCCATCACGAGGGTGGCTTCCTGCTTGGGCGTCAGGACTTCTTTCAGGTCTTTGCGAACGGCTTCCAAAGCCGTGTTGGCCTCGGTGCGGGCCGCGCGGTAGGCGGTCAGCTTCTTGTCGATGTCTTCGGGGGAGCTGGCGTCGCTCTGGAGGGCGGTGCGCAGGTCGCGGGCCGCCATGCCGAGCTTGGTCGTCGGCGCCTGTTCCTGACCTCCGCCACCACCTCCGCCGCCTCCACCACCACCGCGGCCGCCGCGGTTGCCGGCTTGGGCGTTGCGTTGGGCTTCGACGACTTTGGCCAGCTTCGGTTCGATGACTTTCCATTCGTCATCGGCCGCGCCCAGTTGTTCTTTGAGGCGTTCCATCATCCGCTGCTGCATCTGGGCCGGGTCCCAGTTGCGACCGCCACCGCCACCGCCGCCGCCGCCCCCACCGCCTCCACCTTGATTTTGGGCGTAGGAAATTGCCGGACACGTTGCCGCCGCGAGGGCGACCGCTAAGAGTGAAGCTCGCCAAGTCATACCGTTCTCCTTTCGGGAGGTTGAAAGAAACTTCGCCGATCCTCCGCCGCCCGCCGTCAACCGTTCGGCCGCGTGGCCGGGTGTTCCCGGTCCTTATCGCGGTCGCCGGGGCGGGCTAGCAGTTCGTCATACTTCTTGAGTTGGTCCGGCGTTAAAATCGCCTTGGTTTTTTCGACGGCTTGCTGAAAAGAACGCTTGCCGTCGGTTTCGATCTGGTCCAGCTTCGCCTGGAACTCGGCGACCGTTCGGTCGTAAGCCGCCCGGTCTTCCGGCCGGATCAGGCGGGCGACGGCCTCTTCCTGTTCGCGGCGAATGCCGCCGCGCTTCCCGCGCTGGTCGGGCGTTCCGCGTCGGCTGACGTCCTGCCAGATCGCCTTCATTTGTGTCTGCTGGTCGGCGGTCAGGCCGAGCTGGTTGGCGATGAAGCTCTGACGCCCACCGGCTTCGCGTGAAGCGGGCGGCGGCCCGGGTCGGCGAATCGTCACACCGGCCATCACGCCGGCGAGGAACGCCACGATAAACCCGGTGATGACGACGAGGCGTGTCATTGTGACGCCTCCGCCGACAGCGGCAGTGCTAAATCGACGGCGAACAATCGGGCCGTCCGCGGGGCGTCGTCGTCATCCATCGAACCGAAGGCCGCGGCTTCCCACTCGGCCAACGCCGGTTGCGCCTGGGCCGGACCGACGAACGTGGTCGAAAGCGTCACGCCCAGCACCACCGCGGCGGCGGCCGTCATCCATCCGGCCAGGCGACGCACTGAGCGGTCGCGGGCGATCTGCCATTGGCTCAGCCACCGCAGGTGGGCGTCCATCGACGGCACCGGCAGCGGGGCGGCACGCAGCCGGTCACCCGTCGCGCGGTCGCCGACCACCAGCGCGGCACAGGCGGGACAGCCCGCCAGATGCGCTTCGACGGCCGCCGCGTCTGCGGGCGGCAGTTCGCCGTCGAGGAAGGCGTTGAGTTTGTTCGGTTCGATGTGCATTGCTGCGTCTATCGCTGCCACAACCGCCGGAGTTGTTCGCGTGCCCGGTGCAAACGACTTTCGATCGTCCCCCGCGGCACACCGAGCGTCTCGGCCATCTGTTCGTAATCATGGCCCTGCAGTTCCCGCAGGACCAGCACTTCCCGGTGCTCCGGCGACAAGTCCGCCAGCAGGGCGGCCAAGTCCAGTTTCGCGTCGACCGCCGCCTGTTCGTTCCCGCCGGCCGGTAGATCATCCTGGTTGGCCAGCCGCATCGTCGGTCGTTTCTTGCGTCGGACGAGGGCCGCCTGGCGGACCACGATCGAGACCAGAAACGTCCGCAGTGCAGCGTCACCGCGGAACTTCGCGGTCAGCAGGGCGGTCAGCGTCTCCTGCACCACGTCCTCGGCGTCGGCCGGGGAAATGGTGAGGGTGCGGGCGACGCCGAACAGGTAATTGCCGTGCTGCCGGAGCAATTCCCGCATCGCGTGCGAATCACCCCGGGCAATCCCGGCCATCAACTGGGCATCCGACCAACCTTCAGCCATCCGCCCCAGTGTAAGGCCGACAGTACAGTTGCGCCGCCGGGCGAGTTTCTTCCGTCAGAACGAGAATTATTTTGAGAAGTATTGGCCTGCTGAATGGATGGGCGTTCAGACGGCGTGGAAAAACAGAGCGGGGACGCCGCAATCGGCGTCCCCGCTCTATTCGCTATCGTTTTCTAGTCTGCTGTATTCAATCCTGAATCACGCCTTTATAGGACCAGGTCGGCTGGCCGAACTTGTCGTCATCGCCGGCGAAGTATTGGAGAACCTTGCCGTCCAGCCAAGCCACGCCGCCCTTGCGGGGCGTCGGCAGCGACGTGTGTTGTTCCCAGACGCCCCGGGCGATGTCGTAGCTGTAGACCAGACCGCTGATCTGCTGCACGTCGGCCTGGCCGGCGATGGCGATGATACGGCGGCCGTCGGTGAGCGTAGACGCTTCCTGGTGGCTCAGACCGCTCGGCATGTCCGGCAGGCGGACCCATTTGTCCGCGCCGGCCTGATAAACGAAGAAGTCGGAGCGCGTGATGTAGCTGGTGCCGTGGTCGATTTCTCCGCCGAGGATGTACATGTCGCCGTTGACCACGATGCTGCTGTGATGGTCGGTCGCGACCGGAAGCGGGGCGGCTTCCTGCCAGCCGGCGTCGGGGTCTTTCGGGTCCAGCACGTAATGTGAAGACTGCGCAACCACGCGGGTCTCGTCGTCGCCGCCGATGACGTGCAACTTCTTATTGACGTACTGCATCTGAGCGCCCGCGCGAATTTCGGGCAACTCGCCGAAGGGTTCCCAGACGTCGCGTTTCGGGTCGTACCGGTAAACGGCGGCGGTCAGGTCGTCCGACAGCAGCGGCCCGGTCTGGCCGCCGGCGGCGTAGATGTAGCGGCCGTCGGTCGCGGCGGCGATGTGGGTTTCGGGGCCGGGCAGGTCGGCCCAGCGGGTCCATTCGCCGGTCTTGGTGTTCAGCACGTCGACCCGCCGCGTGGCAGCAAGGTATTGGTCGGTAAAGCCGCCCATGACGACCAGCAGATCGCCCATGCGGACGACGGCCGATTCGACGCGGGCGACGGGCGAGCGGACGGAGTCGTCGCGCGTCCAGCTGATGTTCACGCCGGCCGGCACGGCCGTGGGGGGGTCGGTCGCGGCAATCTGGATCGCGTTCAGACGATTTTCTGCGGCTCTTGGCGCGCTCGTCACTGTCAGCCGGCCGTCCGTGACCTTGACGGTCGTCAGGCCTTCGATGAACGGGAACCCCGGGTAAGGCTTGCCCTTGAGCAGCGGCTGGCCTTCGACGTTCAGGCGGTAATCGGCTTCTAAGGTGAACGGGTCGCCACTGAGGGCACGCACGGCGTACCACCCGTCGGGGACGGCGATCGACCAGCTGTCGCCGCTGTAGAAGGCAATCCGCGCGTCGCCGCGGACGGTGTCGTATTCCGATTGTTCGTACGACGTGTCCGACCGTTTGTCACGATTCCAGCCGTACGTCAGGCCGTTGCTGCGGCGGCCGTATTCAGCGCCGTAGTCGATGCGGTAGCCGGGCGCGTCGGGGGCCGACTCGGGTGCGAAGTTGATCCGGACGCTAAAGTCATTGGCCGCGCGCGACGTGCCGCTCAACAGGCCCAGTACGACGCACCCCACGCTCAGGAAACGGAAAAAACGATTACTCATCGTCCTAGAGACTAGGACCGGGTCAATTTATTACACCGTTAAATCCTGTTCACTGGCCAATCATGGGGTCACCCGCCACAATCGCCACGATGAAGGAACGAGTGACGATTCTCGGCGACGGCGCGATGGCGACCGTCTGCTCGATCATGCTGACCCAGGGCGGCCACCACGTGACGATGTGGGGCGCGTTCGAAGCCTCCATCGACCGGCTGATGCAGGACCGCGAGCAGCGACGCCTGCTGCCGGGCGTGAAAGTGCCCAACGAAGTGCGTCTGACGGCCAACGACAAGGAAGCGTTCGACGGAGCGACGATGATTTTGTCGGCCGTCCCGACGCAGTACATGCGGTCGGTCTGGACACGCTTGAAGCCGCACGTCCCCAGCGGCGTGCCGGCCGTCTCGGCGGCGAAGGGGATCGAAAACGACACCCTGCTGCGGCCAAGCCAGATCATCGCCGACGTCCTCGGCCAGACGAACGGCCCGCGCGATAACGAATTGGCCGTGATCAGCGGCCCGAACATCGCCGCGGAAATCGCCAAATATCTGCCGGCCACCGCCGTCGTCGCCTCCGAAAGCGAGGCGCTCGCCCGCCAGGTGCAGGCGGCGATGAGCACGCAGTGGTTCCGGCTTTACACGAACAACGACGTGATCGGCGTGGAACTCGCCGGCGCGACGAAGAACGTGGTCGCCATCGCGGCGGGCATCCTCGACGGCCTCGGCGCGGGCAACAATGCCAAGAGCGCACTCGTCACGCGTGGCCTGGTCGAAATCACGCGTCTGGGCATGGCGATGGGGGCTCAGCAGTCGACCTTCGGCGGTTTGGCGGGACTCGGCGATCTGATCACCACGTGCGTCAGCCCGGAAGGCCGAAACCGCACGGTCGGCGAGCAGATCGGCAAAGGCCGAAAGCTGGCGGACATTATGGCGAAGATGGACAGCGTCGCCGAGGGCGTGCCGACCACGAAAGCCGTTCGCCAACTCGCCGCCCGTCACAACGTCGAAATGCCGATCACGGAAGAGGTCTTCGCGATCCTCTTCCAGGACAAGGAAGTCATCAGCGCCCTGACAGACTTGATGAGCCGCGACCCGAAGGCCGAATGAAAAGGCCCGGCCCGCGTCGGACGGACGCGGGCCGGGAGGCTGAATTAAAATCAGACCGAGACACGGCCACGGCGGGCGCTGCGTTGGACGGGGCCGGCGGCGGGACGGCGATTCATGAATCGGTTGATGGCGTAGCTCACGCCCAGCCAGACCAGCAGGCCGGGAATGCCGCCGCCGCCGCGGACGGCCGTGCCGGCGACGCGGCCGGCCACTTGGCGGGTGAGAAAGCGCTGGACCATCATCGCCGCGAAACCGCTGAAGAGTTTTCCGAACATCGTGTCTCCTTTAAGTTCAGTTCGACCGATCGTAGGCCCCCGCCCGCGTAACGGGTATGAAAAGCAATTAGGGCCTCTGGTCGCCGCTGCGGCGCGGCCTTAACGTGCGGGCATGTCACGCGACGCCTTCACCGAAGCCGGCCCGAAAATCCTGCCCTCCATCCTTTCGGCCGACTTCGCCAACCTGGCCGCCGACGTCCGGGCCGTGGAATCGACCGTCGGCAGCGGCGTGATCCACATCGACGTGATGGACGGGCACCTGGTCCCGAACCTGTCGCTCGGCGTGCCGATCGTCAAAAGCCTTCGGCCCGCGCTGCCGGACCTGTTGTTCGACGTGCACCTGATGATCGATGAGCCGCTGCGCTACGCGCCGGCATTCGTGAAGGCCGGCGCGCAGGTGCTGACGTTCCATGTCGAAGCCCCTGAAGTTCAGAGCGACCCGATCGCCGCTGCGACGGCCATTCGCGCCCTCGGCTGTCGCGTCGGCGTGACGCTCAAGCCGGGCACGCCCGTCGAACGCATCCTTGGGGTGCTTCCGCACGTAGATTTGGTCCTCGTGATGAGCGTCGAACCCGGCTTCGGCGGGCAGAAGTTCATGCCCGGCCAGCTCGACAAGGTGCGTCGGATCAAGCCGCTGCTGGGCCCGAACCAGCGGCTGGAAATAGACGGCGGGATCGGCCCAGACACGATCGCTGCCGCGCGGGCGGCCGGCGTGGACTGGTTCGTGGTCGGGTCGGCTTTGTTCGACGTCTCTGACCGCCGCGCGACGGCCGAGACGCTGAAGCGGGCCGTCGTGGCGTGACAAATTGTCGTTGAAAAGCAGCGCCGCGATTGCGAAGATCACCGGCGTGCGCGCCGATACTGAACGTAGCGGCCTTTGGAGCGATTCGATTCTATGAAAAGCAAAATCCGGATCGGCGTCATCGGTTTCGGCCGAATGGGGCGTGGGTTCGTATCGATGATGCAGTTGGACGATCGGTACGAGATCGTCACGATCTGCGACGCGCACGAGGAGACGCGCCGCCTCGCCGGCCGCACCGTGCCGACGGCGCGGGTCACTGCCAGTACGGACGACATCTTCAACGACAAAACGCTCGACGCCGTCGGCCTGTTCACCCTGGCCGACGCCCGGCCGGCGCAAATCCGCCAGGCGCTTCGCGCCGGCTTCCAC
The DNA here is from genome assembly GCA_036388295.1 of Tepidisphaeraceae bacterium. Lineage (GTDB taxonomy): Bacteria > Planctomycetota > Phycisphaerae > Tepidisphaerales > Tepidisphaeraceae > RYN-431. The sequence continues at coordinate 7,159 of DASVSC010000166.1, read as the reverse complement.
GTGCTGGCGGAAAAGCCGATCGCCGCCGACGCCGAAACCGAATGGGAACTGGTGAGCGAGATCGAAGCCAGCGGCCTGCTGGTCGGCGTGAACCTGTTCAACCGGAACGCCTGGTATCACAAGGAAATACGGGCCTTCATCGCCGAGGGTGAGATTGGCGATCTGGCGATCGTCCGCGTCTGCCACATGACGCCCGGCCACATGCCCGGGGAAGGCCACGCCCCCGAAGGCCCGCCGTTCCACGACTGCGGCATGCACTACGTGGACGTCGCCCGCTGGTACGCCGGCAGCGAGTACAAAACCTGGCACGCCCAGGGCATCCGCATGTGGAGCCATGACGAGCCGTGGTGGGTGCAGGCGCACGGCACGTTCGAGAACGGCGTGGTCTTCGACATCACGCAGGGCTTCGTTTACGGCCATCTAGCTCAGGAAAAGACGCACAACTGCTACGTCGACCTGATCGGCACGCGCGGCATCTGCCGCATGACGCACGACTTCCAGACCGCCACCATCGATTGTCACGGCGTAAACACGACCACTCGCAAAACCGCTTTGTTCAACGACAAGAAGCTGGACGTGATGTGCGACGTGTTCGCGCGCAGCGTGCTGGCCGGGAAGAACCTGGGCGTGCCGACGGCGCGGGACAGCGCGGCCGCGTCTGAAATGGCGTGGAAAATGCTCCACGACGCTGAAGCAAATGCGTTGCCGTCGATCGGCACGAAGCGGGAACTGAAGCAGATTCAGGAACACCGCAAGACCCTGCGCAGCGGCTTCGGCCTGCCCGTGCGCCCGCAGGACTGCCCGACGACGCCCACGCCCGTCGGCCAGCCGCAAAATGCGTGCGGCGAAGACCTGTGCGGCCTTGTCGGCCAAGGCGGGCGACTGCCGACGGAAGACACGACGGTTCGCGACGATTACGTCTCCCACGGCGACGGCCCGATGGGGCTTTGAACCGTCGGGCTGACGTGTTGGCCGGCGTCTGATAAGATTTCGGCAAGATGTCCGAATTACCCACCACCCCGATGGCCGTGAAAAGCGCGGGCATTCCCGCCGGCTTGTGGATGCGCTGCCCCGCGTGCGGCGACATGCTGTTTAAGAAGATCGTCGAAGACAACAGCAGCGTCTGTCCTGGCTGCGATCACCACTTCCGCGTCAGCGCCCGCACACGCGTCGAGCAACTGACCGACGCCGGGAGCTTCGAAGAGCTGTATGCCGAGATCGAACCGGTCGACACGCTGAAGTTCGTCGACAAGAAAAGCTACACCGACCGCATCAAGGCCGAGCAGTTGAAGAGCGGCAACAAGGACGCGCTGGTCTGCGGCCGGGCGTTCGTGAAAGGCCGGCCGCTGGTGCTGGCGGCGATGGACCCGACGTTCATGATGGGCTCCATGGGTAGCGTGGTCGGCGAGAAGCTGACGCGGTCGATCGAACTGGCGGCGGCGGAAAAGCTGCCGCTGCTGGTCGCCAGTTGCTCCGGCGGCGCCCGCATGCAGGAAAGCACGCTCAGCCTGATGCAGATGGCAAAAACCAGCGCCGCCCTCGCGAAACTGGACGAGGCCGGCCAATTGTTCATCAGCCTGCTGACCGACCCGACCACCGGCGGCGTCACCGCCAGCTTCGCCATGCTCGGCGATTTCATCGTCGCCGAGCCCAAAGCCTACATCGGCTTCGCCGGCCGCCGCACGATCGAAAGCACCACGCGGCAGGAGCTGCCGGAAGAGGCGCAGCGGTCGGAGTTCCTGCGCGACAAGGGTTTCATCGATTTCATCGTTCACCGCCGCGACCTGCGCAGCGAAGTGGCCCGATTGATTGATTACTGCGTGAAATGAGGTGCAAATATGGAACCCATTACGACCGTCAAAACGGTTGACGACAAGCTTTTCGACGCTTTGCCTGAATTAAGGCCTATGTACGGGCTCAAGGTGGAAATTATTGTGCGAGAGGCGGACGAAGAGCCGCGGCGTCGGCCGGGTTGGGCGAAAGGCAAACTCTGGATGGCTGCGGACTTTGATGCGCCGCTCGAAGATTTTGACGCCTACCGATGAGATACTTGTTGGACTCGCACACTTTTCTTTGGCTCGCGTTCGACGATCCGGCCTTGTCGGCGGCGGCGCGATCTATAGCTGTGGACCGCGGCAGTCGCTTGTATCTAAGCGTCGTGACTATTTGGGAACTCGCGATCAAAATCAACAAAGGCAAACTCACTTTCCCTCAACCCCTACAGCGATTAGTGGAAGACGGGATGTACGAGTTCAAGCTGGAAATCCTTCCTGTAACGGCGGAAGACGCTCACTACACCATTCATCTTCCGAATCACCACGACGATCCATTCGATCGAATGCTAATAGCCCAAGCCAACGTTCGCGGACTGAAATTGATCACAAAAGATAGTCGCCTTGCAGCCTACGACGTTCCGCTAATCTGGTGAAATACCGACGCGGCTTTGACCGTCTGCACATGCAGGTTCGCCGTCATGCCGTCCGTTCGGTTGTACCCGCCACCGTAGACGACGACCGTCGGCACCTCCCACCGCCGGGCGGCGTGAATCGCGAACAGGTCGCGTCGTTTCATCTCCACAGTCGTCAGTTTCATCTGTCCGAACCGGTCGTCTTCGTGCACATCTACACCGGCATTGTAAAAGACCAAATCCGGCTCGAAGCGCTCGATCGCCCCCGGCAGCGTCGATTCCAGCTTGTCGAAATATTCTTCGGCCCCGGCATAGCGACTCACCTCCACGTCCAACGAACTGATCTCCTTCCGGCTCGGATAGTTCCGACCGACGTGCAGCGAATACGTGAACGCCCGTGCGTCGCCGGCGAACAGGGCCGCCGTGCCGTTGCCCTGATGGGCATCCAAATCGATCACCATCACGTGCAGCCACGGCTCGTCGCACCACAAGCGGCGGACGGCGACGGCGACGTCGTTGAACACGCAGTACCCTTCGCCGCGGTCGGCGAACGCGTGGTGCGTCCCGCCGGCAAGGTTCGCGGCGATGCCGTCCTTCAGCGCCGCCCGCGTGGCGGCCAGCGTGCCGGCCGTGGCGGCGCGCGAGCGCGTGTTGATCGTCGGGTGCCACGGCAGGCCCAGGCGCAGCGCAGTCAGCTCGTTGTACCGGCCGGTGCGAATCGATTCGACGTATGCCGGCGTGTGCACGCGCAGCAGGTCGGCGTCGTCGATCGTGCCGGGATCGACGACCTCGGCGATGCCGTCCGTGCGGATCCGCTCCGCCGAATCGGGGAACTTCCGCATCGGGAACGGATGACCCGCCGGCAGCACGGCGAAATAGGCGGGGGAACTGAAGCACCGCATGCGGCGCTGGTTTGAATCCATCGGCCCTCAATTCTATCACGCCCGCAATGGCCCACCTGTCCCACGCGTACGGCTTTGACCTGTCGTACGAATGCACGCTCGAACACGGAAGCCGAAAACTTCCACACCCGGTTCCGGTAATGCTGGTTTGACAGCCTCGCCCGGCGTCGCTTAGAACGCGGGACTCGGAGAGAATGGCGACGGGTGCGACCATGCGTGTGCTGATGCTGGGTTGGGAATTTCCGCCGGCGATCAACGGCGGCCTCGGCACGGCCTGCGCGGGGCTGGTCCGTGCGCTCGACCGGCAGGGCGTGGACGTCACCTTCGTCCTCCCACAGCCGCCGCCGCCCCGGCCGTTCGTCGCCCACGCGCAGCCGTTCGTCAGGCAGTGGTCGCCGCCCGCTGACACGACCGGGGAAGACGCCGGCCAGGACGATCTGTGGATTTACGACCACATCACCTTCCAGACGATCCCGGTCCGGCTCAGCCCGTACGAAACGACGACGGTCGTGGAGCGAAACGCCCACCAAAGCCAGCAGAGCGGTTCGGCCACCGCCCGGCACGATCCGGCCCGGTTCGTAGACACGTCGCCGGTCCCGCCGGCCGATGAAGGACCGCCACCGCCGCCGGAGATCGGCCTGTTCGCCGACGTCAAACGCTACACCGAATACGTGGAGCAATTGGCGAAGGACGAATCGTTCGACGTCATCCACGCCCACGACTGGATGACTTTTCCTGCGGCCCTGGCGGTGGCGGGCCGGTCAGGCAAGCCGTTGGTCGTCCACCTGCACAGCACCGAGTCCGACCGTGGCGGCCACAACGGCGACGCCCGCATCAGCGAAATCGAACGCCGCGGCGTGCACGGGGCCATCCGCGTCATCGCCGTCAGCCAGTTCACCAAGAACCTGCTCGTGCAGCAGTACGGCGTGCCGGCGGAAAAGGTGCAGGTTATTTACAATGCCGTCGAAGCCCCGCCCGACCACCGCCTGACGGCGTCCGATTTTTCGATCAAGCGCCAAGAAAAAGTCGTCCTCTTCCTCGGCCGGCTGACCATGCAGAAGGGGCCGGAATATTTCCTGACCGCCGCCCGCAAGGTGCTGGACGTCATGGACGACGTGCGGTTCGTCATGAGCGGCGACGGCGACCTGGCCCGCCACACCGTCGAACTGGCGGCCTCGTACGGCATCGCCCACAAAGTCCTGTTCACCGGCTTCCTCCGCGGTCTGGACGTCGAGCGGATCTACCAGATCGCCGACCTGTTCGTGATGCCCAGCGTGAGCGAGCCGTTCGGCATCGCCCCGCTGGAGGCCATCGCCCGGCAGGTGCCGACGATCATCAGCAAGCAGAGCGGCGTCAGCGAAGTGCTCAAGCACGCGCTGAAAGTCGACTTCTGGGACACCAACGAACTGGCCAACAAAATCGTCGCCGTGCTGCGCCACCCGACGCTGGCGGACATGATGCGCGCCGACGGCACCCGCGACGTCGCCAAGCTCAGCTGGGCCGCGGCCGCGAAGGCGTGCGTCGGGCTGTACCGCGACGCGATCAGCGTCATGCCCGTTCGGCCGTAAGTGGCGAAAAAGTGACCGATTTTGTTCCTGCCATTCACAAACGCGCAGCGCGATTCAACTGCAGGGCCGGCCAGGCGTTCGGCCGCAATATAGGGGTGCGACGGCCGTACGGGGCTTGCCCAGACCGCCATGCGACTTAGGGCCTTTCCGCTAGTGGCCGTAGGGCGGGCATTGCCCGCCATTTTTGCCCGGCGGCGGGCAATGCCCGCCCTACGTCGGGAGAGGGGCGAACGGCGGGTTAGCCGCCTGTCCGCGTACGACAGACGATCGAGCGAAATGGCCCTCATCCGTCCTTCTTTTCTCTTCACGCTCGGCCCTCACCCTACCCTCTCCCGGCGTACCGGGAGAGGGAACTTCATGCGTCCCGCCTCACGTTCGGACGGGCGCACCGGCGTCGCGTCAGCCATTCGTTTTAACGTCCGGCCGTGGGCCGTCAGCAAAAATCCGGAAAAGTTTCTGCTGACGCGTCGTCGCGTCGACTATGCCAGCGGCTTCGTCCCGGTCGCCCCGGTGAAACGGTCGTGAACATTACTGATCGCGTTGATCTCGCCGTTCGCCGCTGATGGCCCGACCGTCCGCAGGAATCGGCACGTGTCATACGCGGCCGCCTGCCGCGTATACGCCTCGGCCCATTCGTCCACCCGCTGCGGTTCGTCCGGATGATCGACGATGGAGCGCGGCAAATACGTGCTCGCGCCGCACCGCCACGGCTTGGGCGACAACCGCGCCCGGAAGCAGCCCTGCCGTTGCGTGAGCGTGAAGTAGAGCAGGTCGCTGCCGATCGAGCGAAGCAAATCGCGCGTGTCGGGCGAGCGCGGGTCGTACAAGCCGTCGGTGAACAACAGTCGCAGGCCGGCGAACGTGCGGTAGACGCGGAACGACGCGGCCGGACGTGTTGCCTGCCACGCCAGCACCTTTTCCAACGCCACCGCTTCCGGCGTCGTCGTCGGCGGCGTCTTCTTGAACAGCCCGGCGACCAAACCGGCCAAGCCCTGCGGGGCGGACGATTGGGGCGTCGGGAAGTCGATGTCGGCGAACATCACGCGGTCGGTGTTGAGGATCAGGCTGCCGTAGCGATTGCGGGTGATTACGCCGATCGTTTGGCCGCCGTGTTCGATCACATCGAACTGCTGTTCACGCGGCGGCACTTCGCCGTACTCGTACGCCGTCGCGCGTCCGTCGGTCTGTCGGTCGGCGGCGCGCTTCGCCCGTTCGCCCGCCACGGCTTGCGCCTCGGCCACACTTGTTGTCGACCAGCCGAGCGCGTTGCGTGTGACAGGACGGCCGCTGCCGTCTTTGGCGGTGAACGAGGCCCGGGCCCAGTATTTCGGTAACTCCATTACAACCGCCGCATGTGAAAGCCGCCGTCGACATTGAAGACTTCGCCGGTGCTGAACGGGAACGCGCCGCCGGCGATGGCGAGCACGGCCCGGGCGATGTCGTCGGGCCGGCCCCAGCGTTTGATGGGGGTGAGGTCTTTGTTGAAAATCAGGTCGTCGTACTTGTCCTTCACGCCGCCGGTCATGTCGGTGGCGATGACGCCGGGGCGGATTTCGTACACATTCACGCCGAACTCGGCCATGCGGGCGGCGAACACCTGCGTCATCATCGCCAGGCCGGCCTTGCTGATCGCGTAGTCGCCGCGGTTGGTGTGGGCGGTGTAGGCGCTGATGCTGGTGATGTTGATGATCGCGCCGCTTCGTTGCTCGGCCATCCGGCGGGCGACGAGTTGGGTGAGGAAGTACGGGCCTTTCAGGTTGATGTCGATCAGGCGGTCGAAGCTGGCTTCGGTGGCATCCAAGACGTCGGCCCGGACGTCCGGCGCGACGCCCGCGTTGTTGACCAGCAGATCGATTCGGGCGAACGCGCTGAGCGCCTCGGCGACCAGCTTTTCCCGGTCGGCGGTCTTCGAAATGTCGGCCTGCACGACGTGAGCTTGTCCGCCGGCCGCTTCGATGATGCCTTTGACGTCCTCGGCCGCGCCGGCAGCGGCGTTGTAGTTCACCACGACCGACCAGCCGCTACGGCCGAGCGCCTCGGCGATGGCCCGGCCGATGCCGCGGGAGCCGCCCGTTACGATCGCTACTTGGCTCATCGTCGCCTCCGGCTCACAGCAGGCCCGCCAATCCGATGTAGAACAGGTACGCGCCTAGGCCGAACACAGTGACGTAAACGACCTGGACGAACAGCTTGTCGCTCATCTTCTTCGTCAGCCACCGGCCGAACAACGCGCCGGCCAGCACCAGCGGAAAGAACAGCAACGCGAACGGCACACTGATGCG
>DASVSC010000165.1:0-2062 GCA_036388295.1 Tepidisphaeraceae bacterium | reverse complement strand
CTATTGGCTGGCCATGCCGATCGAAGGCTGCCGCGTTCGGCGTGCGTGACTGCTTTGTCATTCCTTCGTATAGAGTCTCGCCCGATGACTGCTCCTGCCGCTTTCGCCGACAAGCCATTGATCGCCACCGAGGCCGTCCCGCTTTGCCCCGTCTGTGGCGGTAAAACGTTCCACCCTTTCGCCAGCGGCTACGACTACGAATCGCTCACGTGCCGGAACGAATGGCATTTCGTCGCCTGCGACCGATGCACGCACGTCTGGCTCAACCCGCGCCCGGCGATCGAGACGCTGCCGGTCATCTATCCGCCGACGTATTACGCCTACAACTATCAGCAGCAGATCAGCCCGCTGGCGGTCAAGGGCAAGCAGTGGATGGACGCCGGTAAAATGAAGTCGATCCTCGCTTGCCTGGGCCGGCCGCCGACGGCGTACGTCGACATCGGCTGCGGCGACGGACGGTTCCTCCGGGCCATGGAACGCCAGGGCCTGGACCGGGCCAACCTGTACGGCCTGGAACTGGACGAAAAGGTCGTCGCCCCATTGGCCGCCGAGGGATTCAAGGCATTCTGCCGCCGGGTCGAAGACTGCACTGACATCGCCCCCGGTTCGATCGATCTGGCGACAATGTTTCACGTCATCGAGCACGTCGACGACCCCGCCGCCGTCGTGCGACGAGTCGCGGACTGGCTACGGCCCGGCGGCGTGCTCGCGGTCGAAACGCCGAACGTCGACAGCCTGGACGCCCGCACTTTCAAGCCCGGCTATTGGGGCGGTTACCACATCCCGCGCCATTGGAACCTGTTCCGCCCCGCAACCCTAAAACGCCTGTTCGAATCCAACGGCCTGCAGGTGATCGACACGAAGTTCCAGACCGGCCACAGTTTCTGGATGTACAGCTACCAGCACCGCTTCAACTTCGGCAGCCGTCCAAAACCGAGGCTGGCGCAGTGGTTTAACCCGCTCGGCAGCCTGCCCGTGTTGATCGGATTCACCGCATTCGACAAGGCCCGGGCCGCCGTTGGGATGAAGACCAGCGCCATGCTCATGCTGGCGAAAAAGGCGTAGGCACGGCCCAATGTTCCGCTTTCCTCAGCGGTTCACCATGGAGTGCGCGACGCTGAACAGGAAGTGCCGCAACAGTTCCGCGTCGTCCACAGGCAAGCCGGCTTCGTCGATTGATGCGCCCATCAGCATAATCCAGTGATCGCGGGCGGTTTCGTCGATAACGAACGGAATGTGCCGCATGCATAATCCTGGGTGACGGGGGTCTTCGGAATAGGCGCCGGTCCGCAGAGACTTGGTGGCGAACCGGCGTGCGGCACAATGACCACTTGCTGCCACCGAAGGCGTCACCCGTCCCCATCTCGAAACGGAACGCCCGTTCGAAGGATCACGCGCTGGAATTCCCGATGCGTGGATTCCCATGGGTCTAGCCTGTCGTATGCCGCCTTTTTGAACATCGGGACGATGACTTTCACTTCCACCTTTTCTGGCGGCGCGATGGCGGATATCATCGTCTTCGCGCGTGCCACGGCGATATGTTCGCCGGGTTCGGTAAATCGGTAGTCATTGGCGTTTAAAAGCCAGCGGCCATCGCCGCCGCGGATCCGCTTTCTAACCTCGTCGCCCCATTATGTCCGAAACGGTTTTGAAGGTCTTCTTGCGTGTCCCATTGGTGTCTCCTCTCTCTGGACTTACGCCACATAGGCATTTCGGAAATGACCGGCGGACGGTGGTGGAAATGGTGGCGGAAATCAAAAATTGATCGTTCATAGGTGCCTATCAGTAGATCGTCTGCATTGCGGGTGTAGCTCAATGGCAGAGCGCTAGCCTTCCAAGCTAGCTGTTGTGGGTTCGACTCCCATCACCCGCTTTTCCTTATCTAGCAACGACTTACGAACGGAACACGGCCAGCCGAAAGGTTGGCCGTATCCACATCCGGTATCCACGAACAGGCCTCTGCGTGGATACTCAGGTTAGGTTGTGTCTGATGGGTCAGGTGAAGCCTGGAACTTCGAGTTCGGAGGCATTGTTGAAGCCCGTTGAAGACACTTAAAACACA
>DASVSC010000164.1:0-7792 GCA_036388295.1 Tepidisphaeraceae bacterium | reverse complement strand
CCTCTACCTGAGGGCACTGGCGTGACCCGTCAGACACAACCTAACCCTCTCCCGGCCATACCGGGAGAGGGGACCAGAGGCTGAATTACCCTTCGTCGCTCGCCCGCAGCGCCGCCAGCGATCCGAAGTCTTCCAACGTGCTGGTGTCCCCCTTGATCTCGCGGCCGGCGGCTATTTCTTTCAGCAGGCGGCGCATGATCTTGCCGGAACGGGTTTTGGGCAGGGCCTGCGTGAAACGGATCTGGTCGGGGGTGGCCAGCGCGCCGATCTGCTTGCGGACCGTCTGGATCAGCGCCTTTTTCAATTCCTCGCTCGGCGACTTTCCGTCGCGCAAACTGACGAACGCCGCGACGGCCTGGCCCTTCATTTCGTGCGGTACGCCGACCACGGCGGCCTCGGCGACGGCTTCGTGGCTAACGAGGGCGCTTTCGATTTCCGCCGTGCCTAGGCGGTGGCCGCTGACGTTCAGCACGTCGTCCATCCGGCCCATGATCCAGAAATAGCCGTCCTCGTCGCGCCGAGCGCCGTCGCCGGTGAAGTACATGCCGGGCACGTCGCTCCAGTAGGTTTTCTGGTAGCGCTCGGGGTCCTTATAGATGCCGCGCAACATGCTGGGCCAGGGCTTGCGGATGACGAGCAAGCCGCCTTCGTTCGGGCCCAGTTCGCGGCCGCTGCGGTCGACGATGGCGGCGTCGACGCCGAAGAACGGCAGCGTGGCGGTGCCGGGCTTGGTCGGCGTGCAGCCGGGCAGCGGCGTGATCATGTGCGCACCGGTTTCGGTCTGCCACCAAGTGTCGACGATCGGGCATTTTTCGTGGCCGATGACGGTGTGGTACCACATCCAGGCTTCCGGATTGATCGGCTCGCCGACGGTGCCGAGGATGCGCAAGCTGGACAAGTCGTGCTTGTCGACCAATTCCCGCCCGGCCCGCATGAACGCGCGGATGGCGGTGGGCGCGGTGTAGAAAATCGTCGCCTTGTGCCGCTGCACCATCGCCCAGAACCGGCCGAAATCGGGCCAGTTCGGGGCCCCTTCGTAGATCATCACGGTCGCGCCGTTCAAGAGCGGGCCGTAGACGGTGTAGCTGTGGCCGGTGATCCAGCCGACGTCGGCGGTGCACCAGTAGACGTCGTTTTCGTGGATGTCGAACACGTACTTCGTGGTCAGGTACGTCCCGACCATGTAGCCGCCGGTGGTGTGGAGGATGCCTTTGGGTTTGCCGGTGGAACCACTGGTGTAGAGGACGAACAGCGGGTCTTCGCTGTCCATCGGCTCTGCGGGGCAGAATGCATCCTGCCCCCCGACGGCGTCGTGCCACCAGACGTCGCGGCCTTCTTTCATGGTGGCGTCGCCGGCGCGTTTCAGGACGATGACGGTTTTAACCGAATCGTTGCCTTCGATGGCCGCGTCGACGTTCTTCTTCAGCGGGACGATTTGCCCACGCCGGTAGCCGCCGTCGGCGGTGATGATGACGTGGCTGTTGGCGTCGGCGACACGGTCGGCGATCGCCTGGCTGCTGAAGCCGCCGAAGATCACGCTATGCATCGCGCCGATGCGGGCACAGGCGAGCATGGCGATCACCGCTTCAGGGACGAGCGGCAGGTAAATAGTGACGACGTCGCCCTTCTTCACGCCACGCGCTTTCAGTGCGTTGGCAAATCGCCCGACAGCGTCGGTCAATTGTCGATAGGTTAATTTGCGGACTTCGCCGCCGGCGCCCGGGGCGGTTTCGATTTCGCCTTCAAAGACGATGGCGACTTTGTCGCCCCGGCCGAGACGAATGTTACGGTCGAGACAGTTGGCGGCGAGGTTCGTTTGGCCGTCCACGAACCACTTCGCGTTCGGCACCTGCCAATCGAGGACGGTCGTCCACGGCTTCGTCCAGTCCAGTTCGCTAGCGACCGGCGGCCAGAAGGTGTCGGGTGAATCAATCGACTCCCGCCATTTCGCCCGGTAGTCGTCCATCGACCCGATGTAGGCTGCCGCGCTGGCGGCGGCGGGCGGCGGGAACCGGCGCGTCTCCTGCTGGTTCGACTGGATCGCTTCTTCACGGGCAGTGGGTTCAGACACGGCAAGTCCTCCGGTGTGACAGAACGTCACCCGCGGGAGTATAAACAGCCGGACCAACGCTTTCAGCCGAAGGCGACGCTTTTCCGGGAGACGATCATGAACGACGTAATCACCCGCAACGCCCGGCTCGGTTTGGGGTTCTTCTTCGTCTACGCGGCGGTCTACAGCGGCTTCGTCGCCATCTGCACGTTCCGCTACGACTGGATGGGCACCATTGTCTTCGCCGGCCTGAACCTGGCGATCGTGTACGGCATGGGGCTGATCGTGCTGGCCGTCGTCATGGCGGTGATTTACATGCTGCTGTGCAAGCCGGACGACGAGCGGGCAGATTAAACACGAAGACGCGAAGGCACGAAGAGGGCCCGGCGATATTTCATGTGTCATCCCAAACCAAGCCACTTCTGCTGATGAAAAATATAGAAATGCACTGCCGCGACTGAGCGTCTCGAACCTCTTCGTGCCTTCGCGTCTTCGTGTTTAATCTTCCCCAACGACTATGCCAAACGAAACGTCTTACCTCGCCATTGCCGTGTTCCTTGCCTTCGTCGGCTTCACGCTCGGCCTGAGCTTCTGGCTCGGGCGGAAGGCCAAGACGGCCGGCGGGTACTTCGCCGCGCACGGCGAGATCGGCTGGTTCGTTAACGGCATCGCCTTCGCGGGCGACTACCTGTCGGCCGCCAGCTTCCTGGGTATCTGCGGGATGATCGCCTTCTACGGCTACGACGGCTTCCTCTATTCCATCGGCTTCCTGGCCGGCTGGGTGGTGGCCCTGTTCGTGATCGCCGAGCCGATCAAACGCCTCGGCAAATACACCTTCGCCGACGCCCTCGACGCCAAGTTCGGCAGCCCGGGCATTCGATTGGCCGCGGCGTTGTCGACATTGGTGGTGTCGGTCTTCTATCTGATCCCGCAAATGGTCGGAGCGGGTTCGCTGATCAAGCCGCTGCTGGGGCTGGAACACCATTGGGGCGTGGTCATCGTCGGCGGCGTGGTGATCACCATCGTCACGACGGCGGGGATGGTAAGCACGACTTGGGTGCAGTTTATTAAGGGGTCGTTGCTAGTTGTCTTTTGCGCCATTCTTGTGGTCTTGATCCTCAAACGCGGTCTTTCCGTCTCGCCGGAGGTGAAGGAGAGCCGCGACGCATTGACGCAGAACTGGGGACCGAAAATTGCTGATACGGCAATGGCCAGGCCGACGATCGAATTCAGAGATGGTGCTAAGGTCACTTACGACGTCACGACAGCTAAAGGAACTGTTGCGACAGCGGACCCGCAATCGCCGAAGCCGTCAGCGCGGGTCATGTCGAAACTTGGGAATGACGAATCGTCGACGGGACCGCTATCGCCGACGGCGTTCATTGACGAGATTCAGCACGCGCACTATTTGGCCCACACGCCAATTCCCAATTCACCAAACACGTATAAATGGAATTTCGACGGTGGTCAGAACAGTCTGATGCCCGGCAACTATTTCACCGGCCTGCGCTCGCCCGAGCTCTCTAAGAAGCTCGACTTCATCTCCCTCATGCTCGCCCTCTTCTGCGGCACGGCCAGCTTGCCGCACATTCTGATCCGCTACTACACGGTCAAAGACGCGGCCGCCGCGCGGAAATCCACCGTCGTCGGCATCGCCGCGATCGGGTTCTTCTACGTCCTCACGCTCTACATCGGCCTCGGCGCGATGGTCAGCGGCAACCTTGACCCGAGCGACAGCAACATGGCCGCCCCGCTGCTGGCTAAGACGTTCGGCGAACTGCCCTTCGCCCTGATCTCGGCCATCGCGTTCACCACCGTGCTGGGCACCGTGTCGGGCCTGATCCTGGCGGCGGCCGGGGCGGTGGCGCATGACATTATGGGCGTGTTCGCCAAAGAGAAACTCACCGGCACGCAACAGGTAAAAGTCGCCAAAATCGCCAGCGTCGTAGTAGGCGTGATCGCCATTGGCCTGGGCATTCTGTTCCAGCACTTCAATGTGACGTTCCTGGTCGGCTGGGCGTTCAATGTCGCGGCGTCGGCGAACCTGCCGGCGATCGTGATGCTGCTGTTCTGGGGCCGCACGACCAAACAGGGGATGATCAGCAGCATCCTCGTCGGCTGCCTCGGCTCGGTCGCGTGGCTGCTGCTGACCAAAGAGGCGTTCCAGAACGTCTACGGCCAAGCGGGCCATCTCGGTTACGTGCCGTTCAGCCAGCCGGGACTGGTGACGATCCCGCTGTCGTTCCTGGTGCTGGTCGTCGTCTCCCTGCTGACTCGCCGGCGCGAAGACTCGCGCGGCTTCGACGTGGCGACGCGTTAAAAGAAGCGTATGAGCCGCAGATGCACGCGGATGAACGCAGATAAGAAAAGAAGCGAAAGCTACTTACCTCTGTCTTATCTGCGTTCATCCGCGTTCATCTGCGGCTAAATAATCGAAACCGCCGCCGCGACGCCGTGCTTAGTCCAGGATATCCAGCGTCGAGAAGTGCCCGTTTTCCAGGAACTCCAGGCTCGCGCCGCCACCGGTGCTGACGTGGCTGACGTGGTCGGCGAGGTGGAATTGTTCGATCGCCGCGGCCGAGTCGCCGCCGCCGATGATCGTGGTCGCCCCGCTCTTGCTCGTCGCCGCCGCGACGGCTTCGGCGACCGCCTTCGTGCCGGCCTGGAACGGCTTTTTCTCGAACACGCCCATCGGGCCGTTCCAGATCACCGTTTTGCTTTTGGCGATCTCGTCGGCGTACAACTTGGCCGTCTTCGGGCCGATGTCGAAGCCTTCCAGGTCGGCGGGGATGTTGCCTTCGACGACTTGTGTGACCGCGTCGTCGCTCATCTTGTCGCTGACGACGGTGTCGACCGGCAGTTTGATCTTGCCGGCCGCTTTTTCCAGCAGTGATTTGGCCAGATCGACCTTGTCGCGCTCGACGAGTGACTTGCCCACTTCTTTGCCCTGGGCGAGGAAGAACGTGTAGGCCATCGCCCCGCCGATGAGCAGGCTGTCGGCCTTGCTGAGCAGGTTTTCGATGACCGCGATTTTGTCGCTGACTTTCGCGCCGCCCATGATGGCGACGAACGGCCGCTGCGGCGTGGTGACGGCTTCGCCGAGAAACTTTAATTCCTTCGCGATCAGGAAGCCGATCGCACGCGGCTTGCCCTGCATGGCCTGCGGGCAGCCGAAGGTGCTGGCGTGTTCGCGGTGGGCGGTGCCGAAGGCGTCGTTGATATAAATGTCGCCGAGCTTGGCCAATTGGCGGGCGAAGTTCGGGTCGTTCTTTTCCTCTTCCTTGTGGAAGCGCAGGTTTTCCAACACCAGCACTTCGCCGTCTTTCAAATCGTTGGCCATCTGTTCGACTTCGGGCCCCACGCAGTCGGCGGCGAACTTCACGGTGCTCGGGTGCTTCACGTCCTTCACTTCGTCCGGCGCGACGATCGGCAGCGTCGCTTCGCTCCTGGCGTGCAGCTCGGGCGTGGCAATGCACTTGGGCAAAATCTCGCGCAAATGGTCGGCGCACGGCTTGAGCGAATACTTCGCCTCCGGCCCCCCTTTGGGCCGGCCGAGGTGGCTCATCAGGATCAGCCGGCCGCCGCGGTCGACCACGCTTTTGATCGTCGGCAACGCCTGCACGATGCGGCGGTCGTCGGTGATGCGCGCCCCATCGAGCGGCACGTTAAAGTCCACGCGCATCAACACCCGCTTGCCCTTCACATCGACGTCGGCGACTGATTTCTTAGCCATTTCGGTTGCTCCTAAAAGTTGCCGCGATGCTAAGGCGACGCCGGGTCGAGTCAAGGCGATGCCTGCGTGGCGGGCTGCGACGTTGCTTGCGTGGCCGGTTGCGTGCCAGGCCCGGTCGGGACGGGCGTGATCGGCCCGCCGGCGATCGGCCAGCCGTCGGCGTCGTACGTCAGCGGCCGCACCTGCAGCGTCGGGCGGCCGTTGTTGGTGGCGTTGTAGAAGTGATGAACGAGGTACTCGTTCGGCCCGTCCTGCAGGACCGCATTATGCCCCGGGCCACGAATGTCGCCCGAGCCGGCCAGCACCGGCGTGCCGCCGCCGGCGATCAGCGGCAGGCCCTGGCGGTCGACGTACGGGCCTTCCACGCTACGGCTCCGGCCGACGCGCACGTTGTACGTGCTGCGCGTGCCCTGGCAGCAGCGGTCGAACGACACCCACAGGTAGTACCACTCGCCGCGGCGGGTGAGGAACGGCGCCTCGATCGCGTTCGGCGGCTCGGGCCGGCGGGCGATCGGGCGGATGCGGTCGTCCGCCTTGCGCAGGCCGGTGGCGGGGTCCAGTTCGATCAGTTTGATGCCCGACCAGAACGAGCCGAGCGCCATCCACGCCCGGCCATCGACGTCGGTCATCACGGCGGCGTCGATGGCGTTGAAGTTGTCGGCCTTGGTCGAAGAAATCACCATGCCGCGGTCGGTCCAGCCGTAGTTCGGGTCGGCGCGGTCGAGCGATTTGGTAACGGCCAAGCCGATGGCGGACTGGTTCACGCCGAACGTGGAGACGCTGTAGTACAAACGGTATTCGCCGTTCGCGAAAATGATGTCCGGCGCCCAGAAGCTGTTCGCCCCCGGCACGACGTCGGCCACCCAGGCGGGCAGCTTGTCCATCACCGTTCCGTCGCGTTTCCAGTTCACTAGATCTTTGCTGGTCCGCACGGGCACGCCGCGGCCGGTGCAGAAGACGTAGTACGTGTCGCCGCCGCGGATGATGCACGGGTCGTGCAGGGGCGAGAGCGCATTTTCCTGCGCGACGGCCGTCGATGCGAGCAGCACCAACATCAGCCAAGTCGCCCAAACTGGCCTAAGTGCGCGGGCGGACGCAGATCTTGTTCCGGCCATTTTACCGAGCGCTTTTCGGGCATAACGAACGCAACCACTGAATCGGCCACACATAGCGGCGGCCGCGTGACGGCCGGCCGTGCGCCCGGGCTTGCCTAGACCGCCAAGCGACTTAGGCCACGCAAATCGATCGGCTCTGGCGTCGGAGGGGAAAGATTTAGCCACAGATGAACACAGATAAACACGGATGAACGCAGATAAGAAAATACGCCGATTCGCCCTGCCTTGATCCTTGTTCATCTGTGTTTATCCGTGTTCATCTGTGGCCAATTCAAACCTCGCCGCCGCTGCGACCGCGGTCGACCTGCGGCAACGCCTCGCGGCCGGCGGCTGCTTTCGTTCTACCGCCGTGGCCATGGATTGTCGGCGGGAAAATCGGCGTTTTATCAAAAGATTATGGCCGAATGCGGGCGCTGCGCACTTGTTGCTGCAGATCGCGGATGTCGCGGCCCTGGTCTTCGATCTGGCGTTTGAGGTCGCGCACCTGCCGTTCGGCCGCGTCGTTATTGTCGGCCGCCTTCGCCCGCTCGACGGCTTTCATCCGGCGGTCCAAGTCGTCCTGGGCAATGCTCGCCTTCATCACCGCGGCCTTCAGGTCGTCGGGCGTTTTGATGTCGCCGGGGCCGAGCTTGAGCGACTTTTCCAACGCGTCCAGCCGGTCGGTGACGCTGGTGTTGGGGCGCATCGGGTCGCGCAGGACGACTTTCTCCAACTGCGTCACGCGGTCGGCCAGACTGTCGCCGTCGGCGGCGGTGACGGGGCGGGCGCCCAGCAGAATCGATCCAACGGCCGCGCCGGCCAAAGCAACGGCTACGAATTTGAGCGTGGCGTGCATGTGCGTTCTCCTGCCTGATCCTACACCACGCGTCCCCGCCCGGCCGCGGTGGGCCCAAA
>DASVSC010000163.1:0-7366 GCA_036388295.1 Tepidisphaeraceae bacterium | reverse complement strand
GATCGAGGCCGAGTCGCAGTGGTCGCCGCACAGGTAAATGCCGTTACCCACGCGCGGCGGCCGGTGCGCCTCGGCCATGGCGGCGACCGATTTGTCCGGCAGCGCGTGCGGGATGCGGTACGTCTTCAAGTGTCGCCACGCCTCCGCGGCCGGGCCGTACCAGCCGACCATCTGCCGGCGAACCACCTCTTCAATTCCGTCGTGATTGCCTAACACAGTGCAGCAGATCAAGGCCTGACCCGGCGGGGCGTACCCGGACGACACGTCACTCAAAACGGCCAAGTTATTCACCGGCCCGTCGCCCTCGGCGTTCAACACCAAAATCGGCTCTCGCACCGGGGATTGGTCGGCGGCGAAGTAGACGCACGTCGTGGCCGTCCAATTCGTCGCCCGCGGCATCGGCACCGTCGGTAACAATCGGGCGGCGGTGTTTGCGTCCGTCGCGACCACCACGGCGGGCGTGGTTGCCCGGCCCCCGTTGGCGAACATCACGGACGGCCCGTTGATCGATTCGATCCGACAGCCGGTGACGATTTCCGCCCGCGTCAGGCCGCCCGCCAGCTGGTCCGCGATGGCTTGCATCCCCTTAGCCGGCAGCACCGCATCGCCCGCGGCGAACTGCAGAAACGTGAAATCGAACATGCGGCTGGAGGACGACAATTCGGCTTCGAGGAAGACGCCGCCGAAGAACGGGCGGAAGAAGCATTCGATAATGCGGTCGGAAAAGCCGAGGCCACGCAGGCGTTCGATCGTGGTGACGTGCGGCAGGTCGCCTTTGAGCAACTTCCCAGCAGCCAGCGGCGTGCGCAGCTTGTCCCCCAGCGTTGCCAGCGGGGACAAAGCGGTCCGCGGCAGCTCCAACGGCCGGCGGCGGGGGTCGATGAAACGATGGAACCGGCCGTTGTGTCGGACGATAGCGCCTGGCGTAAAGGCTTGGAAATCTAAGGCGTTGTAGTCCAGCAGGCGTTTGGCTTCCGGATAGGCCGTCAGGAAGATTTGGAAGCCGAACTCAAGCGTGTAGCCGTCCACCACTTCACTGCCGAGCCGCCCGCCGACGCGGTCTGACGCTTCGAAAACGATCGACGGCACGCCGGCGTCGCCGAGCACCCGCGCGCAGGTCAGCCCGGCCAATCCTGCCCCGACGATCAACACGCGTCCGCCGTCCGTCATAGGAACGATGATAGGGCCAAGCCGCCCAAGATTAAGTTGATCGCCCGTAACGGCTTGGTATAATGTGACGGTTCATCGGGGGCGACCGGTTTCGACTGGACGACTACGGTGATGGTGGCATGCCCGGGATGTCAGCTTGGCCCGGTTACAAAAGCTGGCAAATATTAACTGCCAATAACAATGGTGCAGTGGCGGGTCGCGTCGGTTTCGGCGCTCCCGCGTTCGCAATGGCTGCCTAACTTAACGTTTTTTACGTTAAGCACAGCGGTCTCGGGGTTGACGGCGATGCTCGCTGGCCGTCACTCGAACATTCGCGGGCTGGGTCGTTCCATCGGACGTTGTGGAACGGCTAAGAAACAGACGTCTGGTCCCGGCGGCAGGGTGTCGATGCTCGTCCGCCGGGTCGACAATAAATCATTCGACTACGCATGTAGAGGCTGTCATTCGGGTTATCTCAGGACGGGGGTTCAATTCCCCCCGCCTCCATCCGACAGGATCGTAAAGAGCACCGGCTTGCCGGTGCTCTTTGCGTTGGATCTTGGCCTTTGTCGACTAAGCTGCCGTGCTCGCGGATTGCACGAGCAGCCGCGGGTCGGGCATAGTGGGCGTGGAGATTTGAATGAGCCACGCCCGCATTCAGCTGGATACTCACCACCACGTCGGCACCGTCGATCGCCGCATTTTCGGCGGCTTTGCCGAGCATTTGGGCCGGTGCGTGTACGAGGGGATGTATGACCCCGGCAACACACACCGTCTGATCGACGGCAACGGTTTTCGCACCGACGTACTGCAGGCCCTGCGGCCGCTGGCGATGCCGATCATGCGATATCCCGGCGGGAACTTTGTCAGCTGCTATGACTGGCGCGACGGCATCGGTCCACGTGACAAGCGGCCGGTGCGGCGCGACTTCGCTTGGCGATCCCTGGAGAGCAATCAGTTCGGCACCGACGAGTTCATGCAATGGTGCAAGCTGGCGAATACCGAGCCGATGATGGCCGTCAATCTAGGCACGGGCGGGGCGGCGGAGGCGGCGGCGCTGCTGGAATACTGCAATCTCGGTACCGGCAGCGCCTGGGCCGATCTGCGAAAAGCCAACGGCCACGCCGACCCGTACAACGTCAAGCTCTGGTGCCTGGGCAACGAAATGGACGGCCCCTGGCAGGCCGGCCACTGCCCGGCCGGCGTGTATGCGCAACGCGCGCGTGAAGCGGGCGCGATGATGAAAGGCTTGGACCGTTCCATCGAAACGGTCGCCTGCGGCTCGTCAGGCCGCGGCATGGCGACGTATCTGGCGTACGACCGCGAGGTGCTCGAATACGCCTGGGACAGCGTCGACTACATCTCCGCCCACCGTTACAGCAACAATTTGATCGACGATTCCGCCTGGTATTTGGCCGAGGGCGTAGAGGTTGACCGTGTCATTACCGACTACGCCTCGTTGCTCGGCTACGTGCGTGGCATGAAGCGCAGTGACAAGCAGGTGCACCTGTCGTTCGACGAATGGAACGCCTGGTACCGCTCCAACACCGGCGACCACGTCGACGGCCATTGGCAGCACGCGCCGCACCTGTTGGAGGAGTGGTACAACTTGGAAGATGCCCTCGTTGCCGCGCAGTATTTGAATGCGTTCATCCGCCGGGCCGATGTGGTGAAGGTGGCGTGCCTGGCGCAGATCGTCAACGTGATCGCGCCGATCATGACCAAACCCGACGGCCTGGTGCTGCAGACGATTTATCACGCCTTCGTGATGTTCGCCCAAAACGTCATGAGCGGTTCACGTTCGCTGACGCCCGTCGTGCAATCGCCGGTCTACAAAGCCGGCCAGCGGGGTGACGTGCCCGCGCTCGACGTTTCGGCCACGTTCAACCCGGCGAATGGTTCGATCAACGTCTTCTGCGTCAACCGCCGCCAGACCGACCCGATCACGGCGTTTGTCGACATC
This sequence comes from Tepidisphaeraceae bacterium, assembly GCA_036388295.1. Classification (GTDB taxonomy): domain Bacteria; phylum Planctomycetota; class Phycisphaerae; order Tepidisphaerales; family Tepidisphaeraceae; genus RYN-431. Next base: position 4,254 of record DASVSC010000163.1, on the reverse strand, counting down.
GGCGACCGGACCGTGACAGCGATCGAACAGACGACGCAGTTGGCCGGCGACGATTTGAAGGCCGGGAACACGTTCGACGCTCCGGGTCGTGTCCGTCCGACTGCCGGTTCGGCCGTGTTGGAGGACAACCGCGTGCGTGTGACGGTGCCGCGCACGGGCTTCGTCGCCGTTCGTTTGGCCTCCCGGCCGGGGTGAAGCAGGTGTGGGGCCGATACGCGGCCGCGGCGGACCGGCAGCCACCGCGAAGCTCCTGATTCTGGCCGAACGGTCCGGCCGCCGTTACCATGCGTCGGTTCGCCGCCCGAATCTCATTTTATGCTGCGACTCGCACCGCTCGTCATTCGAAACGTCCTCCGCAACCGGCGTCGCACACTGCTGACGCTGGCCAGCAGCGCCGTATCGCTGTCGTTGCTGGCGTTGCTGCTGGCGATTTACCAGGGCTTTTTCTACGGCGAAGATTCCTCGCCTTCCGAAGCGCTGCGCCTGATCTGCCGCCACCGCGTGTCACTGACCCAGCCGCTGCCCGCCAGCCATCAGGCCCGTTTGGAAGCCGTGCCCGGTGTGCGCGGCGTGTCGGCTTGGACATGGTTTCAAGGCGTTTACGTCGAGCCGAAAAACTTCTTCGCCCGCTTTGCCGTCGATGCCGATCGCATCTTCGACCTGCGTTCCGACTGGTCCGCGCCGCCGGAACAGGTCAAGGCGTTCAAGCAGCAGCGCACGGCCTGCGCGATCGGAGAGAAGATCGCCAATGAATACAAGATCAAAGTCGGCGACCGAGTCACCATCGTCGGCGACATCTATGCGGTCACACTGGAACTCACCGTAGCGGCGGTGTTCAAGCACCCACCGAACACCGAGTGCCTAATTTTTCACCGCGATTATCTTTCCGAGCTGCTGCCGGTCGGTAGTTCCACGCGCGATTCGGTGGGCACGTACATGCTGCTGGCGGAAAAGCCGGCGGACGTGCCTCGCATCGCTCGGGCGATCGACGCAATGTTCGATAACTCGCCGTACCCGACTCGCACTGAATCCGAAAAAGAGTTCGGCCGATCGTTCCTCGCGTTCCTGGGCAACATCAAACTGTTCCTGGCCGCGATTTGCGGCGCGGTGACGTTCACGATTCTGCTGGTGTCGGCCAACACCGTGGCCATGGCCGTGCGCGAGCGGACGCGGGAGGTCGCGATTCTTCGCACGCTCGGCTACACGCCGGGCGAGATTCTGCAATTGGTGCTGGCCGAGTCGGTGCTGATCAGCCTGCTGGGCGGCTTGGCCGGGCTGGGTTTGGGATGGCTGTTGGCGCGGGCCATCGCGGCAGGAACGGCCGGTTTCGGGTTCCAGGGCATCAAATGGCAGGCGGCGGCAATCGTCCTCGGCATCGCGGCGTTGATCGGCCTGCTGGCGGCGCTGGTGCCGGCGCTGGCGGCGTCGCGGAAGAACGTCGTCGAATCACTTCGCTTCACGGGATAAGCCATGGGCGTACCGGTCCAATACAACGTCCGCAACCTCGTCGAGCGTAAAGGCACCACGCTGATGACCGCCATCGGCATCGGCCTGACGGTGGCGGTGCTGGTCGTCGCGCTCGCCCTCACGGCCGGCCTGCAGCGTGTGTTCGCGGGCAGCGGCGACCCGCGGCAGTTCCTGGTGCTGCGCAAAGGCGTCGACGCCGAGCTGAGTTCCACCGTCAGCGGCGAAACCTACCAGATCGTCCGCCGCCTGCCCGGCATCGCCAAGACGGCCGAGGGCGAGCCGATGGTGTCGCCCGAGGCCATTACCGTCGTGAACCTGCCGAGCGTCGATTCGCCCGAAGGCATGAATATCAGCGTGCGCGGCATGCTGCCGATCGGGCTGAGCATGCGCGACGTCGAAATCCAATCCGGCAAGATGTTCGCGCCCGGCCTGCGGCAGGTGATCGTCGGCGAGTCCGTCGCACGCCGTTACCCGAGCGCCCGCCTCGGCAACCAGATTCGCTTCGGCCGCGGGATGTGGGAAGTCGTCGGCGTCTTCACATCGGGCGAGTCGGCCGCCAACAGCGAGATGTGGACCGACCTCAACCAGCTGCGCGGCGACTTCGAGCAGGAGGGCGGCAGCAACTCCCTGCTCATCCGCGCCGACATCGCGACCGACGAAGCACAGCGCCAGATCGCGACGGCCGAGAAAGCCACGACCGACAAGAACGTCGTCGAGCCCGCGTTCCTCAAGGCCTTTGGCATCGCCGATGATCAGCGGCTGAACGCGAACGTGATGGGCGAGAAAAAGTATTACGCCGGCATGAGCAGCAGCGGCGCCCCGCTACAAGCCCTCGGTTTCTCCGTGGCCGTCATCATGGCGATCGGCAGCGGCTTCGCGGCGACGAACACCATGTACGCCGCCGTCGCCCGTCGTTCCCGCGAAATCGGCACCCTGCGCGCCCTCGGCTTCGGCCGATTCGCCATCCTGCGGTCGTTCGTTCTGGAATCGGTCTGCCTGGCCCTGATCGGCGGCGTGGTCGGCATTCTGCTGGCCCTGCCGATCAACGGACTGACGACCGGCGTCGGTAATTTTTCGACGTTCAGCGAGGTCGCCTTTCAATTCCGAATCGACTGGACGGCCGCCGTCGCGGGCCTGCTGTTCGCCACGCTGATCGGCGTCATCGGCGGCCTGTTGCCGGCCTGGGCGGCGGCGCGAACCGGCATTGTCGCCGCCATGCGTGAAGGATGATTGGAACGATGATGGACGGCGAGCTTTCCAAACTCCGCATCGACAAGTCCGACAAGGCCCGGCGCACCGAAACCGCCCGCTGGCCGTGGCTGTTGCTGTTGGTGTTGCTGCTGGTCGGCGCGGGCGCTTTCCTGCTCTGGCCGGTGCCAGCGGTCTCGGTCAAGACGATGCGCGTCCGCATGCCCGAAGGCGCCGAAGCGACGGCCGACCCGACCGTGCTGAACGCCACCGGCTACATCGTCGCCGCGCACAAAATCGAACTGGCCAGCAAGGTCATCGGACGCGTGGCGTGGGTGGGCGTGGAGATGGGCGACCGCATCAAAAAGGGCGACGTGATGGTCCGCCTGGAAGACGACGAGTACCGCGCCCGCGTCACCCAGCAGCAGGGCCAGCTCGACAACGCCAAGGCCCGGCTGGACGAACTGCTGGCCGGCTCAAGGCCACAGGAAATTGCGGCGGCGCAGGCGGTCGTCAATAAATCCCTGGCAGAGTTGGCCGTCGCGCAGACGAACCTGAAGCGCTTGGCCGAGTTGGAAAAAACGAAAGCCGTCTCACGGCAGCAGATCGACGACGCCGAGGCGCTTGTGGCCGCCCGCGAGGCACAGATTGATTCCGACCGCCAGCAACTGGAACTCGCCCGCCTCGGCCCGCGCAAAGAGCAGATCAACGCGCAGCGCGGCACGGTCCGCCAGCTCGAAGGGGGCTTATCACTGGTGCGCGTCGACTTGGACAACACCGTCATCCGTTCGCCCGTCGACGCGACCGTGCTGTCGCGCAACGTCGAAGTCGGCGAGTTCGTCACGAACGGTTTCGTCGGCGAAAACGGGGCTAAGGGCTTCGTCGTCTCGATCGCCGACCTCGGCGACTTGCGCGTGGATCTGGACGTGAGCCAGAACGACTTTGCCAAGGTCGAGCCGAAGCAGCCGTGCTGGATCGTCACCGACGCTTATCCGGACCGGCGGTACAGCGGGGTGGTTGACCTGATTTCGCCCGAAGCGAATCGGCAGAAGGCGACCGTGCAGGTTCGGGTAAAGGTGATCAACCCGGACGAGCGGCTCCGGCCGGACATGAACGCGACGGTGTCGTTCCTGTCGACGAAGAAACTGGCCGCCACACGGCAGGCGTCGTCGCAGGCGGCGACAGACCGGCCGTTGCTGCGCGTTCCCGTAACCGCCGTGCGCGACGGTGCGGTTTTCGTCGTCGAAAGTGGAAGAGCGGTGCGGCGCGACGTGACGACGGGCACGGCGCGCGACGGCGAAGTGGAAATCCGCAAAGGCCTGATCGGCGGCGAAGACTTGATCGTTGATCCGCCGGCCGGGTTGCAGGAATCTTTGGAAGTTAAAGTCGCGGATTAACGGGAGCGGCTGATGTCGGACATCGCAGTACAAGCCATTGAATTGACCAAAACGTTTCAACGTGGGCAGGTCAGCGTTTCGGCGTTGGAGCGCGTCGATGTGACCGTCCGCCGCGGCGAGTTCGTCGCGCTGATGGGTCCGTCCGGCTCCGGCAAAAGCACGCTGTTGCACCTGATCGCCGGCATGGACCGCCCGACCGACG
>DASVSC010000162.1:0-3005 GCA_036388295.1 Tepidisphaeraceae bacterium | reverse complement strand
CGGGCACAATAATGCCGTGACAGTTCGCCAGCCGCTTGCCGACGTTGCTGCGATCGACCTGCGTGGTATCGATCCATTCCAGATTCACGTTCACGCCCAAGTGGACGCTGCAATGCTCGCAGGCCTTCAGAATGCTGGCGTAGGCGTCGCGCGTGCTGACGTACTTGCCGGTGACGCCGATGGTGACGGTCTTTTCCTTTGGCGGCTGGATGCGGTCGACGAACCAGTTCCATCGCTCGCGCTCGCGGTCTTCTTTAGCCTGGTCGACGCGATCGTGCAGGTCCAACAGCGTCAGCACTTCGCGGTCGATGCCGCTGACACGCAGGCTGTCGGGGACCAGGTAAATGCTCGTCTGGTCGTGCATCGAGAAGACGCGTTTCATCGGCACGTTCGTGAACATGCTGATCTTCTGACGGACCTTCTCGTTCACCGGATTGCCCGCCCGGCAGGCGATGACGTGCGGGTGGACCCCGACTTCCATCAGCTTGCGAATGCCCAACTGGGCGGCTTTCGACTTCTGTTCGCCGAGTGCGCCGGGTTCCAGGATGTAGGTCAGGGCGACGAACATCGTGGAGCTATCGCCCTCCTCGTACGCCAGCTGTCGACAGGCTTCGAGGTAGAACGAGTTTTCGTAGTCGCCGACGGTGCCGCCGACTTCGACGAAGATGACGTCCGCCTGCGACTTCACGGCCAGTTCGCGGAGCTTCAGCTTCACTTCGCCGACCACGTGCGGGATGACCTGAACGTCGCGGCCCAGATATCCGCCCTCGCGTTCCTTGCGCAGCACGCCGCTGAGGATCTGGCCGTTGGTGGTGAAGTTCGGGGCACCCAGGTCCTGGTCGAGAATGCGCTCGTAGGTGCCCAAGTCCATGTCGGTTTCCATGCCGTCGTCCATGACGAACACTTCGCCGTGGCGGAAGGGGTTGAGCGTGCCGGAGTCGATGTTGAGGTACCCCTCCATCTTGATCGGCGCGACGCGCAGGCCCTTGTCCTGCAGCAGCTTGGCCAGCGAGGAGGAGAAAATCCCCTTCCCCAGGCCCGACATGACGGTGCCGAGCACGATCACGTACTTGTGGTGCCCGCGGCGGTAGCCTTCGGGCATGGGCGTGTAGAACTCCGATTCGTCCTGCGACGCGCCGAGCCGGCCAAGCATTTCGGTGGAAGCCATGATGAATATAGCTAATGGCTAATAGCTAATAGCTGGCGGCTAAGACGAAACCTGGTCTGTCTTAGCCACCAGCCACTAGGCATTAGCGGTTCGCTCTCCTTTTAAGAAACTCGTCGTACTGCTCTTTCGTATCGATGCCGTGCGTCGCCTGGCGGACGGGCAGGACGTAAATCCGCCGGCCGTGTTCGAGGGCACGTAACTGCTCCAGACGTTCGGTCATTTCCAGTCTAGTCGGGGGCCAGCCGGCGAACTCAAGAAGAAATTGTCGCCGGTAGGCGTAAACGCCCAGGTGCAACTGCCAGCCGCCCGCGTCGACCAATGCCTTGTCGCGGTCGAAGGGTACGGCTGACCGTGAAAAATAAAGGGCGTGGCCGGTCAGGCCGGTCACGACCTTGACCATGTTCGGGTTCGCCACGTCGTCCATCGATTTGAACGGCGTGGCGGCGGTGGCCATATCGTCGTCGGTGACTTCCATGTGCCGGATAAGTGCGTCCACGACGGACGGCTCGATTTCCGGTTCGTCGCCCTGCACATTCACGATCACGTCGTCGTCCAGGTCGGCCGCCACTTCGGCAATGCGGTCGGTGCCGCTCTGGTGGCTGGGCAGCGTCATCACGCATTCGGTTTCGAACGGCCGCAGGGCGTCGACAATGCGCTGGTCGTCGGTCGCCACCAGCACCCGCCGTACGTGCCGGCATTGACGCACCTGATCCACCACGTGTTGTACGAGAGGCCGGCCGCTGTCAGACGCGAGCACTTTGGTCGGAAAACGGGTAGACCCGTAGCGGGCAGGGATGACAACGGTAGCAGCCAAAGTGCACCTAACGTGAGCGGCCGGGGCGACTTCAAACTGTGGGGCGACGTTACCGGGCGACGCGAAAAGTGTCAAACTTCTACGAAGAAACGCAAACGTCCGAGAATGCGCGGGAGCCGCAGAGCAGGCGGATGAAGCGCTAACCGACCGTCACTGCCATCGCTTTAACCCCCAGCGTCGCCACGCGGTCGGCAGCGTCTTGTGCTTCCGTTTCCGTATCGAACAGCGTGAACAGCGTCGACCCGCTTCCGCTCATCCGCACGATTCGGCCGAGGTGGCGTTCAGCCGTCTCCCGCAGTCGACGCAGTTCCGGGGAAACATCGAATGCGGGGCGTTCCAGGTCGTTCACCAGTCGCGGCAAGAGCGCCGCCGCGTCGGCCGCCGGCGGGAGCGGTTCGGCCGGCAGATCGAACGCGTCCGACTCGCTCCGCCGCAGTTCGTCCAAGCGTCGGTACACCAGCGGCGTCGGCATCGCGATGCCCGGCAAAATCAACACCGCCCACCCGCACGGCGGCGGCGGGACGGGCGTGACGATTTCGCCCCGGCCGGTGCAGACGCTGCTGGGGCCGTGCAGGAAAAAGGCGACGTCACTGCCGAGCGTGGCGGCGACGTCGCTCAGGGTCTGCCGGCCGTGGCCGAGTTGCCAGAAGTCGTTCAAAGCCGTCAGCGCCGTGGCCGCGTTCGAACTGCCGCCGCCCAGGCCGCCGCCCGCCGGAATGCGTTTGGCAAGGTGCATCGCCACGCCCCGCCCGTCAGCCGGCCGCAACGCCGCGGCCGCGCGCCATACCAGATTGCGATTGTCGGCGGGAATCGAGGGATCATCGCACGTCAGCCGAATGTCGTCGGCCGGCGCGAAGGTCAGCATATCGAACAGGCCGACGGTCACCATCCACGTCCGCACCGGGTGAAACCCGTCCGCCCGCAAAGGCCCGACGCAAAGGTCCAGGTTGATCTTGGCGGGACATCGATACGCGGCTGGTGCGTACGAATGCTCCCGTTCTGCCCACTGCCCACTGCCCACTG
>DASVSC010000161.1:0-8991 GCA_036388295.1 Tepidisphaeraceae bacterium | reverse complement strand
TGCGAGAAAAGACCGCGTTCAACGGCGGCCGCGGGCGGCGCTGAGGGCCAGCGACGCCGTCTGCAGCCGTGCCAGCATCCCCGTGAACGGGGCGGCCGCCCGCTTCGATTTGGGCCGCGACGTACGCCGCTTGGCGGTCACACTGCGGTAAATCGTCTTGCTCATCAGACTCCTTCGTTAAGACGGCGGCACTTTAGCAAACCCCTAACGGATAACACGCTTTTTCAGTGCTGGCGTGACATCCGATAATATTCACGTGCGAGACGCGGAGCGGGTCGCGCTGGGTTGAGAGAGCGACCGGACTCTGTCCGGTCTTCCTGCACGCTTCGACGGGCAAAAAGCCGGACGGAGTCCGGCGGCTCTCTAAGCAACTCTCAACGTTTCCTGCTCTGCGTTCGCGGGGGTTCGCCTATGCCCCGCCGCGTCAATCGGTTAAAACCGCCGGCGCTATGGTGGACCTGAAAGATTTGCGTGCCGACCCGGACAAGTACCGCAAAGGCGCGGCCGACAAAAACGTCGGCGTCGATATCGACGCCATCCTAGACCTCGACCACCGGCAACGCGACAGCCAGCAGGCGTTCGAAACCCTCAAGGCCGAGCAAAACGTCGCGTCGCAGGCCATCGGCAAGCTGAAAGACCCTGCCGAGAAGAAAGCCGCCGCCGCCAAGGTGGGCGAATTGAAAGCCCGCGTGCAGGCGGCAGAGGAAACGGCCAAGCAGTTGACCGCGGAAATGACGGCGCTGCTGCTTCACGTCCCCCAGCCCGCCGACGCCGAAGTGCCCGTCGGTCGCGACGCCAGCCAGAACGTCGTCGCCAGGCATTGGGGCGAGAAGCGTTCGTTCGATTTCAAGCCCAGGAACCACATCGAGCTGGCCGAGAAGCTGGGCATTGTGAACTTCGCCGCCGGCGTACGGCAGGCGGGCAGCCGGTCTTACATGCTCGTCGGCGCGCTGGCCGAGCTGCACCAGGCGGTGCTGCGGTATGCGATGGAGACGATGGCCCGCGTCAACGGCTTCACGCAGGTGACGGTGCCGGTGCTGGTGCGCGAAGAGGCGATGCTCGGCACCGGCTTCTTCCCCGCCGGCCGCGAGCAGGCGTATCACGTCACCGAGGACAACCTGTTCCTTACCGGCAGCGCCGAGGTCGGCCTTACCGCCTTGCACATGGCCGAGACGCTGGACGAAAGCCAACTGCCGCTGAAGTACACCGCCGTCAGCACCTGCTTCCGCCGCGAGGCCGGCACGTACGGGAAAGACACCAGCGGCCTGTACCGCGTGCACCAGTTCGACAAGGTCGAGCAGGTCGTCCTTTGCCGCAACGACGTTGAGGAAAGCCGTCACTGGCACATGACGATGCTGGGCTACAGTGAGAACCTGCTGCAGGCGCTGAAGCTGCCGTACCGCGTGATCCAGTGCTGCACCGGCGACATCGGCGTGAAGAACGCCGCGATGTACGACGTCGAAACGTGGATGCCCAGCCGATTCGATGGAAAAGACGACGCCACCGGCTACGGCGAAACGCACAGCGCGAGCCGTTTGTACGACTTCCAGGCCCGCCGGCTGAACCTGCGGTACAAGGACAAAGAGGGCAAGCTGAAGTTCTGCCACACGCTGAACAACACCGTCGTCGCCAGCCCGCGCATCCTGATCCCGATTCTGGAGAACTATCAGAACGCCGACGGCACGGTGACGGTGCCCGACGTTCTGCGAGCGTATATGAACGGGCGGGAGCAGATCGGGTGACCGTGGGCCAGCCCGAAACATCGGCCGGGTCGACGGGCCGTGAATCGGTTTGGCAATTCCTGCACCGGCCGTTGATGGGGCCGCTGATTCGCAATCGGAAAGTCGCGGTCGCTCTTGTATTCGGCTGCGCAGTGCAGGCGACACTCGTCGGCATCGGCCTTCCGGGAATGGAATGCCCGGTGCCGCGACTGTTTCACGTGCCATGCCCCGGCTGCGGGCTGACACGGGCGTCAGTCGCGCTGTTGTCGGGTCATTTTGCAGTGGCGATGACCATTCACGCGTTTTCGATTCTGGCGGTGCTGGCGGGCGGGTTGCTGGCCGTTTCGATCCCGCTGAACGCCTCTGGCCGCGAGCGATTAGCGGACGCCGTCGAAGGTGTGGAACGGCGGTGGGGCGTTTCCGGCGTGTTGATCGTCGCCCTATTCTTTTACTGGGTGGTTCGCCTTCTCTATAGTGCCGTTCGCGCACCGGCGACCTTGCCGTGATTGCAGAACGGGTCCCGTCTTTTGGGGTAAAAACTAATGGCTATTCTCACGATCCTCGGCCTTCTCGTCGGCCTCGTATCGCTCGCGTGCTGGATCTTCACGCTCGTGCGCCTGTTTCAGGCGGGCAAGACGCTCGAAGGCGTGCTTGGCATCTGTCCGCTGATCGGTTTTATCCTTGGCTGGGTGCGCGCGAAGGAACTGGACCATACGAAGGTCATGCTGATCTGGACGGTTTGCGTGGTCGTCAGCATCCTCCTCAACATCGTGATCGCCAGCAGCGGCGCGGCAACCCCGGCACTACAGCCCTAGCCAATCATGCGCCGGCTGTTTCTGATTCTCGCGCTGGCGGGCATTCAACTGCTGGCGTCGCAGGCGCTGGCGCGGGACGACCTTCGCGTCGGGACGTTCAACATTCGAACGTCCGGCGCGGCCGACGGCGTTAACGACTGGACCCACCGGCGGGGCCTTTTCGTCCAAACCGTTCGCCGGTTCGATCCTGATCTTCTCGGCCTGCAGGAAGTGCGGCCGGACCAGCAGAAGCACCTGGAAAACGATCTTGCCGACTACGGCACAATCGCGACCTACCGCGACGCGGGGCCGCGAGCCGAAGCGTGTAGTCTGTTCTATCGGCGGGACCGGTTCGACTTGGTCGACAGCGGCACCTTTTGGCTGAGCGAGACGCCGGACAAAGTCGGCAGCCGCGGCTGGGACGCGGCCTTGCCGCGCGTCTGTACCTGGGCCCGTTTGCGCGACCGCGCCGCGGGCCGGGAACTGCTGCTGGCTAACACGCATCTTGACCACGCGGGGATGAAGGCGCGGGTGAACGCCGCCAAACTGATCTCCACACGACTTGGAGCGCTCGCGAAAGGGACGCCCGTGGTCCTGCTCGGTGACTTCAATGCCATCGAAACCGGCCCAGTGTATGCAGCGTTGCTGGACGCGTCGAAGCGGAACGGCGTCGAACTGATCGACACGTATCGTGCCGTCCGTCCCGAGCGACAGGCAGACGAACTGACGTACCACGCGTTCAAGGACGACACCTGGGGCCAGCGGATCGACTGGATCTTCCAATCGCCGACGCTGGAAGCGACCGACTGCAAGATCGACCGTGGCAGATCCGCCGACGGCCGCTTTCCTTCGGATCATTACGCGGTCTGGGCGACGCTGCGTTATGTAAAGCCGCCGGCATCGCAGCCGCGGTAATTACTTCCAGCCTTTGCCGTCCTTCGTCGTGCCGCAGACGTTCACTTCAATGCCGAGTTCGTTAGCCAATTGCGCTTTCACCAGCAGCGCCTTGTCGGCGTCGGCGGCGGAGTTGGCGTAGACGACTTGAATGTGATTGGCCTTGTGCCGGCCCATCATCTGGTCGCGGCTGACGCCGTACGTCACCGCGTGCATGATCGGCCATTGCGGCGTGGTCGCTTCCCAGCGGCGGTTCGTTTCCGCCTCGGGCAGTTCAATTGCTTTCGCTCGGCCGATGTCCAATTTCAGGCGGTCGTCTTCGACGTAGAACCGGCTCCAGACGATTTCGCCGGGCCGACTGACGCCCTTGATCGTGCCGCCGCCGAGGCGGAAGTACATGGCGGGCTGGCGTTCGCTCGTCGCGCCCGCCCAACCGCCGGTCAGGTGCGCGGGCGGTACGCTCCCGCTGATTTCGAAGACCCAGACATAGTCGTCGGTCGTGCCGCTGAGATCGAAGTCGCCCCAGCGCAAATCGTGCAACGTGTTTTCGACCGGCTGACCCATGGACTTGTGGACGCGGTAGGTCAGCAGGCCATCGAGGCCGGCGCATTCGTCGACTTCGTTGAAGTGCGGAATCGGCTCGCCGTCGAACAGCACGCGCCGGCCGTCGCGGCTGCGCACCGGAGGGCGGTCGGCGTTGTTGAGCGTGCCTTCGACGAGGTCGCTGGCGGGCAGCAAATCCTTCAGGCCCTGCTGGTATTGAATGCCGATGGCGTCGCAGCCGAAGTCGTCGGCGATGCGGACGGCGGCGATGTACATCTTGCACTGCAGCAGCACCTGGCGGTCGGTCAGGTCCGTTTCTTCGTTGAAACCGAACCGGAACTGCATGCCTTTGGTGATGTACCAGTTGAGGACTTCCTGGGCGTCGTAGTCGCTGACTTGGGTGGTTTCGTAATACAGGCCGGACTGGCTGAGGCGTTCTTTGAAGACGCCGGTGGGGTTGAGCAGCGCGTCGGGGATGATGGCGTTGAACATGCCCATGCACCCTTCGTCGAACACGCCCAGGATGGCCTTGTCGGTCCTCAGCTGCTTAGCCAGCGACTGGGCGAGCCTCTTTTCTTTGCCGCCGACGGTGATCCGGCTGAACGGCGTGACGTGCTTAGCCGGGTGTTTGTAGTGGCCGTGCTTCAGCCACTTTTTCAGGCCGGTGCGGAAGGTGTCGTCGGTGAAGTCTTCGCTCCAGAGCGTGCTGTATTTGACGCCGGCCTTGGTGAGGGAGCCGTTCAGGTTCAGCATGCCGACTAGGCCCGGCCAAGTGCCGGACCAGTTGGCGACGGTGAGGATCGGGCCGCGGTGCGTCATCAGGCTGCTGAGCACGTGATGGCTGTACTGCCAGACGCTTTCCGCCACGATCAGCGGCGCATCGGGGTCGAGGGCCTTGAAGACATTCATGCCGTACTTCTGGCTGTCGATAAAGCCGTGGCCTTTGGCTTCGTCATAGGCGTGCGCGCGGACGACTTCAAAGCCCAGATCGGCGACGGCGGCGGACAACGTCGCTTCCATGCGGCTCTGCGCCGGCCAGCAATTCTGATTCGCACTGGATCGTAAATCGCCGCTGGCGATCAGGTACACCTGTTTCTTCTTGAGCTTGGTCGTCTGGGTCCGGGCGGGCAGTTGGTATACGGACATAACGCTGTTCCTAGTGAGTCGGCACGGCAACCAATTTCGATTAGAACGTTTCCACCCGGCAAAAACCGGACCCGTGAGTTTAGCCGAGAGGAACCGATGCTCAAGTCACGCCTGCTGCACCCGCAGATCACCGCCGCCCTGGCCCGCGGCGGGCACAGCTCGAAGGTGCTGATCTCCGACGGCAACTTCCCGCACTGGACCCGGCGGGGGCCGAACGCGGATGTGGTCTACCTGAACCTCACGCCGGGCCAGCCGACGGTATCTCAAGTGCTGGACGTGCTGCTGACGGCCGTCCCGGTCGAGGCGGCGGCGGTGATGGATTACGCCCGCAGCGGCCCCTACGCACTGCCGGCTGACCCCGAAGCATGGGCGGACTATCAGGCGCTGATTGGGAAGGCAGAGCCGACGGTCACGCTGGAGAAAGTGGAGCGGTTTGCGTTTTACGATCTGGCGCAGGGGCCGGACGTGTGCCTGACGATCGCGACGGGGGAGCAGCGGATTTATGCGAACCTGCTGCTGACGATCGGCGTGGTGCGGTAGTTAATTGTTGCTAGGCGTTGTCGGTCGCCTCATCGGTGAGATCATCGCGACATTGACCGCAGAAACGTATTGAATCTTTCCAGTGCTGTAAATGCGGCCTGGCTCGAGGTTCGGAAAGATCATGACCTTCAAATCAAAGATCCGAATCGCTCCGGCGTGCGGCACATCAATCTGATCGCCACTTGAAAGCGTCAGCCGAAAGGCATCGTCAGGATGCAGGTTAATAATTTCCTCAATGTCCAGTGGCGTCATGAGTTTCATTCTACAATGCGGTCCGCCAGATCGAGAAATCAAAGCTCGCTCATCGGCGGGCACGAACAGACCAAATTACGGTCGCCGTACACGTTGTCGACCCGGCCGACGCTCGGCCAGAACTTGCGCTCGGCGACCCATGGCGCCGGGTAGGCCGCCTGCTTACGGCCGTACTGGTGCGGCCATTCGTCCGCCGTGACGGCGGCGGCGGTGTGCGGGGCGTGTTTCAGCGGGTTATCCACGCGATCGAGCCGACCTTCCTCGATGGCTTTGATTTCCTCGCGGATGACGATCATCGCGTTCACCAAGCGGTCCAGTTCCGCCTTCGATTCGCTTTCCGTCGGTTCGATCATCAGCGTGCCCGGCACGGGCCAGCTCATGGTGGGGGCGTGGAAGCCGAAGTCCATCAGGCGTTTGGCAATGTCTTCGACCTTCACGCCGCTGGTCCTCTCGAACGCACGGCAATCGACGATGAACTCATGGGCGCACGTGCCGCTCTTGCCGCGGTACAAAATCGGGTAATGACCCTCCAGCCGTTTGGCCATGTAGTTGGCGTTGAGGATCGCCATCTCCGTCGCGCGCTTAAGGCCGTCGCTGCCCATCATCGCGATGTAGACGTACGAGATCGGCAGGATGCTGGCCGAGCCGTACGGGGCGGCCGAGACGACCTCGCCCGTCAGGTCCGTGTGCGGCAGATAAGGAGCCAACTGCTTCGTGCAGCAGATCGGCCCCATGCCCGGGCCGCCGCCGCCGTGGGGGATGCAGAACGTTTTGTGCAGGTTCAGGTGGCAGACGTCCGCGCCAATCGCGCCGGGGCTGGTCAGGCCGACCTGCGCGTTCATGTTCGCGCCGTCCATGTAAACCCGGCCGCCGTGGTCGTGGACGATCTTGCACGCCTGCTTGACGCCTTCTTCGAACACGCCGTGCGTGCTGGGATACGTAATCATCAGGGCGGCCAGATCGTTCGCGTGCTGGTCGGCCTTGGCCTTGAGATCTTTCAGATCGATATTGCCGTCCGCGTCGCACGCGACGGCCACGACTTTGAAGCCGGCGATGACGGCGCTGGCCGGGTTCGTGCCGTGTGCGCTGGTGGGGATCAGACAGACGTCTCGGTGCGTGTGCCCGGCCGCCTGGTGGAAGCCGCGGATGGCGAGCAGGCCGGCGTATTCGCCTTGGCTGCCGGCGTTCGGCTGCAGCGAACAGGCGGCGAAGCCGGTGATGTCGCACAGCCATTTTTCCAGCTTCTTGAACAGCTGCGCGTATCCCTTCCACTGGTCGGCCGGCGCGAACGGGTGAATGCGATTGAACTCGGGCCAGGTGACGGGAATCATCTCCGTCGTGGCGTTCAACTTCATCGTGCAACTGCCCAGCGGAATCATGCTGTGCGCGAGCGACAGGTCTTTGCTCTCCAGCCGCTTGATATAGCGGAGCAATTCCGTTTCGGTGTGGTAGGACGAGAAGACTGGGTGCGTCAGGAACGGCGACGTGCGGTTTTCGATCGACGAAGAGGCCGCCACCGGATCAATCGTCATCGCGAACAATCCGGCTGCCGCCTTCACGTCGGCCACGTTCGTCGTTTCGTCGGTACTCAGGCCGATCGTCTGCTGGTCGTAGACGCGGATATTGAAGCCGCTTTTGACCGCGCGGGTGCGCATCTCGTCGGCGCTGACGCCGTTCAGTTTTACCGTCACCGTGTCGAAGAACGTATCACTGACGACGGTATGCCCGGCCGCCTTCGCGGCGACCGCCAGCTGCATGGCCATCGCGTGCACGCGGCGGGCGATGCGCTTCAGTCCTTGCGGCCCGTGATAGACCGCGTACATGCCGCTCATGATCGCCAGCAGCACCTGGGCCGTGCAGATGTTGCTGGTCGCGCGTTCGCGGCGGATGTGCTGTTCGCGGGTCTGCAGCGTGAGGCGCATCGCTGGGTTGCCGTGTGAATCTTTGGAGACGCCGATCAGGCGGCCGGGCATTTTGCGGGCGTACGTTTCCTTCGTGGACATGAACCCTGCGTGCGGGCCGCCGAAGCCCATGGGGACGCCGAAGCGTTGTGCGCTGCCGACGGCGATGTCGGCCCCAAACTCGCCGGGCGGCTTGATCAGCGTCAGCGCCAGCAAATCGGTCGCGACGACCAGCAGGCCGCCCGCCTTGTGCACGTTCTCGGCCAGTTCCGCGTAGTCGAGGATCGCGCCGTCCGTCGTCGGGTACTGCACCAGCACGCCGGCCACGTCGGAGCCGACGTCGACGTGTTCACGGCTGATCGGTACGACGCGGATGTCGACGCCCATCGACTCGCCACGCGTTCTCACGACCGCGATCGTCTGCGGATGGCAGCGGTCGTCGACTAAAAAAGCGCGGCGCACGTTCTCGCTCAAGCCGACGCACATCGCCATCGCCTCGGCGGCCGCGGTGGCTTCGTCCAGCAGGCTGGCGTTGGCCAGCGGGAGGGCGGTCAGGTCGCT
This sequence comes from Tepidisphaeraceae bacterium, assembly GCA_036388295.1. Classification (GTDB taxonomy): domain Bacteria; phylum Planctomycetota; class Phycisphaerae; order Tepidisphaerales; family Tepidisphaeraceae; genus RYN-431. The sequence goes on along the minus strand of DASVSC010000161.1, from coordinate 639 downwards.
GATCACCGTCTGGAAGTTCAGCAGCGCTTCCATCCGCCCCTGGCTGATCTCGGCCTGGTAGGGCGTGTACTGCGTGTACCAGCCCGGGTTTTCCATGATGTTCCGCAAGATCACCGGCGGCACGATCGTGTCGCTGTAGCCCTGGCCGATCAGGCTTTTGAGCACCTTGTTCTTGCTGGCCAGCGCCTTGAGTTCGACCAGCATCTCGTGCTCGCCGCGTTCGGGGCCGATGTTGAGCGGCTTCTTCGACCGGATGGCCGCCGGCACCGTCGCGTTGATCAGGGCATCGACCGACTCAAAGCCGACGACTTTCAGCATCTCGGCCACTTCCGCATCGCTCACGCCGATATGCCGGCGGACGAACGTGTCGGACGGGGCGAAAACGGGGTCGAGCGGGGAAGCGACGGCAGTGGGTTCGACGGTGGAAGTCATGTTGGGCGATACCTGCGAAACGGCGCATCTGCGGTGGCGGAAGCAAACGCCCAATTTTACAAGGAATTGCCGAAACCGACAACAGTTTTAAACGCCGGCTACGTTTCAGAAGTGGCACGCAGTCGCTTGTAGGGCGGGCATTGCCCGCCATCCGGAAAACGGCGGGCAGTGCCCGCCCTACAGGCAATCAAAGAAATTAGCGGTCAA
>DASVSC010000160.1:0-5843 GCA_036388295.1 Tepidisphaeraceae bacterium | reverse complement strand
ACCCCAACCCTCTCCCGGCCATACCGGGAGAGGGAGCCAGACGACCCGCACCCGGAAGGATTTATGCGTATTACCGTCCTCTGCGGCGGCCCCAGCGCCGAACGCGACATCAGCTTCAAATCCGGCGCCGGCGTGGCCGAGGCGCTCCGTCAGGCCGGCCATGACGTGTTCGTCTCCGACATCAGCCCCGACAACCTTAGCGGCCTAGACCACCCCGCCGACGTCGTGTTCCCCGTCCTCCACGGCGACTTCGGCGAAAGCGGCGAACTTCAAACGATCCTGGAAAACCGCGGCATCGTGTTCGTCGGCAGCGGCTCCAAGTCGTCGGCCCTGGGAATGGACAAAATCGGGGCCAAACAGGTGTGGCAACAGAGCGGCCTGCCCACGCCCGCCTGGCACGTGCTGCGCGGCGAGCCGTTCGACGCGAATGATCTGGGCCTGCCGGTAGTGGTCAAGGCCATCCGCTCCGGCAGCAGCATTGACGTGTTCGTCTGCAAGACCGCCGACGACGCACGCCGGGCCGCCGACGAACTGATCGCCAAGCACGGCGAGTGCATGATGGAGCAGTTCATCGCCGGCAGCGAGTTGACGGTCGGTTTGCTGTTCGGCCACGCCCTGCCGCCGATCCGCATCGACACCGACCACGCCTTTTTCGATTACTCAGCCAAATACACCCACGGCGGCGCGACGCACAGCTTCGACACCCGGCTGCCGGCCGAGGTCGTTGCGGAATGCTGCCGACTGGCGGTGGAAGCCAGCGCGGTGTTGGGCTGCCGGGACCTGGCGCGGGTGGATTTGCGGATAATGCCTGCCGGGGAGCCGTTTTTGCTGGAAATCAACACCATGCCCGGCTTCACCGGGACCAGCCTTCTGCCCGAAGCCGCCGCCCGGGAAGGGATGACGTTTCCGACGCTAGTCGACCGCCTGGTCAGGACGGCCGCCAGCCGCGCCCCGCGAGCGCCTGTTGCCGAAGCGGTCGTCTGACCGATAAAGCAGCAGACCGTATGCCAGCGAAAAAAGCCGCCCAACCTGCCAAAAAAACGCCCCGCCCCCCCCGGGCCCCGATGTCGCCCGAGGCCAAGGCACGGCTGAAGGCCATTGCCTTTAACGGCTTGTGTGCGAGCCTGTTGGGTTCGATTTGCGTCGGTGGGTTTGTGGTGTCGAATCGGTACGTCGAGCGCGTCGAACGCCGGGAGACGCCGCCAGCGGTGGTGCTGGCGGGCGGACCGCCGGCCTGGATGAACCCGAAAATCGCCGAGCAGGTGCTGTCGGCCGCCCAGCCGCTCGTGCCGTCGCCGGCGACCGATCGCCAGGCGTTGGCCGACCGGGCCGTGGCGCTGTCGCGCAGCCCGTGGGTGCGGTCGGTGAAGTCGCTACGCCGCACTTACGGCTCGGCCCCGGGCGACGTGATCGAGATCGACGCCGAGTTCCGCACGCCGGTGGCGATGGTGCGATGGCAGGAGTCGTTCTGGTACGTCGACGCCGACGGCGTGCGGCTGCCGGAGCGGTTCAACCCGTCGCAGGTGCAGCAGATGACCGCCACCGGCGGTAGGCCGCTGTTTCGCATTATCGAGGGCGTCGCCCACTTCCCCGAAGACGTCGGTAAACCCTGGCCGGGCAAAGATTTGCGGGCGGGCCTGGAGCTGATCGCCCTGCTGTCGGACAAGCCGTACGCCGACCAGATCACGCGTGTGGACGTCGCCAACTATGACGGCCGGGTGAATGCGAACGAGAGCCAGATCAACCTGATCACGCGCTACGACACGCAGGTCCGTTGGGGCCAGGCCCCGAGCAGCCGGGCGTTTTTCGTCGAGCAGCGGGTGGACCGCAAGCTGGACGTGCTGCAGCAGGCCTGTCGCCAGACCGGGCGGGTGGACATGAACCTGCCTTGGATCGACTTACGCTTCGACAGCCCGACCGCGCCGAACCAGCGGGCGTCGATCGACGTCGGACATTAAGCGGATGTCCCGCTTCCCGTCTTGCACTACGCACATGCCGCCTGCTTTGGCGCGGACCTGTGGCGAACGAACCGTACCGTCGCGCCTTCGTTAGCCGCCGGCTAAACTCGTCGCATGACGACACGCGCCGACGTGGCCGCGGAATGGGCGTGGCTGCTCGGTCAGGCGGGCGTCCTTGCCCTGTTCGCCGGCCGGATTCGGCTGACGGGCGGCTTTCCGGAACCGGTCGAGGCTAGCGCGGACCTTGCCGTTGCCGTCGCGCAGCTGATCCTGGGCGTGCTACTGGGACCGACGTTGTTCCGCACCGCCGCACACGCTAGCCGGGCGGGAGCGGTGTGTGTGCCGTTCGCGCTGCTGGGCAGTCTGCTGTCGGGACGGCCGGTGGGACATACGATTACCCTTTGGACGGTCGCCTGGCTGTGGCTGGCGCTGATCGGGCGGACGACCCGCTGGCCAATGGCGCGATTCGGGCTCTGCTTCCTGACGATCGCCGTCCCGGTCCTCTTCTACGCCCGGAATGAGTACGGCATGCCGTCCCCGATCACGAACTGGCCGTGGCGGCTCAGCCCGACGCTGGGCGTTTGTGCCACCGCCTTCCACACGTCGGCCTGGGCGTCGATTTCGGTCCCCGCCGCTGGGCATATCGCCGTTTCGGGCCTGTTGAAGGCCTTCCGCTCCCGGCGACCGGTATATTGCAACGCCTGATTTACCCATCAAACGGCGTTCAAAGACAAGTTGTCCACAGCCTGTTCACCTTGCCGCCACGTTCGTGACAAGTGGCCGTGGGCTGTCAATAAGAAAAAATCGCCAAATATCAGGCTTTTTCTTGGTACTTTAGGAAATCTTTGACCCAATGGAAGATTCACCGTTGCGACGTTGTGGAGGCGTGTGGTAAAAAATCCCTGTCGAGAGAGAGAAGTGGTTTTTGACCCCAATGCCGCCATGGTATCCGCTGATCGGCGAACACGAACTGACGATCGACGACAAGGGCAGGATGCTCGTGCCGGCGGACGTCAGGAAGCGTCTCGAGGCGTTCGGCGAGAGCGACACATTGGTGGTCATGAACATGGGCGGCCGGGCGTTTTTGTACCCGGAAAAGTTCCACTTGGCTCGCTTTGCCGCCGTTCGCGTCGGCATCGTGCCCACGATGCAGGAACAGCAGTTATTACGGGCGCTGTTCGGCCCGTCGAGTCGGCTGGTGTGGGACAAGCAGGGACGGATCCTGCTGCCGCCCAAGACCATTGCCGGATTCAAATTGGAACGAGAAGTCACGCTGGTTTGCGCCGGCGATCACGTCGAGCTTTGGAATCGTGAAGACTGGTCGGCCGAGCAGGTGCGTCTGACGGAACAGATGCCGGACCTGATCTCGGCAATGTCGGCCCGACTGGAGTCGGGAGGGCACTGAGTCGAAGGACCGACCGAACGCTTCTAACCGCCCTCGGGCGGCCGAAACGTCCCCGCAAGGATGCACTTCTGGCCGGTCGTCACAGACCGGACGGACTTACTGTGAACCCCACTCCGACGGACCGGAGTCGACTTGAAGCGGCGGAGTTGCCGACGGCCCATTCTGCCACAAGGATGTGGCAAACGGACCGGCCACCGGGCGCGTTGCGACGCGACCCGGCCTCGCACGGATGCGATCTCACTTGCCCGAACGGCCCTTGACCTGGCCTTTCGAGCACGGCATGGACTGATGACGTCGTCCCACGGATCGGGGCCTGCGCTGCAACGCAGGGGAACGGATTCCCGGCTCATCACCGTCGCCCGGACAACACGCCATTCGGCCCCTGCACGGGCCGAACAACTTCCGGACAGACTCGCCTAAGTAACACACCACGGACAGTCAGGCAAATTAATTTTTGCTCATCTCGCACGCCCGATAAAAACAGAGGACCTTCCCTAAGTATCTGACGCCGCACACCCTTAGGGTTTAACAGAAATATCGGCGCGCGTACCATGTCAGGGTGAGTACTCCTCTTCCAGACACCGGACATGAACCCGTTCTTATCGATGCTGTGCTCGAATGGCTGGCACCGAAGCCCGGCCAGACTATGGTCGACTGCACCGTCGGCCGGGGCGGCCATAGCCATGCGCTCGCCAGCCGTGTTCAGCCTGATGGCGCGTTGGTCGGACTCGATTACGACCCTAGGAACTTGGAGTACGCCGTCGGCCGCCTCGCCGGCCTGCCGGCCCGGCTGTTTCACGCGAACTTCGCCGAGATCCAAGACGCCCTGGCCGACGCCGACGTCGGCCCGGTCGACGGCATTCTGGCCGACCTCGGCATCAGCACGAATCAACTCTTCGACAACACATACGGCCTGTCGTTCAACGCGGACGCCACGCTCGACATGCGCCTCGACCCGCGCCAGCGTCTGACAGCCAAACAAATCGTTAACAACTGGTCGGAACAGAAGATAGCCGACACGCTGTACCAGTTGGCCGACGAACGTTTTTCCCGCCGCATCGCCAGAAAGATTGTCGAGAGCCGTCGGCTGTCGCCGATTACTTCCACAGAGCAGTTGGCTGACATGGTGCGGGGCGTCTTGCCCGCCCCACGCGGCCGACGGTCGGGCGAAATCGATCCGGCCACCCGCACGTTCCTAGCCCTGCGGATGGCTGTCAACGATGAGTTCGGCAACCTGGAGCGGTTCCTCAAAACCGCCCCGGCCCTGCTGAAGCCCGGCGGGCGGATCGCGATCATCAGCTTCCACTCGACCGAAGACCGGCTCGTCAAACAGGCGTTCCGGTCGGCGGCCCAGACGGGAAGCCTGAAGATCCTGACGAATAAGCCCGTCACGCCCGACGACGCCGAGACGGCCCGCAACCCGCGAGCCCGGTCGGCGAAAATGAGAGTGGCAGAAAAGACATAGGCCCCTGGGCCCGGAGTAAGAATGACTCGCGAAACCAAGATCGGCCTATTAGTCGGACTCGCCTTCATCCTGGTCGTGGGCATTCTGCTGAGCGAACACATCACGGGTTCCAACGACCGCCCCGCCGCCCCACTGGCCGACGCCGGCCACGGCGTGCGGACCGGTGTCAGCGCACCCGGCGCCGCCACCGACGAGCCGGCCCGCCTGCCCGAGCCGCAACAGCCCGTGCCGACGCCCGCCGACCTGACGCCCCGGCCGCCGGTCACGCAGGTGACGGTCGTCACGCCCACGGACAATCAAGGTTCCTCGACCGTCGTCGTCACCGCCCCACAACAGCCCATGGCCCAGCCGCAGCCGCAGCCGCTGGTCACGCCGGTCGCCCCGGTCGTCGTCCGCGCCCCGGTCGACCCGTTCGCCAATGACCCGATCGCCCGCATTGCCAAGCAGGTCGGCGAAGTAGTCGTCCCGGTCAATGCCCCGGTCGACGCAACGAACACTGCTAAGACGACGAGCAAGCTGGCCGCCAACGCCACCGGTGTCCGCGAATACAAAGCCCAGCCCGGCGACACGCTCAGCCGGCTGGCCGCCCTGTTGCCCGGCGGCAACGTCAAAGCCAACCGTGACGCCGTCGTCAGCCTGAACCCGTCGCTGCAGAAAGACCCGAACCGCATCCTCAGCGGCAATGCCTACCTGTTGCCGACCGCCGGCGCGGCCAAGACGATCGTCGTCCAGCTGCCCACGCCCAAAGCCGACGCGAAGCCGGAGGCGAAGGCCCTCGACGTCGCCCAACGCACGTACGTGGTCAAGGCCGGCGATACCCTCTCGAAGATCGCGTCGATCGAACTCGGTTCGAAGAGCGAGATCGAAACGATCCGCAAGCTGAACGCCGACCTGTTAAAAGGCCGCGACGTAATCAAGGTCGACATGAAACTGAAGCTGCCCGCCAAGGCCGCGATGGCGAGCATTCAATAAAGCGAGTGGAAGTCGGGAGTGGAAAGCGGGAAGTAAAAACCCA
>DASVSC010000159.1:0-5759 GCA_036388295.1 Tepidisphaeraceae bacterium | reverse complement strand
GTCGGTGCCGTACGACTGTGTCGACAACGCAACACACGTCCGCACCGTCGGCGACAGCGCCGCTGCCTGAATGACCACCGCCCCGCCGAACGAATGGCCGACGAGCGCCACAGAGGTAACGTGGTCGGCTTCCAGGAAGCTGATGCCGGCCAGCACGTCCATGATGCATTCTTCCATTTCGCCCGCGTGCCGAAATCGCACGCGCAGCGCGCTGATGCCGCGGCCCGACAATTCCTCACATAACGTCGGGTAGAGCGTGCCCCGCACGGGCGTATCAAACCCGCCGCCAACACCGCCGACGAAGACCGCGCCTATCACGGCCTGCTGCGCCGGGTAGTAACGCATCTCGATGGGGCCGCGCGTCGTCTCCTGCACCACCGGCACGAACCCCTGTTCCGTCCGGGGCGACCGACGCACGTCATGGACGTGCATGTGGTATTGCACGGTGTCTTCCGATCCCTGAATTGCGCTGGGTTGGTCGGCCATAAGAGGTTGATCCGGTCGCGGCTCGATGCCCGTTCGACGAACGATTGCGTCAGTTCAGCCGTTCGCTGAAGACGATTTCTGTGCAGCTGAGACTGTTGATCCCGTCCGACGGTGCGATCCAACCGTTTTCGCTCGCCCGGAAACCCTGTGCCGCCAGCCAATGGTCGAGCACGACATCGTGGTTCCCGGTCGAGTTGCAAAGCCGCGTGTGAAGCTGATTGAGGTCGACAACAACAAAATACATCTGGTTTACTCCGCTCCGGCCGCCGCGGTCCCGCCCTCGCCCACTGGCCTTGAACACTTCGCCTGCCGCCGTGGGCAGTGCAGGTCGATCCTAGGAATCATGGGCGGTGCGGCCCGGTCGGGAAAAGCCGCATCATGGCTCGTGAAAAGCGAACATGGACTTGTGTCACAACTGCGATGTGAACGAGACCTTTACGGAGAACTCGCTGTCGATCCAGCTCAAGCCGCTTCAAAATCAAGTCACTCTTACTACCGGCACCAGCAGCGGGATCGGCCTGGTGACCGCCCGCATGGCCGCAAAAGCGGGCGCGTGGGTTGTATTGGTCGACTGGGATGAGATGACGAATCGAAACCTCGCCCTCGAGATTCATGCGCAGGGCGGGCAGGCGAATCCATGTCATCGCGGACGTGGGAAAAGAGCAGGACGTCGACCGCATCGCCGCTGACGCCATCGAAGCGTTCGGCACGTTCGACACCTGGGTCAACAACGCCGGCGTTTCCACCTACGGCCAGTGGGAAGAGGTGTTAATCTCGGACACGCAACGTGTGTTCGACACCAATTCCTGGGGCGTCGTCTACGGCTCGCGTGCGGCCGTCGACACCGGGATTACGTGCCAAGGTGTCGTTGAGCATTTCGTGTGCACGGGCGGGCGTGACTCCACCGGCTCTGGTGGCGCGGGTAGCGGTAGGCCCGGTCGTAGCGAGGATCGACTGCGTCACTTCAGGCTCTCAAGGTAATCGAGCAGCGGGTGCACGTCAGCCGGAGCGATTTAATTCTGCTGCATGCGCACGCTGAACTTCACCGCGTGCGAATTTGTGATCCACCCGATGAGATTGCCGGGATTATTTGAATCGCGCCCGCGCCGTCGTCGGGCGGCTAGCCAAGTGTGTGACCAGGCCGGTGTGCCGTCGATGGTGTGGAACATCATGCAACGGTTCGTCAGGAACACCTGCCGTCCACGATGCTGGCCGTCTGTTTGTGGCGGCCGCGCCGAGTGGTTCTGGCTGGCCATTCAGGCATTGGACTACGCCTGCGGCTTCACACTGACACTCACGTGTATTTTTCGCGTGTTGTTCGCCGTAGAGTTCTGCGCACTGGCCGAAGTGGGTGCCGAGGCGCTCGGCCCGGAAGCGGATCGACGTGCGATGGCCGGGAATCATGCCGTTCTTGCCGCTTAAGTTCGGAACCCAGAAACTGCGGATCACATCGGTGGAATTGAGTTCGACTCCAATTGCACGTCTGACCGGCAGGTGCATATCGTTCGCTGTGGTATCTGCCAGTAAGGAAGTCACCAACGAGCAGACTATGAGTGTGCCAGTCGTGTGAACAAGACGAAAAATCGACCACAATTGCGGCCCGGTGTTCTAATTCCCGAAGAGGCCCGCGTCGGTTGGTGTAGGATCGCGGCCCGGAAGGGCTGGTGTTGAAGAGGCGATTCGGTGAGCCGCAGATCCTAGTGATCCTGCGCGACGGTGAGTCGGGCGGGAGGACGGTCGAACAGCTGTGCTGTGAACACTGTGTCAGCCCGGCTACGTACTACGGCTGGAAGCCGTCGCCGGCTGCGGCACGTGGGCCGGGCGCGGGACGACGGCGTTGCGGGCCGGTTGACGGACCTGGCAGCGGCGAACCCGCGGTACGGGTGGCGGCGGCGGATGAGTTCACCCGGGAGCGCCTCGGCATCGAGGCCGAGCACCGGATGAACGCGAAGTCCCTTGCCAGGACGCTGCTGACGCTGTTCGGGGAGCATGGCGTGCCTTCGTTCGTCCGCCATAACGACGGGCCGCAGTCCGTAGCCGAACGGCTGCCCGGAGCGGTTCAACGGGAGCCTGCGGGACGCGTGTCCGAACACGGAGACGTCCCAACAGTCGGGACCATGCGCGGGCAGTGATCAGGCCGTACCGCCGGCATTACACCCCGTGTCGCCCGCACGGTACGTCGGGCTACCTGACGCCGGCGGGGTTGGCGGAGAAAAGGCAGGCCGTGTCGGCCGGGACTTTCTCGGCGGCAGCGAGTGTCGGATGAAACGAAGCCGCGAGACCCCGGAGCCGAGGCGGGAACATCAATGGGGGCTGGACAACGCGAACGCGGCGCCGGCGGGTCATGCGGAAGATCGGCATGAACACTCGGCAGCACGTCCAGGCCTTGATGATTGGCGTGGTGAACGACGGGATACCGCTGCACATGGTTTAGGTCGTGCCGGAATATCCCGGCATGACAAAACCACTGGTTCTGTCGTTCGGCGACCCGGCGGAACCGTTCGCTTATGCATCGTCGCGCTGCTACTAGCGTTGAAGTGAGGACCCAATTGTGTCGCTAGACCGCCTTGTTATGCGGCCGCCGTCGCAGGCGTTCTTGATTATCAGAAGCCGTGTTTTCGAGGTCGGATGTATACCGACGATCGAGTGGCTAAAGACACTGAAGGCGTGGGATGAACAGAATCTGGACTTGCCTGCACCGGCACGGCGGTCACGCACGAAACGCGACGAACTCTGAACGCCGTTTGACGCGCGGCGGAAGATGGTGAACGGCATCGACAAGCAGTGGGCGTGGCGGGAATAATTCCTCCGAGGCGGAGGATTTTGCGTAGGCTCTCAGACACAAAGCAAAATTTGCTATCGAGCGACACCCGGGGACTGCCGCACTACGGCGGGGTGATCATCTGAGAGGGGACGGCTGCGCGTTCATGTCGAGGCCATCGATGTTTAAGACATCAGTGACGAAGTCAACTGGCGGGCAAGAGCGGCACACGTTGAATAGTCTGATCTAGCGTGCCATTCAGCGTCTGCCGACGGCGTAGCAGGTAAGCGGCGGCGGGGAGGGTGACGAGCGCCGCTTGTGCGATCAACCCAAGGCCGGCGTCGGCGGGGCGGTCGCCCCAGAGCACGATCAGCGAGGCCAAGGGGCTAACGGCCGTCAGCGGCGAAATGTCCGGCGCGGGCATCATGTCATTGAAGTGCAAAATGGCGTTGGCCAGTGGCGGCAGCGCGTTCGGGAGCAACACGTACAGCAGCACCCACGCCCAACCCGCGCGGCCCGCGAGGAACTGCCATGCCAGTACGAACGTCAATCCCGCGAACATCGACAGCGCCACGGCAAACGTGCCTGCATGGCGGAGCAGGGCGAATGGATCCGGCGCGATCAATTGAACGGTGGCCGGCGCGTAGGCAAGCAGGGCGCAGGCAAACACCAGGAGCCAACCCAGTAGCGGACGTTTGCCGGCAGTCGGCGAGACGAGTGCGCGGGCAATGGCGGTGATCGGGATCAGGGCCAGCAGGTACGACGCGGCCAGTCCCGCGACCAAGCGTTCGGGGGAGTCAAGGCCTTGGTAAGCGAACCGCGGCAGGAACAGCTCCGCCTGCGTCAGGCCGACAATGGTGATGGCCGTCCAGAGGCCAAGGAGCAGCAGCGCGAGCGGCACGTTGAACGCGGCAGTGTCGCCGTTGCGGTAACGGCGGGACAGGGCGATCAGCAGCACGCCGCCGAGCAGGCCCTGTGCGACGAGTGAGTAGGCGTACCCGATCGGCAGGCCCTTCGTGCCGGCCGTGATCATGAACACGGACTGCCCGGCCATCGGCGCACTGATGACGGCCAACGCCGGCAGCAGCATGAACAGGCTGGTGGAGATAAAACCGCATACCGCCAAGATCGGCAACACCGCCGCGTTGGCGACGGTGAAGGCGATCAACGCCACCAGCGTCCAGAGCAACATCGCGAACGCCAGGATCATGCCGTTGGCGATCAGCCAGTACGTCACGGCGTATTGGGCCATCAGGCACATGACCAGTCCTATGAGCAACAGCACGCCCGACAGGACGATGGCCTGATACGCCGGCCCGATTACATACCCGATCGCCGCCGCCAGCGGGCTGGTGGGCGTCAGGCGGTGCGATTCGATGATGCCACTGGTCACGTCCTGCCGCACGGCCGCGCTGACGCGCGACGTGCCGTACAAGCCCAACAGTACGACTTGCAGCACCAAGATCGTCGCGACCGCCGCCCGGCCGACGTCGCGCGTGCGGGTGGGGTCCAACGACAATGCCATGACGCAGCCGCCGCCGACGAGTAGCAGGGCCAACCCCGCGCCGATGAGCGTATTCTTCGTGCCGCCGCGCAAGTGGAACTGCACGTATAAAATCGGGTTGATCGGTTCGAATCGCTGGCCCACGGTCAGACCTCTTTCACCGATAGCGGGTTCATCGGACACGCCCGTCGCTGGCCCGCAAATAGGCTTCTTCCAGATTCACCGCGACCGGCGTGAACGCAGCGACGGGCAGGTTCATGCGGATCAGCAACGCCAGCAGCAATGACGCTTTTTCCGGATCGCTCGCGGCTTCCAGCGTCAGGCCGTCAGACTCAAGCGACACATCAGAAACATCAGGCAAATCGCGTAATGTCGTCTCAATGCCGCTTACCGGTTTAGCAAGGCGGATGCGGTATCGGCAGCGGTCGGGACGGTGCGCGCCGGTGAAATCGGCGATCGGCTCGAACCGCTCAAGGCGGCCGGAGTTCATCAGGCCGATGTGTGTGCACTGCTCGGCGAGGTCGCTCAACACGTGGCTGGAAACGATCAGCGCCTTGCCCTGACGGCGCAGGTCGGCCAGCAGGTTCCGGAATTGAACGCGGCCGCTCGGGTCAAGGCCGGCCGCGGGTTCGTCGAGTACGACCAGGGCCGGGTTGGGCAGCAACGTGCGGGCGATGCCGATGCGCTGCCGCATGCCGCGACTAAGGCCTTTGATCTTCGCATCGGCCTTTTCGGACAGCCAAAGTTTCTCCAGCCACAGGTCGATCCGCTCGTCGGTGTCATCGGCCGTCAGTTCGTACTGTCGTCCGATGAAACGCAGGAACTGGCGTACCGTCAAGCCGTCATAAAGCGGCGGCGTATCCGGCGTGAAGCCGATGTGGCGTAGGAGACCGTTGGCGCGCGGCGTCAATGTCTCGCCGAGAAGCCGGACGTCGCCGCGGTGTGCGGTCTGCAGGCCGCAGATCGTCCGCATGAGCGTGGTTTTGCCCGCCCCGTTTGCACCGAGCA
>DASVSC010000158.1:0-7218 GCA_036388295.1 Tepidisphaeraceae bacterium | reverse complement strand
CCGAGCGGTGACGTCGCAGCCTGCCTCGGGCAGATCGACGGCCTGAGAAAAGAAAAAGCCGCCCGCGACGCCGCCTTCGCCGAGGCCGCCGCCTTGAAGGACAAAGCCCGCGCCGTCGCGTTAGCCAAGGGGTTGTCGCACGCCGAACCGTTCGTGCGCGACTTCTACACGAACGTCGTGGCCGAGGTGGTGTCACTTGATACGTCTGACGAGCTGGGCCTGAAAAAGAAGTACGCAAGCGTGCTGTCGGAGGCGACGATCGACAAAGTCGTGCAGGACGACATCTACCCTCTGCTCGACAAGGGCAAGTTCACGGACGTGATCGCGCGTATCGATCGACTGATTGCCGAAGCCCGCCCGACGCTCAGTCAGCGACAGTTGCTGGTCGCGTTCAAGGCGCAGGCCGCCTACAGCAACGCCGACCAGAACCAGGCACTGAAATGGCTCGACGAGGCCTTAGCGCTGGACCCCACCAGCCCCGCGGCCGAGCGCATCAACAAGGCCAAGGCGCAGATCCTCGAAACGCCGGCCGTGAAGTAACCGGCGGAGCCGAACCATGAGCCTTGCCGTCGGAAAAATCGAAGCCGTTCACGTCGGCCCGGTGCAGTACTACACGACCCCTGCCGGCGCCACTGCGTCAGACGGACCGCGCGGCGAATGGGTGTCGGGCATCCAGAAGTTGCCCATCAGCGGCGCAGTGATGGTGCGCACGAACGGCCTCGACGGCGACGGCCAAGCCGACCTTGTCGTCCACGGCGGCCCTGACGGTGCGGTGATGGCGTACGCCGCATCGCACTACCCACTGTGGGAAAAGCAGATCGGCCGGCCGCTGGCCTTCGGCAGCTTCGGCGAGAACCTGACCGTCACCGGCTTCGACGACAGCACGGTCTGCCTCGGCGACGTCTGGGCGGTCGGCGACGAGGTGCTGCTGCAGGTCACGCAGCCGCGTCAGCCCTGCTACAAACTGGCCCGGCGGCTAGGCGAGCCGCGGATCATCAAGTGGATCACCGAGCAGTGCAACGGCGGCTGGTATTTCCGCGTCCTGCGCGAAGGCCGGGTCGCCAGTGGAATGCCGATCCGGCAGGTGGAACAGGGCCTGCGCCAGTGGCCGGTGAATGAGGCGGTACGCGTGATGTACGCCCGGGTCCGCGAGCCCGACGCGGCCCGCCGTCTGGGTGACGCCGAACCCTTATCGAGCCGATGGAAGCAGGCGCTGGCGGACGTCTAGCCGCCACCCGCACCGCAAACTGCCACGAACGAACGCAGCGGCACGGCCCACTGATGTGGGCCGTGCCAATTAGCGTCTCTCCCGCGGCATTGTCTAGTCGAATACGACGATGCCCAGCTCCCCGTCGATCTCGGCCGCCGCCCGGGTGCGCGGGTGGTTGACAATCGCCTGCCATCCTTCGTACGCCCGCGACGGCGTGTCCGTGAAGCGGCGGTCGTCCCAGCGGATGTCGTCCAGCAGCAGCACCGACCCGCTGGCCATCTTCGGCAGCATGGTCGTGACGTCGTGGACGTAGTCGGCGTAGGTGTGGCCGGCGTCATGGAAATAGAAGTCGACGTCGCTCAACCGCTCGGCCAAGCGCGGGATAGAATGACTGGCGACGCCGAACTCGAACTCGACGGCCGACCCGAAGCGCGACTGCAGCAAGTTACGGCTGAGCGTGGCCTGCGGCTCGAACCCTTCGACCGTCACCAGCCGGCCGGGTTCGGCGGCGTTGATCGCTTTGAGCGCGCTGGCAATGAAGAAGCCGCTGATGCCGTACGCCGTGCCGAGTTCTAACACCAGGCGCGGCTGGAATGACCGCACCGCGGCCGACAACAGGCGGCCCTTCCGCCCGGACGAGGACGACTGCGTGAAGTGCCGCCGTACTTCTGATGCCCGGCCCTTGCGGTGTGTGACCGTCGTCTCGCCGCGGTAGTCGTCGCCGATCTGCGCGAACGCTAATGCGTCGCGCACCGGAACCGGCGGCAGGGCAGTGCGAAGCAGGTCGCACAGCGTCACAAACGCGGCGTCGGAAGTCGTCTCCGCACGGACCGGCTTCTTCAGCGGCTTGACCTGGCACTTCAGCGGCTCGATGCACTGGCGAAGGTCCGCGGCGTAAGCAACCGCGTCGTTCAGCCGGCCGAGGTCTTGCCTGGCCAATAGGTTTTCGATCACGGCTTCGACGGGCTGCGGGCCCTGTCGATTGTTGAAGATGCGCCGGCCGATGTAGACCTTCGGCGTGGTCTCGTCGACGAGTTGGCGTTCGAATAACTTCATGGGCGCATCACCTCTTTCACGAAGCGATGGGCCCAAAAGCGCAGCGGCCGGCCGCGCACGACCGACTCTGCGTACATGCCGTAGCAGACGCGTTCGCGGATCGTATGCTTGGCCAGCTTGCTGACCTCGGCCGCTTGGTTGATGTCGAGGATCGGCCCGTACTTGTCTTGGACGAGCCGGACGATCTGGTCCATTTCGTCGTCGGGCAGGACGGGGCCGGTCGGCGACGTGTTGTCGTCCGTGTCATTGTTCGTCGGGTCGATCAGGCTGTTGCGGTTGTTGGTGGTGTTGATTGCCGAGCGGTCCGGCGCTGCCGCGGCCTTGGTCGCCGTCGTCTTCGCGAAAGCCGGCATGCGACCGACGGGGGTCGCGCCCGCCGGTCCGCCTGCCGACATGGCGGTGGCCGAAACAGGCAATGGATCTGGACCGTACGGCGTGATGGCCGCACGGGCGGCTGCAAGGCTGCCCTGGCTGGCCCGACGCTGGGGCGACGCCGATTTCGGCACCGGCCCCGGCTTCTTCTTGTTGCCCGGACCGAGCGGCTGGGCGGGCTGCGCCGGACCGCTGAGGTGCTCCGCGTCGGCCGGCGTGTGGTCGGCCTCGAATATGATCTTGTTGCCCGGCGCTGCGGCAAGGGCTGCGGTTTGATCAGCGACCGGGCGGCATCGACCTGCGCGAAGGTCATGGATTTCAGTTTGCGGTCCCGCGTAGGCAGATCACCCAGGCGTGCCGTGGGACGACGTGCCGCGGGCGGCATTACCGAATTCGCCGGCGGTGACAATGCCAACGAGGTCGACGTCGACGGCGTTGTCAGCGCACGGGAAACCGTCTGCACCGCAGGGTCGGTCAGCGAATCGACAGGATTCCCCGAGGCAGCGGAATGAACGAACGCATCGCGGGAAGAGTTCTCTTGACAAGCAACGGTAGATTTTTCGGCGTTCAAAGCTTCAGCGGTCTGACGAAAGACGAGGTCAGACCGCGAGCCCGCGAGACAAAGCTGCCTCGTCTTCGGGCCGGCGTCCTGAGCCTCGTCCGCGCCAGTGTGAAGCCTCTTATGCCTGTTCTCGGGCCCATCGGGCCACTGTGTAGGCGGGGCTGTGAACTTTGCGGTCGAGTCCGGTCGGATATCGACAGGGATATAACAAGATTGTAGACCGCTCGCGGCGAAAGTTCGGAGCAGTCGCTCGAACTTTTCGTGGACGACAAGAGGCGTAACGATTGGGGTAGCAGCGAACGTTTTCGCGGCCATTTCAGTGACGAGCTTGGCCTTCGTGACCGCACGGCGCTTTACGATGAACTCACCGGCGCAAGGGGCGGCACGGTCGGTGGAGGTGACAGCGTCCGACGCATCGGCGGTGACAGCGTCTTCGATTTCGGCCGCGCCGATCGCAGATCGTGCCAACGGGCGCTTCAGCCGTTTTGTCTCCGGCGACGACGCCAAATTCGATGACAATGACAACGATAACAAGGATGGCGACGGCGACATTCCCGATGCCGACGTCGCCGATGAAGACGATGAAGACGCTGGCGGCCGCGACCGGCGCAGCGAGGTGTCAGAATTCGTTCGCAGTCGAGGAACGCCTGACGGCCGAGCTGCGATCAGCGTTGGTGGAGGGGCGCTGCTGATCGGACTGCGGCCGGGCGACGCCAAATGACAATCGGTCGGACGCTTCGCGGCGGCCGAAGACGACCTAGGAACGACCGAGTATTTGGAGCCGTCTCTTGGCTTTAGGGGCGTCGCCGAGACGGGCAGACAGGCTGATTCGTGGACACACGCGCCACCCCCGATTTCGACGTAAGTCGTTGCCGGTTCGGGCGATGACGAATTTTGCCTGAGTGGAACGGAGAGGGGGAGATTCGGCTAACGTGTTGTGGTATCTGCTGATTTTGACAGCATTTGCGCACGTAAACCTTGCAGAGGCAGTGGCTTGACGCATCGTCAGCTTCGGCCAACAGTGTTCACGCATTCTCAACGATAGTCACCTGTTCCGGCACACTGTGCCAAAGCCGCCGTCGTAAGGGCCCGTCACAACGAGGCCGATCATGACGGGTTCAAAACATCACAAATTAGTCGCCATCTACACCAGATATAGCTCTGACATGCAGCGGGCTGACAGCTGCGAAATTCAGGAGCGGATTGTCCGCCAGGAGCTAGCTCGCTTGGCGATTCCATTTTCGGATGTCCGCGTGTTAAAGGACGAAGCAATCTCCGGCACCGATGAAAGCCGCCCAGAGTACCAAAAGCTTCTAGAATGGGTCGCAGAAGGTCGCATTGGCGTGCTAGCCGTTTACGATCAGTCCCGCTTATCGCGTGGCAAAGTTAAGGGGCTGATTGAAGACGTCGTTTTCCACGGCGGTCGCTTTATCTCGGTAGGCGAACACATCGACACTCAGCAGCCCGGCTGGGAACTCACTGTAGGCATCAGTGAAATCCACCACTCTGTTAGCAACAAGGACACTGCCCGGCGAGTTCGGAATGGCCTGGAGAATCGCCATCGTGACGGTCACGGCTCGAACGGAAATTTTCCGTACGGATTCCGGTCGGCGTATCGCGATTCAAACTGGGCGGAACTTCTAGCGTCGGGTCGCCGGCCGAAAAAGGATGTCGTCATCTGCGAAACGGAGGCCACGGTTGTCCGCGACATCTTCAGGATGTATGCCCACGGCAAGATGTCGTTGAACCAGATCGCGCGCGAAATGAGTGGTCGAGGTGTACCACTCGGGATCCGCGGTAAGAAATGGTGCCATAAACGAATCGAGAAAATCTTAGCAAATGAGCGGTACGTTGGCCGGTGGCCATGGGGGAAGACTGAGACAGTTCGCGACTCACGTGGCAAAAAAAAGCAGCGACCTGTAGAGGTTAGCCGTATCACTGTCGTCGAACGGCCATTACTACGGATTGTAGATCCTGACCTTTGGGAACAGGCGAGGATCAGACGTGATGAAATGCGGAGCAAGTATGGAGTCGCTGCACGTTCAAAAGTTCACCCGCGACACATTTATCCGGTATGCAACCTCAGTGGTTTGGTACGCTGTGGAAGTTGCGGTAGCCGGCTCGTTTTGACCACAAACCGGGTGTCGATGCTCAAGTATCTACTCTGCCCTGCTCAAAAGCACGGCGGCTGCAACCAGCGACGACAAATGAATGTTGCCCTGGCCGAAGAAGCTTTGTTCGGCTTTCTCGGCACGGTATGTACACAGTGGCCGGAGTGGCTCGCGCTTGTGACCGCGGAGATTAACCGAGCTGTTCAACAAAGCGGCTCGCGTGTGCCGATGGAACTGGCCGACTGTAAGCAGCATGTTGAGGCCATCGATCGGCAAATCGCGAATTTGATTGATAAGCTTTCCTCGATTAGCGGAACAAGTCAATCGCTCACGGAGCGATTGGCTAGTCTGGAGTCCGAGCGATCAGTGCTACGCGACAAACACGCAAGGCTTAAAAGTCAGATTAGACTGCCACGACAGTTGCCCGATGAAGCCTTTATCCGCGCGGAACTCAGCCGCCTGCCAGAGTCACTTTCGGGAGCGTGCCCAGCAACAGCAGACCTTCTTAAGCAAGTCTTCAAAGAAGTGTCGGCATTTGAGATTAGCAGCCCCGGACGGAAGCGGACACATATGGGGTTACGCATTCAACTGAGCCCTATCGGATTTCTGCACGCGGCTCTCGGTCCCGAGTGGAGGTCACGCTTAACGGCGATGAACCTGCTTCACGCGACATTTGAAGAGGGCAACTTGGTACGATTCGAATTGCAAGTTGGTAAACCAGGAAAATATGAAGCCGCGGCACCAATAATTGACCGTATGCGCTCTCGGAAGATCGGTTGGGACGAGATCTGTGAGACCGTCGCCATCAATCGCCAGAACTGTATTACACTATTGAAGCAGTATCGTCGTGATTTAGCTGACCACGCGCCGTGTTGAAATCGCCGCGTTTATAATCGAGGAAGTCAAAACGCCCGGCAAAGTTGCCGGGCGTTTTTCTATTTCAAGGGAGCTGAGATGGATCAATGTTTTCGCGAACTAGCCAGACTTGTTGCCAACCAGATCGCGGCAAGATGGATGGCGGAACACGCCAGCGGCGAATGTGGAAATGGACTGGAACTGAACGATATATCGGATGCCATACCCAGAAGAATCCCTTCCACCGCACGTCCGCCCGGTAGGCCCCAACCGAAAGATGCCGACCTTCTACGCCGGTGATCGCTAAGAATCTGCTTTGAATTGCGAATGATCAGGTCGGAGACTCAATAGTGCCGATGTAAAGCATCTGCAACACATCGGTGTAGATGCTCGCTGTGAATCAAACCCGAGGACCAAATGAAAGTTGATATTGACATTGAACTAAAAGCTTCTGCGCCTTTCCGCCAAGCATTTGAGGCGGCCTGCGAAGATTTGAAGAGTTGCACTGGCTCGTCGCGAGCGCGTCACTCGCCCGCCTCTCCCAGTCTTTGCGCAGGCACGAGTGGCACGTGGTCGGGTCATCGCGTCCCAGAGCTATTTGGCTGGTTGAGTCAGTTCTCGGCTAGGCATCCAACCGTTGTGGTGACTGTGGCCTACGAGATGGATTTGATGAACACCGCGGGTGGCCATTTCATACTGCAAGGTGGCCATCAACTGACCCACTTTTACGACGAAATATGCGTTTGACATGCTTGCGTTTTGGGCTGCAGTAAGACAAGACGCTCCTCCAAGTTTCAGCCGCTGGGCTCATCTGCTTGCCGAGCTCTGGTTGCTGGTACGCGAACTGAGGCTGTCACACCGAAGTCGCCCGAGACGTTTGCAGGCTGTCTACGCGGCATCGCATGAGAGCTGTTGTGGAATGCACATTCCGAGCAAACCCTAGAAAAACGTACAACGCTTACCGTCGCACTTGCGCCCAGTTTGTAAACCCAGTATGGTTCAGCGATATTTCGCTGAAGCAGAGGAAAATTCTTGCATGGCGTCCCCTATTC
>DASVSC010000157.1:0-2170 GCA_036388295.1 Tepidisphaeraceae bacterium | reverse complement strand
GCGTACAGGTCGAGCGGGGCTCATGGCTTACGCCTTCCTGCTGCTTGCGATCGCGGCCGAGGTGGCCGCAACAAGCCTCATCAAGACGGCGATCGGCTTCCCCCGCCTGTGGCCCACCGACGCGTGCCCGCTGGGCTACGCGGATCGCTTTCGCGATGTTGGCCCAAGCCGTCAAAGTCGTGCCGGTGGGCGTCGCCTATGCGATGTGGTCCGGCCTGGGCACGGCAGCGATCGTCACCATCGGCGCGGTGTTCCTTGGCGAGCCGCTGAGAATGTCGGCGATTGTCGGGATCGCTCTAATCATCGGCGGGGTCGTGCTGGTCAATCTGAGCAGCGTCCTAGTAGTGCTTTGTTAGGTTGTGTCGTTGAATGGGCGTTTGCAGGTGTGGCATGCGCCGGCCATGACGACGAGCAGGTGTTGCAGCTCGCGGAGTACGGCGTAGAGGGTCAAGCCGGCGCATCGGCTTTTGGGTCGAGGCGGAGTTGGACGCAGAAGGCTTGGGCGAGGACGGTGAGGGTGACGTGGCGGTGCCAGCCGGTGTAGGAGCGGCCTTCGAAGTGGTCGATGCCGAGGCCGGTCTTGAGTTCGCGGTAGTCGTGTTCGACCCGCCAACGTAGTTTCGCCAGTCGTACGAGGGTCTTCAGTGAGCTACGGGCATCCATGTTGGACAGCCAGTACTTGACCGGTTCGTCGGCGTCGGGTGGCCACTGGGCGATCAGCCATACCTGTGGCAGGCTGCCGTCGGCGCCGCGAGGGATCTCCCGGTTCGCCGGGCGGATGCGTAGGCGCAGGAAGTGCGAACGCATCGCCGCGTTCGGGTTGTTCCGGGTCCGTCGGCTGCCGCGGCGCCAGGTCACCTGCCGCACGTGCTCGCGCCCGGCGGCCAGGACAAGCTGTTTGAACGTGACCGGCGGGTCGGGATACGCGGGCCGCGGCGGGCGGCCCCGACCGCTGTAGTCCGGGGTGACCGGGACCGCGTCGCCGGGCTGCGCAGTCGCGCTCGGGTCGACCTGCACCACATACTGCAGCCCGCGTTCAGCCAACCCGAGCCGGAACAGCGTGGCGTCGCCGTACCCGGAGTCGGCGCTCACCGGCAGTCTCGGCAACCCCCACTGCTCGATCATCTCGTCGAGCATGTCCAACGCCAGGCGCCACTTCTCGCGGTGCCGCACGTCGTCGCCGATACCCGCCCGCTCCCGCTTGGCCCGCACCACGGCGGCCCGCTGCGGGTCACTGATCGTGGTGTCGTCCCACGACGCGGGGCAGAACAGCCGCCAGTTGGCGGCCACCGACGCGGTGTCGGTGGCCAGCTGCACGCTCACCCCGATCTGGCAGTTGCCGGTCTTGCCCAAAGTCCCCGAGTACTGCCGGGCCACACACGGCGACGCCGTGCCGTCCTTCGGGAACCCCGAGTCGTCGATCACGTACGCGGCCGGGTCGATCATGTCTACCGCCCACCGGGCCGTGTTCGCCCGCACCACCCGGTAATCCCACGTCGAGGACGTCACGAACTGCTGCAACTGCTGATGATCAACACCGAGGCGCTGCGCCATCGGCTGCATCGACTTACGCTGCCCGTCAGTCAGCAAGCCACGCACGTACAACTCGCCCTTGACCCGCTGATCCGAACGCCGAACAGCCCCACCCAACATCCGCGCGGTGAAATCGACCAACCGAGGCCGAACCCGCGCCACCTCGTCAGCTCTCACGACACACCATCACAGCGACAACCACCACGAAAGTCACGCAACAACACACCACGAACCTAACAAAGCACTAATAGGGCTAGGCATCGAAAATCCGGTCAATCTTGCTCCTCTGACGGACGATGACGCGGCCAACCTGCTTCGCGCGGTGGCGCGGATTCGCGAGGTCAAGGTAATCAATACCATGGACGTCGAAACCATTTCCAATATGATAGCCAAGTTAAAAGGCCACCCAGCTTTCATTAAGTGGCTCGTTGCTGGCGTTCAAGCCGGCAGGCGTCCCTCGGATCTCGTCAGTGACAACGCTCTGCTTCTTGACTTCTGCATGTCGAACGTGTATGACCAGCTTTCCGAAGAAACGCGAGCGGTTCTGAGAAGCATGCAGGTATTGCAGGGTCCCCGCAGTCAAGCTGAACTTGCGTACATCAATAACGTCACTGCAACTGCGATCCAGAGTGCTTTG
>DASVSC010000156.1:0-5612 GCA_036388295.1 Tepidisphaeraceae bacterium | reverse complement strand
GCGGTCGACAAGGCTTCGGGCGAGCCCTGCAGCGGTAAGTGCATCTGCAGACGCAGAATGCCGTACGTCAGCAGCAGCCCGATGAAGCTGAAGACCAACATCGCGGCCGCGTACTGTTTCCAGGTGTGGTCGCGCGTCGTGTCGACGCCCAGCAGCCGGTAAATGAGCCGCTCGATCGGCCCCAGCAGTGGGTCCAGCCAAGTGCGGCCGCGTTCCAGCACGGCCACCAGGTACAGGCCGATCGGCTTGGTAATGGCAAGCAAAAGTAGTGAATACAATAGAAATTGGGACCAGCCGGACGCGGTCATGTCTTTTCCTTCTCGGACGAGCCGACGGCTCATCACGTTTGCAGGGCTTTAGAAGCTTTCAGGCCGAATCAACGTCGCGAACAAGTAAACGAGCAGTGCGATGGCGACGCCGCCGATGAATAATTCGTACATTATCTGGACTCCGGAACGGGCCGATCGCTCGGCGGTTGGGTGGAAGCGATTCGCACGTACAGGGCACAGACGGCGAAGAACAGTACGGAAATCACGATGTAAATCAGGTCTTGCATGATCGGTCCTTTACGTCGAAGCGTCCTGGGGCAGGTCCTGTCCGGGGGCGGCCACAAGGGTGAAGGTGAGGCGCGTGCCTTGCCCGGGCTCGCTTTCCACGCCGATCGTGCCGCCGTGCGCTTCAACGATGTCCTTGGCGATCGCCAAGCCCAGGCCCGCACCGGACGAACCTGTCTGGCCGGGCACGCGGAAGAAACGCTCGAACACGTGCGGCAGGTGTTCGGCGCCTATGCCGATCCCCGTATCCGTCACACTGAACCGAACGAGCCTTGCGTCGGCCGGATCGGGCTCGGCGCTGACGTCCACGCGGCCGCCGGCGGGAGTGAAACGCACGGCGTTAAGCAGCAGATTCGTGAACACGTGTTCGATGCGGTCGGCGTCGATCAGCACCGACAAACCGTCGGCGGCCGAGACGTCGACGGCGAGCGTCACACCCTTGTCGTGGAACGCCGCCTGGTGCGGCTGCGTCATCGCGTCCAGCAGCGGTTCGATCGGCCGCGGTGTCAGGTCGAGCTGCGCGCGGCCGGATTCCAACCGGGCCATGTCGAGCAGATTCTCGACGATGCCGTGCAGCCTCTCCGCGTCGTCTCGCGCCGCCACCATCAGTTCCGCCTGCTTCGGCGTGAGCGGGCCGACACGCTCTTCCAGGAGCAGGTGGGTGGCCATGCGAATGCTCGTCAGCGGCGTTTTCAATTCGTGGCTGACGACCGACAGCAGGCCGCTTTTCATTTCGTCGATCTTGCGGAGGTTCGTCACGTCGGCCAGCACGATCGTCACGCCGATGGCT
Organism: Tepidisphaeraceae bacterium; assembly: GCA_036388295.1. Lineage (GTDB taxonomy): Bacteria > Planctomycetota > Phycisphaerae > Tepidisphaerales > Tepidisphaeraceae > RYN-431. Next base: position 4,268 of record DASVSC010000156.1, on the reverse strand, counting down.
TCGCCGCCGTCGACGATCGGGATGGCCCGTGGCAGGAAGAATCGCTCGCCGCCGCCGGTTTCGAACACTTGAATCACGCTGTCGTAACCGCCGGGGCCCACGGGGCGGCCGCTGTCGCGGGCCTGGCGGTAGAGTTCGACTATCTTGGGTGCGTGCGCGCCGTTCAAGGCGACGCCGGGCGCGAGGGCGAACAAGCGGCGCGCCGTCTGGTTGGCCAGCTCGACATGACCGCCGACACTCACGAGCGCGACGGCGTCCGGCAGGCTGTCGACCGAGAGCTGCGTGGTCTGCTGCGTGCGAATAATCTTGGCGCGGTCGCTGCGGCGGAACTCGCGCAGCTTCGTCGCCATCGCGTTAAACGCCTCGGCCAGTTGCCCGACTTCGTCGCGGCCGCGCACTTTGACGACCAGATCCAGATTGCCTTGTTCGATCTCGCGCGCCGACTTCGTCAGCGAGCGCAGCGGCCCGAGAATGGACCGGCTGATCACCAGCGTGAAGACCACGGCCAGCAGCACGCCGACGCCGACGAGTGCGTAAAGCGTCTGCTTCGCGCGCACGGCCGTCTGGCGCACCTGGCCGTCGACGGAGACGATGTTCTGCAGATTCAACTCGGCAATGCCGGCGGCCAAATCTTCGATGCGATTGCCGGCCGGGCGCAGGCGGTCGCGCAGCAGGTCGTGCCGGACGGTCGGATCGGTCGAGGCACGCAGACGGGTGTGGGCGTCGCGGTAGTCGTGCCACGCGACGGCCAGTTCGTCGACCATCGCCTGCTCGCCGGCCAGCGTGACATTGTCGGCCTCGCGACGGAGGTCGGCGTCGAAACGGGCGAGCAGTGCCGGCGCGTCGCGCTGCGTGTCTTCGACGGGGCGGCCGGGGTCGGTGACGTCGGTCGCCAGGTTCTCCAGGCGACGCAGCGTGTCACGCATGCCTTGCGTGTAACTGATGCTGTCGTAGTTCTCGCGGAAAATGCGCTCGAGCGTGCGGCTGTACGTGTTCAATCGCACCACGCTCAGCGTGCCGATGGCCAGCAGGATGATCAGCAGTCCGCCGAACCCTAAGGCGATTTTTTGACCGATGCCGAACGACATTCGGTGATCGTATATCGAACGGCGTGCCAAATGCAGGCAATGGCGTTTAATGGCGATTCGGAGGCATTACGGCGTTCGAAACCATCCGCGGTGGGCAGATGTCGTGCAGATTGCGCGACCCGCGACAAGGCGGTCGTGCAAAATGCAATGTGGTTCAATGGGCTGCATCGTCGCGTAAAATCCTACTGGCGTGGCCACTTAAGTCGCCACACCGACGGGCAGTCAGATGCCAAACTTTTTCCGTCGCCGCCAGAGCGTGGCGACGTCGATGCCGAGCACTTTTGCCGCCTCGTCGAGCGTGCGCGTTTCGGTCAGCACCCGGCGGATGTGGCGTTCTTCCAGCACGTCGAGCGACACCGGCTCGCCGGCTGTTGTGCCTGCGGGCAGGTCGCGCGGCGTAGCGACGGCGACCGGCAGGTGCTCGCGGCGCACGACGCCGTCCGGTGACAAAATCGTCGCCCGTTCGATCGCGTTGTGCAGTTCGCGCAGATTGCCCGGCCAGTCGTACGACCGCAGTGCGTCCACGGCGTCGGCGTCGATGCGCGCGGCCGGGGAACGGCTCAGCGCCGCCAGCATCCGCTCGGCCAGCGGCAGCACGTCTTCACGCCGGTCGCGCAGCGCGGGCATGTCGATCTGCACGACGTTCAGGCGATAGAACAGATCTTCGCGGAAGCGGCCGGCTCGTACGGCGACTTCCAAATCGACATTCGTGGCCGCGACGATACGGACGTCGGCGCGGCAGGTAACGGTGTCGCCGACGCGTTCGTATTCACGTTCCTGCAGGAAGCGCAACAGCTTCGGTTGCAGCGTCAGGGGCAGGTCGCCGATCTCGTCAAGGAACAGCGTGCCGCCGTCGACCGCGGCCACGCGGCCGGGCGCGTCGCGGGTGGCGCCGGTGAACGCCCCTTTGACGTGGCCGAACAGTTCGCTTTCGACCAGTTCTGCTGAAAGCGACGGGCTGGAGACGGTCGCGAACGGCCGGGCGGCGCGAGGGCTCCAGCGGTGGATCGCCCGGGCCAGCACGCCTTTGCCGGTGCCGCTTTCGCCACGGATCAGCACCGTGGCGTCGCTGGCCGCGACCTGTCGGGCCAGTTCGAACGCGCGCTGCGCGGCCACATTTCGGCTGGTCAGTTCGGCTTCGCCGCCGGCGGTCTCCTGTCGCAGTTCGTCGAGTTGCGTCTGCGCCCGCCGCAGTTCGGCCACGCGGGCGACGACGGCCGACACCTGCGCGGGCGTGAACGGCTTGGGCAGATAATCGAACGCGCCACGGCGCATCGCCTCGACGGCCGTCTCGATTTCGGCGTACGCGGTGATGACCACAATCTTGGTCCATGGCGTCTGCGCGAGCAGGCGCGGGATGACGTCCAGACCGCTTTCAGTGCCGAGGCGCAGATCAACGAATGCCAAATCGAAGGACTGACGCACGGCCGTGTCCACGCCGTCTGTGGCGTTGCTGGCGGTCAGCACGTGATGCCCGTCGGCTTCCAGTGCGATGGCCAGCAGCCGCCGGATGTTCGGCTCGTCGTCGAGGATCAGGACGTGAAGATTGGCCATGAAGCAGGCCGTCGGACCGGCAGGCCCGCGGTCGAAAGAACAAGTATACCGCGGGCCGGTCGGCGGTCACGGGACTGCGATTGCTGGATCGTGCCGCGGCTGCGGATGGACTAGACTTCGCATCGCGGTGAACGGGTTCTGCGGACAATAGACTGAGGAGGACGGATGGTCATTTCTTCAATCCAACGCGCGGTTCAGTGCCTGACGCTGGCAGTCGCTTTCTGCGCAGCGCCGGCCTTCGCACAGAAGATCACCGTCGCGACCGACCGTCCCGACGGCGTGTATGCGGTCGGCTCGGCCGTTCGGTGGATGGTGCGAACGGAGGGTGAACTCACGGACGTCCGCTACAGCGTCGCGCCGGGCCAGGGCGTGGCGACGGCTAGTGGGCCGCTGGCGGGTGAAACGGTCGAATATACGTTCGAAACGCCCGGCACGGTGCTGCTGAAAGTGACGGGCCGGCGTGCGGACGGCCGAGAAGTGGTCGGCACCGGCGGGGCAGTGGCGGGCGTGGAAAAGATCGGCCCGTCGGCCCCGCGGCCGGACGACTTCGACGCCTTCTGGGCCGAGAAGATTACGGAACTTCGCGCGGTGCCGATGGACGCGACGCTCACGCCCGCTGACGCCGGCCGGCAGAATGTCGAATACCACACGCTGACGCTCGGCAACATCCGCGGCACGCTCGTGCGCGGCCAGATCGCCCGGCCGACACAGGGGGAAAAGTTTCCGGCGGTGCTGCAGGTGCAATACGCGGGCATTTATCCGCTGCAGAAGTCGGCGGTGACGGACCGTGCCCGCGACGGATGGCTGGCGCTGAACATTTCGGCGCACGACCTGCCGATTGATCAGCCGGAGGCGTTCTACAAAGCCCAGTCGGCGGGCCCGCTGAAGAACTACTGGGCCATCGGCAATGACAGCCGCGAGACGAGTTACTACCTGCGGATGTACCTGTCGTGCGTGCGTGCGGTCGACTACCTGAAAAGCCGGCCCGACTGGGACGGCCGCACGTTGGTCGTGTATGGCGGCAGCCAAGGCGGACAGCAGGCGCTGGTGACGGCCGCGCTGGCCGACGGCGTGACCGCGGCGATCGCCAACGTGCCCGCCGGCTGCGACATGCTCGGCCCGACCGCCGGCCGGCGCGGCGGGTGGCCGCAGTGGTACGAGTGGACGAAGGGCATCAACTGGAACGCGCCCGCCGATGCAGCCAAGGTGCACGAGGCGAGCCGGTATTTTGACGTCGTCAATTTCGCCTCGCGCGTGCGCTGCCCGGCGCTGGTGGGCGCAGGGTTGGTCGACGATACCTGCCCTGTGGCAGGCATCATCGCGGCGTTCAACCAGATGCCGTCGGAGAAGAAGAAGCTGGTGCTGATGCCCGGCGCGCCGCACCAGAACGTCAACAACACGCATGCGCCGTTCGAGAATCGTCAGTGGCGCGTGTGGCTGCCGGCGCTGTTAAAAGGGGAGACGCCGCTGTTGGATTAAAGCAATGCGAGTTTTGCGTAGCGGCTTCCGGTCCCCTCTCCCGGTATGGCCGGGTGAGGGTCAGGGTGAGGGCCGGCGACAGAAGACCTCATCGAAGCGAACGGCAGCCGACGTTTGGTTCCGCCCGATCGCGGCCCTCACCCCAAC
>DASVSC010000155.1:0-20226 GCA_036388295.1 Tepidisphaeraceae bacterium | reverse complement strand
GTCGAACGCCACGACCGGCTACCTGTCACTGGCCCAAGACGGCCAAGGCAAGACGCGCAGCGTCCTCAACCTCAGCGGCGTGGCCGTCCAAAACAGCGACTACGACGCCTACGGCAACACGCTGCTGCCGGGCCAGACGGTCACGCCGTGGCAGAACCCCGACGGGTATAGCGACTTCGAAAGCGGGCTGACCCAACAACTCGCCCGCTCCGTCAACCGCGCGACCGGCACGTGGGTGAGCCAGGACCCGATGATTTTCAGAGCGGGCGAGTACCACGACGCAAATCTGCATCTATATGTCGGTGGAAGTCCACTGCTTACTACTGATCCAAGTGGACTCAATGGATTGGAAACACTTGCCTTGATGAGCGCTAACGTGGCATTGTTTGCCTTACGCGTAGGCGTTCCAGTCGCACGAGTAGCAGGACCACTTCTTACAGCCGTCTCCCTGTATACGTTTGCACGTGATCCTCTGGCCGCACAGCAATTCATCGCCGAAGGCGGCAACCCCCAACAACTGTTCACAAGCCTACTCAAGACACCCGGTTTGCTGGCCCGCGACGCTAGAAGCCTGCTGGTGTTCGGGCGAAGTATCCTGAACGCAGCGGATGAGGCGAACCTCGCTGGCAGAGAAGTCAACGCATTACGCGGTTCTATCAATAACGTCAGTGGCGCTACCTTCTCACAAGCCGTGCTAAGATCGCTCGGCGAAGCCGAAGAGAACACGATCTTGTACCGCGGAATGACCCGGCGTGGTGGGGTGAACGTCGTTCCCGACTTGCCAGTCGGCGTGAGTCGGGGATTGACTGATATTAAAGACGTGATCAACATAACCAATACGCCGCAAATTCAGGGATTCGCGTCCGTCGCCAGACAGCAGAATAACCTGCCGTTTAACTTGATCATCAGCCCGAGGACGCAGTCGATTTCGGGGACGGTCGTGGAAGCAATTAATCGGTCAAATGGAAATGTGTTTCAGTTCAACGATGCCACGGGAGCATGGTCGACAGTTGATCTAAGGGGGTTTAAAAGTGGCATACCTTGGAAGAGATAAAATGAAAGAAAAGATTTCTACAATTGATATTTTTACTGCAGAACGCCTTAGTTCAACTCAAGAGAAGGCAAAGATCCTGCAGTGTGTTAGCAAGTTTTCACAACTCGTGCCGGATAAATGTGGCCATGATGATCCGCCCCGACTCGTATTCGACCCGACCTGCATTGACGAACTTGCCAAAGGGTGGATGGATCAAGTACATTTTGGCTTGAAGCGAAGGAAAAAAGCGAAATACGAAGCGGGCATCTTTACAGGCGAAGTTCCATTTCTGCCGTCCAGTTTTACTTTTGGGATTACTGGTTCTATTGATGCAGCAGAACTAACTGGTTATTTGAAGCTGCAATGTCGAGACACTGCTGCGTTCTTGGGAGTCGTTGATGTTAGGTGGCAAGGCTGGGAAGGGGCGTCTGGATATTTATGGGAGTTTTTCCGTGAATCAACTACTATTGTTGATTTCGAGAATTATGGTGGAAGCTTCTATTTCTTCCAACTCGAAAAATATTTGCCGCAACTGCCTTGGGCAACGGTCCTCGGTCCGCCCTACGTTCGGATGTTCGGCCGCGATCGAGTGCTTTCTTCGCCCGCTGCGGTTGTGGAAGAGATCGCACCGGACACAGTGTTTATCCAACTCACTCCACAGCCGCCGGACGTAATAGACGACCTGCAGGACTATTTCGACGTCCGCCGACAGGTGAAGAACCATCTCGGTGCCGACGCCTTTTTCGAGCCGGCCAAAGGCAAAGGTCCGTACCGCGTGCCCGACTTTGGCCTTGCACCGATGCCGCCCCGACAGCCGTTAGGTTTCATCGACGGCCTGCCTGTGATCGGCCTGATGGCTGGAAGGCCGATTGTTCAAACGGAGACTGGAACAAAGATATTAGACTTAGAATGGAAGGTTTGACCTCACCACAATGTACGACATGCCGTCGCTTGTGAAACACACGTTGACCGACGTCTACCTGCCGGCGGTGACCGACGCCGACCCGGCCTCGCCCACGTCCGGGCAGTCGGTGCGCCCGCACTGGCAGTACACGTACGACAAGAACGGCAACGAGTTGACGCACGTCGACCCGAAGGGGCGGGTGACCCGGTTCGGCTACGACGACCGCAACCGGCGGACGAGCCGCACGCTGCCGCCGGACGGCGACGGCATCACGAGCAACGACACCGAGACGTGGGCGTACGACGCCCACGGCCGTGTGGCCACGCACACCGACTTCAAGGGCGAGGCGACGCAGTCGGTCTACGACGACACGGCGTCGGCCGGCGGCCGTTTGGCCGAGGAGCGCCGCTTCACCGGCGCGGTCGACGCCACGCCGGACGAGAAGACGGTCTACGGCTACGACAGGGGCCGCGGCGACGGTCAGCACGTACAACGCCCGGAACGAGCTGGTCAGCAGCACCACCAACGGCGTCAGTACAACGCACACGTACGACGCCAACCACCGACTACGACGCCTACGGCAACACGCTGCTGCCGGGCCAGACGGTCACTTCGTGGCAGAACCCGGACGGGTACAGCGACTTCGAGACCGGGCTCGTCCAACAACTCGACCGCTCCAGCGACCGGGAAACCGGACTGTGGAAGAGCCGGGACCCGATGATCTTCGGGGCCGGCGAATGGCAAAACTCAAACCTTCAGAGTTATGTTGGGGGTAGCCCAATCCTTGCGACGGATTCAACGGGGAACTTACTCTCGATCGGGCAGTTGACGGCAGTCGGAATCTCGGCTGGCTTGATTGGTTTAACGACTGTGAACTTTGGAACAAACGTTTTCAGGAACACCTCTGCAAGTTCATTGTTCGGTGGAGTTTCTTCAAATGCCTTCGTTCCCGTTGACAATACTCAGCTAACGGGAATGCGTCATTCCATCCGGTTACGCGGAGGAATCTCCGCAGACGCGATGTTTGTTAAGATGGCAGGATTTAGAAGCCTAAACATGTATCCCGTTAATGCGTCAAGCGACGTGACCGGATTAGGGGGAACCGTAAGTTTTGATATGACGCAAACCGCTGGCCATCCAGGTAAATGGGCAATGGGAACATTAAGAGAATCGGGACAAGGTGATTTTCCGGTGAGGATAACCAAGTACGACGCAAATAAGCGATATTTTGTTGCGCGAACCTTAGGAGGGCACCCGCTGGCAGGCTGGCGTCGGTGGCAAGTGCGAACAGCGGAGAACGGCGATCTTATCGTAGAGACATTCTCTGTCGAGCATTCTTATGCTTTGCCTGACCGGAGTAAAATGGCCATGGCTGGCAAGGATGCGATGGGATTAACTTGGAAGCACATGCTGCTCGACCTGAAGATGATTTCGGGCGGCGAAATTGTGTATGGATCGGATACTATGGTGGAGGGATCGCCAATGTTCTCGAACGCTGATGCTCGCGCACTTCTGCCCTTTGTAGAGTAAGGACGTACGATGCAAATTATACTAGCGCAACTCATCACTGTAATATCTGTTGGGTTGAGCGTGGGAGTTCTCGGTGCCTACACGTTTGGTTTTCATCTGGTGGTTTTCGTGGTTGCTGCGTTGGTAATGGGCCTAACGTCTATGCGTAGGCCTGTTATAGCCGCATTGCTGTTCAACTTCGCGGGTGTAGTTGGATGCGAGCTCGCCATAATTCATAGAGACGGATTTGCTTATAATCCGTACAATCCAGGCGGGCATATAAGCTTAATTTCGATACAGCTAGTTTTTGCGATACTCTTTGCTCAATTCGCTTGGGTGCGTTTAGTTGTTACTAGATGGCACCGGTAAATACCTAGTTTCAATGAAAATGCACGCGTTAGCTGTTTGTGTAATAATCTTCGAAATCAACTTGTGTAACTGTTATCTCGTAAGAAGTGCAATGGGGCCATTTGTAGCTGATTTTGCTCGCACTTTAAGAATGCCAGACGGATCAGTACCGGTCCCTTGGTGTCCTCGATTCCCATTCGCGCAAGAAGAACACATATGTTTTGCGCGGTCTGGAGGCCAAGGATATACTGCAGATGGATTGTTCCATTTCTTTGGTGAATCCCCTCTATCTGGGCATGATTTTGAAAGCTGGAATGATGTCGGAGTGTGGCGGCAAGCAATGTTTTCAGACTTGCAGTGGTTTTCCATTGCTGAAGATGCATTTGGCTATCAATTCTGCATGCGTCCTGATGGAAGAAGACCTGTTGTGAAGGCGCTATCGTTATGGGACGGTAGTTTTACTTTAATTGCCAATACCTTTACAGATTTCATTGTTAGGATTGTGCTTGACGAAACAAGTTGGTGTTCAATGCGAAACCGATATTCTGTATTCATTAAACAAAATGGCATGGCATTTCGTCCTCTGGCTCATCTTTCTTTCAAAGTGCCGCCGCTTCTTAGTAGAGGCGATATTGATCATGACGTGTTTGAGTGGACTGAGTCCATGGCAAATGCATCTGTATTGTCACAAGTATTGGCAGGAAGGAAGTCCGCATCTTGAATGACAGAGACATAGTGTCAACCTAGGGCTACATCGCTGCGTAGGGCGAGTTTCAACCCGCCACTTTCAGGATCTGAGTATTCATTACACCAAATTTATAGATCGAAAGCCGGCCGTCAGAAGTCCTACATCTGTGGACAAGTAAAGCTGCAAGACCTCCCGCGGCCGACGGGGCCGCGGCGGGACAGGCGCGCAAGGGGGCGAGCGTGACGGTCCATTCGAACAGGCCGTTGGGCCGTGACAAGCGCAAAATCCGCCGAAGGCGGCCCCCCGGCGTCCGGTGGAATCGGCCGATTTATCCCTTGTCGCCTGCGGCCGGGGCGGTAAGGTGGGCGTGTCGGCGGCGGTACAGCCAGGGCACGCACTCGGTGCGCGACAGCCTGACGGCGTACGACACCGCCGGGCGGGTATCGGCGGTGACCGACGCCAATGGCCAAGTAACGCAGACGATCTACGACGCAGTCGGCCAGGTCGCCTACATCGTCGACGCGTTCGGCGGCCGCACGGCGACGGCGTACGACCGCCGCGGGCAGGCGATCCGCACGGTCTACCCCGACGGCACCGAGAACCCCTCAAGGCATCTGTGCGATTGACACGCCCACTTATTACAGAATACGACCGGAAATTTCATCGCTACGGCTATCCAAAGTCTCGAACACAGGTTGAACGTGGCGTTTTTGTTCTCATTGCGGGCGCAGTTGCGCTAAATATCGGAGGCGCTGCTAAGCGACCTTTCAAAGATGACCCCGGGGTTATGTCCGCATTGCGTATCCTGGAGGAAATTGACTGGTGGCGCTCCGAGGCCAGAAGTCACATGGACCTTCTTCGACATCGGGCTACCCGGGTGTTTGCAAGACGAAGGAATGGCGAAGCATTGTCGCGATAACAGAGTTTCTAGAGACGCAGCCCGTTATTACAGAATCGCCGTTGCGTAAGCTTGCGTCGGACGCACGTTTGGAGAAACACGCGGGCCGTTGTGAACATATCGTTGTGCTTGAGCGAGACTCGCAACTACCGACGCACACTGAAACTCAACGAGCCGCAAAGCACCAACGCCCGGTATTGGCATGTGAGCACGTTCGTCACAATGGAATTGTCACCCCCGCCATCGTCGAGCGATCGTTGGCTGCTGTGAATGACCCGACACATTTTGCCGAAATGCGCCGTCGCCTCAGCCAAATGGAGTCAGATCTTGTCAGCACCGTTGAGCGTGAAGCACACGCGGCAATTGATCAATTAAATTTTGTTCCCCTATTTACCCGCAAGAGCGCAGCGGCGGCAGCCATCGTGCGATGCGGGCTGTTTGTTGCCGACGCTATACAGCGCGGCCATCTATCGCTGTGGGAATCAAGCTAAATTTTTTATATGCAAGCTTTTAATGGACTTAATATGGACGACCTATCACCGAATCTTCAAACCTTAGTTAACGAAGAACGAAGAACGAAGAACGAAGAACGAAGAACGAAGCATTGAGCATTTGCTACGCCCCGTGACTATGGGCGCTGGCCAACCGACCAAACCCCCGCCTTCCAATCTAGAGAACGAACATTCCTCTATCACAGATGAATCCTCTGCCAATTGGATCGTCAGACGTATCTTAGAAGCCAGAGCATATGCACAACATGTGGAAACGTGGGCGGCAATCGAGATCCAGCGTGCCAAATCTGACGAGCGTCATTTCATGCACAGTTTCGGCTGCCAGCTTGAAGATTGGCTTCGCCAAGCGATTTCTGATCAGCATCTTCGACGTAAGTCAATCGCGCTTCCGGCAGGCAAAGTTGGGCTAAGGAAAACGCCCAGCCGTCTCGAACTCGTTGACCTTGCAAGCGTTGCATATTGGGTGGAGAACAATGCTCCCAACGCAATTCGGATTACGATAAGTGTTACTGGGAATGACGCACTCGCACTTCGGCAATGGTGCAAGGATCACACGCCAAGTGCGGTCTTAACTGAGACAGTCAGCAAAACAGAACTCAATAAGCACTTGCAGACTTCCGGTGAACTACCTGATGGCGCGGTTTCAACAGGCGGAACGGAGCAGCTTTATATTGCATCACGCAGGCAATCTCACGTAGTCGGGATTGAAATGCGGTCAGGGGGATTTGACTCCAAACAGGACCGTGTGAATCGTCGATCTGTTTGGGCAGGCCACGATTTCCGACTCGGAAAAATGGCGGTCCCATGTTAGCCGTAGGTAATTACTAAAGCCCATCACAAGGAACTCGTATGTCATTCGGTCAGACACGTCCAGAACATCTCAAACAAGCTCTCAAAACGCCCCTTCAACTAGCACCCGCTGCCGCGTTAGACCTCCTCATGCGTCTTGATCCTGTGCTTGGATCTTTTGTCGCCGAGCGCCAGCAACGGTTTGTGTCGGCATTGGACCGTATGCCGATCGCGGCAACGTCATTCGCGGAAGCAGCCTGCGAGCAGCTATGAGCCATGACGGTTGCATTTGAGATGCAGCGACTTGCGTTTCATGCCGCGACGGAGGGGGCAATTCAAGAAGACGAAGACGCCGCGAACGAGGCAACGGCGCGCTCTCAACCGCCTTATGGCGTGTCTGGCTGAAGAGCGTGCAGTTCATCTTCGCTCGAAGTTAAGACGATACTGTTGGCATGAGCGAGTTTTCCGTCAGAGCAAGTTGGTCACGCAGCCAACGCCGCATCAAATCGCCTCATAAGCAGGCGCAGATTGTCGGCGTATTCCTTCACCCAGATGGCCGCATCCTTTTGCACCTCAAAGCAAGGGCGCGATTTCGGGGGTGGCATCGGCAAGGCTGCTGGGTGCTCCGAACGATAAACACAGTGATAGGAACATTGCCGTACTAAGGACAACGTCCCATCAACAAGGCTCCAATTCGGTGGGCGAACAAATATTAACCAACTGTCAACCATTTGCACTTAGATGCCTTCTAAATCATCATCGGTAAGCACGGTGGCACCAACCAATGTTCATCATCGCCGCCGTTCTTGACCTAGAGAATGTTGAATCTGAGTTGTTCCGCCGAGACGGTATAACTAGTCTTTCATCGTCACTGGGTATTTGCTTCTGGCTGCTTATTCAGTCGCTAGTTCCGTTAGCGCTTTGCTATTCACAGGGACGTTATAAGTTGGCTTGCGCCATGTGCCGTGAGTACTCGGCCATCGATCTTCGACGCGGGATCGACCTTTTCGACCTTGGTCTCACCGACTTGCATCTGTAATGGGTTGAGCTCGATCGATCGGGTGGGCGATTCGCTCGATGATATCGGAACGAGTGACGTTGCGAACGATGAATTGGGGTGGCTAACTCTTGAGGGCGACACACTGAGTGGTCAATCCGCTTCTTAACAACTAACCCGTGATCGCAGCCCAGACCAGATGGGCCACTTCCGGCTTGCGGATGTCACTGTGTGCCCCGCTGAAGCCGCCACCGACGTTGATGTAGCCGCTCGCTTCCACGTTCGAGATGCTGCCGTGGGCCAAAGTGTAGACGCCACTAGTCGGCAGCATCGTCAGGTCGACGATTGGTAGGTCGCTGCCTTGGATGCCGAACGCCCCGAGGCCACCGTACTTGGGCAATTCGCCAGCGGCGAAGTCGACCGCCCGCGCCACCCGCGCCGCCCAAGGGTACCATTTGCCGACTGCGGTGTCGAACTTCGACCGCGTCGTTACGATCGCCCCGCTTACGCGATGCTGCGCGATCATGTCGTGATAAAAGCCTGGCCGCCCGCCCACCTGCGAAATACTGCCGGCGTACGACCAGAGAGACAGCGCCCCCTGCAACAGGGTCAAACTCTGCACCGGCTGTGGAAGATTGCCGGTGGCGTTTGGGCCGGCCACGGCGGCGGTTACGACGAGGCAGCCGAAGCTATGGCCGACGAGGTGGAACCTTACGTCCCGGCCCGCCGTCGCCTGCTGTAATCGCACGAGCAGCGGGTGGACGGCGTTCTCGCCGATTTTGCGGGCGCGATCCTTCATCTTCCAGAAAGTGAGCGCCCGCAGTGGCGCGAGCAGCGAGTCCTTAGATAACCACCCGCCGAACGCCATCGGTCCGGCATCGGACGCTCTGCCGGCCCCGGTGTCGGCGAGAACACTCTGGTAAATGCCATCGGGGTCGAAGCCCTCGCGGTCGGAGCCCGGATCGGCCCCCAAGTCCTGAGCGCCCAAGCCGATGGCTGCGTCTAATTGGCGATAAGCGTCGACCAATTCCGACGGCAGAGCCGGTAGATTCGGATCGGCCTGGGCGGCCGCCAATTCAAACACGCGGCGCAACGGCGTGCGGACCCGCTCGCGGACTTCGGGCGTGTCGCCGAGCCGGCCAGCGAACGCCTCGATTGCGGCGGCCGTCGAGCCCTCCCCGGCTGGGCCGGCCGCGGCGTCGAAGGCGAACGACGCGGGCGAAAGATTCTCGTCGCCCCACGCCAGACTCGGCCAATGAATGCCGACGAGCACCGGCTTGAAGCCCGGCCTCACTAGGCGGGCGCGGGCTTGATCGGCGTCGTTGGCCGACATGGCCCGCAGCCATCCGGTGTACTGCTCGCGGGCCGCCGGTACGTCGCCCTGCCAGCCGTGGCTGAACAGCATCACATCGGTCACGGCCGGATCGGTCACGGCCCCGTCGACCAGCCGGCTGATAAGGCCGGCCGGGTGGTCAGTCCGCTCCTTGCCGTTCTCGTCATAGGCGATCAGGTAGTACCGCTGGTTGGTGCCATCGACGGTCTCGGATGCCAGGATCGCAGTCGTGTCGAACGCTGTTGGTGCGGTCGCCGTCGGCGCCGTGGGCAGCACGATCTCCTCAAACGCCGATAGCTCGCGCCCTGCCGACGCGTTCGCGGCGAAGCTGTCGATCGTACCGGCGTCCGCGCCCGCCAGCGCGCCGAAATTCAGGCCGGTTATCTGCTCGATGCGCCGGATTGGTACCTGGAACGTGCGTGCGACGGCCGCGTTGTCGAACGAGACCACTTGGCCGACGAGGTCGGACTGATCGACCACAAACCCCAACGCCGCAACACGTCCGTTCGGCCGGGCGACGGCGGCGATTTTCCAGAACTTCTTCGGCACGCGCACGCCGTGGAACTCCGGATCGGCGGCAGTGAAGACCGGGCCGGTGAACACGGTCATGCGGCGGCGATCGTCGGTGACCTTATTCAGCAGGTAATCTTCTAGCCCCGCCCACAGATTGCGGCCGCGGTTGAACAGCTTGTGCTGCGACGAGCAATTGGCGAGGTGAAACGTGTCGTCGTTGGCCCGCTTGATGACGGCCGGCGTGCGGCCCCAGGCTGGGTCGAGCCGGCGAACAAGGTGGCCGAGGTCGAAGTCGTTGCCGGCGTACCACGACGCGCCGACTTGGGCCGTCTCCGGCACGCGGGGGTCGTAAGACCACTTATCCGGCTCGCGGGTCGGCCTGCCCGCGAGCCGGCCATCGATATTGACGGCAGTGAAAAATGCGAACCGCCGCTTGGCGTTCAGGACCACGCTGAAATGGTGATACTTCAGTTCGTGCTGTCCCGGCTGCCCATCGACGACGGCGGCGTCAGCCAACTGCTTCGGCGACAATCGTGGCAGAGGCACGCCCCCGCCCGCGGTGCCGAGAAAGTCTGGGTCGTATCCTTCTCGGTTGGAATAATCGGGATCAATGTCGACAGCAAAGCTGTCTGGCTGTGCCTTGGCCGGCGAGCCGTTACCGATCGTCGCTCTTACGTTCCCGCCGGCCGCTTCGCCGAGGCCGACGCTAATCGTGATCTGCAACGGCAGCGTGAGCGTGACGCTCGAATTGTTCGATGACGGCTGAGACGGTTGCGGCACGACGAACTCCTTTTCCAGCGGCGGAACGGGATCGGACAGGGGCGGCGCTTCGGGCAATGTGGGCGACGACTGCGGGCTGCTGGACAGGACGCCGAGTGTCGGTCGGTCCGGCACGTGCACTGCTGGGTCGGCGAAACGCAGCCGGGCGGCCGGGTCGCCGATGACCACGTACGCCCGCGCGTCGTTGTTGGCCGTCCACTGGTCGGCGAGCGTTCGGTCGTCGTACGCCTTCGTGCCGGCCCGCATCTCTAGCAGTTCCGCGCCGAGGGCCGACGCGATGTCGGCGTAGCGGCCGTTCATAGTTTCCATCGCGTAGCCGACTGGCTTGCCGTCCATCAAGGCACCGAGGGCGTCTTCGAAGCCGGCGATCTGCGTGCCCGCGCTTGGCCATTGGATCGAGCAGCCCCACGCTCGCTCGACGTGGCCGATGATTGCGAGCGCGCCGCCGTTCGGGTGGCCGAGCAACCGACGCGGCAAGGGTGCGACGAATGCCTGCGGCGCGACGGCCGCCGGAGTGCGCATTTGCTGGTGGGCAAAGTCGTCCAGCCGCGGAGTACCCGCGCCGTAGCAGGCGAAGTGGAATCCGATCAGGCCCATTAGCCTGGCATTGTCAGAAACATCGTCGCGCGCGAAATAATGGCCGCGATCCACCCGCATCGCCGTCGGGCCGGGCCAGTCTTGGCAAAGCAGCGCGCCTTGGTCCGTGAGTTGCCGCGGGTCGTTGAGTGGGAAGCCCATGCCGTGGCTGGCGGTGAACAGCAACGACGGCGTCTTCGCACCGCCCAGATACTCGGCAAGGCGGGCGTGCGTAGCGTCAGCCCCGATCGCTGACTCGATCGCCCATCCTTCCGCCGTTCGCCCAGCCACACGCGCGGCGGCCTTGGCGGCCAGCGGCGCGGCCAGTTGCGTGGCGCTGAGTGCCGTGGCCCGGTCGTCGGCATTTTGCGGTGCAAACACCGCCACCTTACGCGGCAATACGGCCTTTCCTGTCTCGGACATCACCACGCTCTGGGCATAGCGGGCGTACTCGTCAATGGTGTCGAACCACAGCCTGCCGACGGCGTAATGCACGTCGAGTTGGTACTGCACGCTGTACGGAATGGTTTCTGGATCACCAACGAGCAGCACATAGTACGGCACCTTGTCCCGGTCGGCCGGGCCGGGGGATTGGCCGAGGCGCGCGAGGTAGGCGTCCTTGCTCTCGCCGGTGCGGTAACCCTTGTCGCCGCCGAATTCACGATAGTAAGCCCCAGCTTGGCCTTTGCGCAAGTCGAGCAGCGGCCGCAGGGCTTGGACGACGTACGGGTCGACGGTTTGGGGGAACACAACGCACCAGCCGGCAGACTCGACCGAGTCGGGCTGCGTGCCGTAGCGGACTCCGTAGTATTCGAGGCTTCCGAACTCGGCGCGCGCCTGTAATTGTCGGAAATGCACGGCGGCTTGGCGTTGGTCAGCCGGGTTGGCCGGAATCGACGGGTCGGCCTGCGCGAGCCGGGCGAGTCCGGCGGCAGACATTGGCGGCGTGAGGTATTCCCCTGTCGCGCCATTAATACCGTTGAATACAAATTGGTCGGTTTCGCCAGCGTTCAGTGCGGGAGCGATCGGATCGGACACGATGGACCTCCTGACTACTATCCGAGAGCGGTTGGACGCCGTTATTCGTTGTCGAGAACGGGCGGTTCACGCAAATTCACCAGCGGCCGAACATCAGGGCGGTTAGGCAGTAATCCGGTGTAGGTGACGACCGACCGGTCGGGCGAGCCGAACGCCGCAAACGGCCGCAAGCGGTCGAGCAAGTCGCGGGCGGCGGCAAGCTGTTCCGGTTTGAACAAGTCGCCGGTGCTGTTCGGCGAGGTGTACAGCCGCAGACGGTTAATCGCGTATGCCAGCCCGTCGGCGAAGAAGGGCACGCCTCGGTCGCGCAGGAGCAGGAAGGATCCGAGCGCGTCCGCGTGCCGGCCGAGCCGGGCGTAGTGCTCGCCGGCCAGTGCCGCCCCGTCGGGCAGAAAGCTGAACCATCTGGCTAGGTTTTGGGTCCAGTCGTGCAACCGGTCGAGTTGGTTAAACCGCAAAAGGGCGTATGCGCCGACAGATGCGGCGATTGGGTCGACGAACTTGTTCCGCAGCAGCCCCTCGGCCGAGAGCGAATCGGATTCCATCGCCGCCGACGCTTGCTCGACCAACCCGCGGCGCAGGTACCGCAGCATCAGGTCAGCCGTTGTATTAGCCAAGCGGACAGCGAGCAGATACCGTCGTGCCGTTTGCGGCCGGCCCGGCGTTCCGTCCTGCGCGAGGATTGTCAGTTCCGGCAAACGCCCCATCGACGCCGGCACGAAGACGTTCACCGGAGGCACCCCGGTTTGGAGCAGTTGGCAGATGCTCGGCGCGTCGATGGCGGCAGCCGCGTACGAGACTCTCGCCGGGAACGTTCGCGGCGTGAACACGTCCTCGGTCGCAAGCGTCCTTAATTCGCCGAGCACATTGCCGACGAACCAGCGAAGGCGCAGCTCGGGGAACTCGTTCGGCGGTGCCGGGTCCACGTGGATGGGGTCGACCTGCATGTCGAACCGTTGCGTCAGCAACGAGCGTGACCCAGACGGGACTGCCAACACCGGTTGGCGGAGGAAGTGCTGGACCTCCCAATCCTCGCGCGGCGAATCGTCAGCCGTTTCGGGTGTCAACATCACATTGTGGGTCTCACCCGGGTGGGCGTCCACGAACGTCTGCAACTTCTGACCGGCCGGCATACGAACGACAACAACGTATTGACCGGCCGGAACGGCAACCGACTTACTGGTCAGCGTGTGACGGTACGCCTGCAAGTCCGGACGAAAAATCGTTACCGGCAGTTCGAGCCCATTTAGCTCATCGCTGTGGAAGTGTGTGACGAAGTTGAGCGTAGCATTATCGCTCATTTCAACACTTTTGGCGTTAGGGTCCACCGTGGAGGCACGACCATGTACGACCAAGCCGCCGGGCTTTTGTATAGCGCATGACCCGGCGGGGCCTCGACCAGCACGTGGTACATTCCGGCTGGCCAGTGATCGAAGTGTGGATGCGGGTTAAGAACCTGCGGCCCGAAGACTACGGCGAGCGTGTCAGAGTTCATGACTCGGAACGAAATGTCGGGCGCGGCGGCCACCGGGTCGACGGCGATCAAAACCGGCACTTTGGGCGGCCCGTTCAGCCGGCAAAGCGGGATGTCCTGCGACGCCGCCCCTTCCACAGTGCACGCCTGATCGACGCCAGCCGTCGCCAGGTCGGCGAATAACTCGTTGAGGGCGCGGGCGAGGCTTTGAGTAGTAACCGTCCACGATACTGTGCCGTCGGGTGCGACCGAACGTTGACCGGCGTCGCCGTTGAGGCAGTCCAGCAGCAATTCGCTGAAAATGCTGGACTTTGCCTTTCGGCCAATGGCGGTCGCGCCTCCGACGGTGGCGAAGAAGATGGGCGTCTGCCGGTCGTCCACGCGGCCCCGCAGGTCTACCCGGAAGACCTCTGACGGCGTGGGCCGTTGGATACGCGTGATCTCCGCTGGCTCGACCCGGCAGGCGTCGACAAAGTAGACCTGCGTGCGGGCGACGTCCGGCTGCGATTCGGACGGGGCCATACCGGCGTACAGGTTATTGAGATCGATCGCGTTCAGCAGCACGCCTCCGGCCCCTTGGCCTACGTCCCGGAGCATAAGGATCGCGTCGTTGGTCGACCACCGCAGGCCGTGGCCGGCGAAATAGAACAGGGTCATGTCCTTCGGGTCGCTCAACGCCGCCGCACGCCACGCGTCGGCCGCTCGGAGGAAGTTGGCCAGATCGCACGGTTGATAGTCGTTCGCCCGTGCCGCGAATGACGGTTCGATAGCCTGCTCTTGCGGCGAGGGTGACAACAAAAGCGATGTGTGGCCGAGCGACAACGGCAGGTCGTTTTTGTGGTCTATGATCCAATCATAAACACGCAGTGCTGAGAGAGCGGGCGATGTCAGCTTACGTAGGCCGAGTGCGTTCGGCGTCATCGGGTCGGTTTCACCCGGCAGGTTCGAATAGTCGCTGACGCCGACAATGAATACATGCAATCTCGACATGAATCGCCCCCGCGATTTGTGCACCCGCTATTTTGGGTCGAAGATCATGAAATGTCGATCCACTATACGAGAACGATAACAACGACGCGACCTTTCGTGAAGCCTCGTGCCCAAGCTTTTCCGGATGGAATGATGTGACGGCCTAGTTTCATTAAGCTTGTATCACTCAACATTGCGTCCACCGCTGCCAGCTTCTTTCATGCTGACGCAAAGCACCACTGGCAGTCACCATGGAAGTGTGCCCCTGATGGCAGCGATCAACCGCCAAGACGTGAGTGAGGATTGGGATGCTCACAATTTCTAAGGCTTCGCGAATGGCTTCGTCTGGCGTCGTCGTATTAAACGGTTCCCAGAACACCCGGCGTCGAGTGATCCGCGACACGACACCATGATTGGTAACGAGCCCGCGATCGGCATCGGCCTCCGCACCGATCGATTCTAGGAGGCGTCGCGCTAGTGAATCCGACAAATCTTTGGTTGTGCGGGGCAGCATGGGTGAAGTTCCCTCAGGGCGACACTCCTGCTTCAGCCATGTCCCGCAAAGACGAGCGATGCCCGCAGTCCGACAGGCTCGCCGAGGTGGCGATTGCGAGGGCGCCCTGATCTGGTTCGCCTACCGGGCCACTCTACAAAAGCACCGCTTTGACGATCATCCAGCTGCTTTTCTTGTTCGTAGTTGCTTCGACTCATCCGTTTTGAGGAGCGCACAAACTTCGTACGAGCTACGTCCTTTATCCCTGCCATCTGCAATCGCCCCATCATACGCCACGCCTCGCCAGCCCGCACCGCGTACGCAGGCCGTCGAAGACTTCACGCAGGCCGTACTGCCGCTGCGGGGCGTCCTCCTTCATCAGCACCAGGTACGGGGCGACAAACGCCCACTCTTCGTCAGACACGTCCTTCGAATTGGCGTCATCTCTTTCGATGCGAATCGAACCGCGAAGGTTCGGCAAGGCTGGGACGGCGGCGTTTGGCGAAGCTACCGCAGGGCAGTTTTTAGTTGTTGCAGTCGCAAGGGTCT
The DNA here is from genome assembly GCA_036388295.1 of Tepidisphaeraceae bacterium. Taxonomy (GTDB): domain Bacteria; phylum Planctomycetota; class Phycisphaerae; order Tepidisphaerales; family Tepidisphaeraceae; genus RYN-431. Next base: position 4,823 of record DASVSC010000155.1, on the reverse strand, counting down.
TGACCGGTGGCCCAGACGACAAAGCAGCGATGGAATGGGCTGAAAAACCTGGTGCGGCAATGCCTGACCCGCTAACTAAGGAACTGATCGCCAAGGCCGCCGGAGGGCCATACCCGCTAGCAGTCGTCAACGTCATTGGGCCTGATAGCTATAGGAAGTTTCCTATTGCCGAAGCCCTGAATGCTTTTGCCCAAGCCATCTTGGAAGAACAATGAACGAATTTCATTTTCGTTACATCGTCGGCGAAGGCGACAGCGGGCCAATCGACATGCTGCCGTCTGACCTGAATGGGGAGCCGATGGACGACCTTATGGGTTTTATAAGAAGGCGGTTGGATACTGGCGAAGGTAGGGGCGTTCTGAGTCCGCCTCGTTTGATTCCGATGACTTTTCAATGCCGATGCTTTGGGATGTCTGCCGTTGCTGTATGGGGAACTTGCGACAGCAGTGCAACGCAAGCCCCTATCGACGTTTAAGGCATAACTTTTGCCCTGTCGGGCGTTGCTGTGGACGACAACAGAGTCTTAACCTGGGGAACGCCTGCTGCCTCGACGATCGCTCTGACACCGCAGATGATCGCCGATGCATCGAACGGCCCCTTTCCTGCCGTTGTCACATTCGTTAAGCGTCCTGAAGCGTTCCGTGGGCTGCCAATCTAAGAATCCTCCACATCTTTGGCATTCTTTGTGTTCGAATGTTAGAATCTTGACCGTTCCTTGACCGTTCGTCGCCGCGTTAGCTCAGTTGGCAGAGCACTTCATTTGTAATGAAGATGTCGTCGGTTCGACCCCGACACGCGGCTTCCTCAGCTAGAAGAACTTCGCCGCTGGTTGTCTTTACCTGCCCACGACCCCATCGTTTCGGGTGCAGAAGACATCCAAGCCCCGCGCCCTCTATATTGACAACCCGGCCTTCGACGCACCAGACGCCACCGCGTTGCTGTATCCACCGGGCGAGCCACTCCCGCCCTTGCCGCCGATCTTCCACATGACGAAGGAATGGCGGCGGCAGTGCGGGCCGCCGTTGGACGCACCGACGAAGGCCGAGGAACGCCGCTGGTTCCTTCAATACAACTTCGCCCGGCGGCGGGTAGCCCAAGGTGGCGACGACCTGGCGACGTGGTCGCGGCGGGCCTCGCACATGGAAGACCTCATCACCCGGCGGAACCTGCCGCTGGTCGCCTACGCCTACGGCGTTGACGCCTCGCGTCTTGTCGCGGCCGACTTTGACGACGTGTTCAGCAACGGCATGTCAGCTTTATTGCGGTGCGTGCGTGCGTGCGTTCGACGTGGCACGCGGGCTCAAGTTCTCCACGCTCGCCGTGTTGGCGATCCGGCGGGACTTCTACTCGAACCGCCCGCGTGCGCTCAAGCGTGGCAGCGATTGGCGGCAGACCGGCATGGACTACGCCGACGCCGCCACGTCGATCAAAGAGTGCGGCCGCCTCGCGTTTCGCGACGATGCCGCCTTCCTGGGCGAATTGATAGACGCCAACGTGGCCGATCGTACGCCCAAGGAGCAACAGGTGATCCGCGACCGTTTCGGACTCGGCGGGGGCGAATGTCGAACGCTGGAAGAGATCGGCGTGGACTTGGGCGTTACGAAAGAGCGAGTGCGGCAGATCCAGTTGAAGACGTTGGTGAAGCTGCGAGAAGCCGGCGGACGCCGCTACGGCCGTCGAGACGCCCGCTCCGGCCGCCGGCGACAAGGCCCCACGGCCCGGCAGCAAGCGGGAACGCCTGATGGTCGAACTTCGCAAGCCCGATGGCCTAACACTGGATCAGATGGCGGCGATGTTCGAGTGGAAGCCCAATGATTGTCGAGATGCGCTGCGGCTGCTGCGGACTAAAAACGGCGTGGCGGCCGCTCGCGGTGAGGACGGCGTTTGGCGGGTGTTGTGATATGCTGCAGCCGTGTCGCCATCAGCCGGCCCGCCGGCGAATAGGCCCAGCCGATACCGGGGATTGATCTATGTTCGCATGCCGTTTCGCCGCATCAATTATCACAGTCTCGCTCGCGGCCTCAGGGTGTTCGGAGCAGGCCGCCGTCAGTAAGCCCAGAGGGACACCGGCTCCGGTTGCCGCGAAGCCAGCAGCCGCGTCCGACCCGACTTACACCGTCTTGAAGACCGACGCCGTACCTGGCATCAAACGCAGTGTAGACGTCAGGCTCAATAAGGCCGTATCCGAAGACGTGTTGCGGTCGATCGCCCTCAAGCTGAAATCCGAAGAAACGGGCATCTACCAACGCACCTTCATCTTCTATTACTTGCCCGACATGACGCCCAGATCGGGAGCATGGGCCACCACGCATTTTAACCCCGAACTGAAAGTGGAGATTCAGGGCTTCACGCCCGAGCAGGCCGCTACGCCGGCCGCGACTTCGAACACGCTCGGCCGCTGGATAGATAATTCGCCGTTTACGGCGAGTCACATTACGCTCTATCGCGAGGGCGGCAAGTTGTTCTTGGACACCAAGTTCAAGGACGGAAGCAACATGAAAACGAACGTCATCGAGAAGCAGTTGCCAGCGGGCCGTCGGCTCGAAGATGCCGCCGGTTCGGAACGTGGCGAATACTTCGTTGTTACGCCAGCGGGCGACCTTCAAATCTGCGGCAGCAACGGCGTTATCGCCACAGCAAAGAAAGAATAGCGTGCCGTTAGCTGGCGGAGGGCGGCTGATTGACATTAAGCAACTTGATCATTGAATAACTCTGATTCGTCTGAGGAACCCTATGCGTATTCATGCTCTTACAAATACAGCGTCCGGCGCGGCGGGCGAAGCGTCGGTCGTTGCCGCGTTCCTTCGTGCTGGCCTTCTCGTTGCAGACCCGTATTGGAATGACGATGAAGTTGACCTTCTCGTCTTGTGGGCTGATGGCGACCGGCTTGTGCCAATACCCGTACAAGTAAAGTCCGTCCAGTCGAAGCAAATTATGGATAAGAAGACCGGCGTTGCAAAGACCGTGATGGTTGTCGCACCGCAAGGTCTGCGTAAGAAATACATTGACCGGCAGCCCGCACTATGCCTAGCCATCTATTCCCCCGCGAGGGACAAGATATGGTTCTTTCCCGGTGCAAGCAGCATCCGAGAGGCTTACGCCAATTGGCTGGCTAATCGTTCGACAAAGGGGCGCAAATCTAAGGCGTTTGACGCAATGGATGCTGACGAAGAAGTTCCGATCTACGTTGACGTTTCCAAAGCTGGCGACACTGATTTCGACGCCAAGTGGCTTCTTAATCGGCAGTCTCCGGAGAAACTTACTCAGCAAATTCGCGGACTGGCCCGGAGTATGCTCGATAGTCAGTCGCTTCGCGCAGTTATGGCCGACATGTTTACCATTGCTCCGTCCCTGGACGCTCAGGAAATTACTGACGAAGGCGCGGAGGATGAACCCGATGCGGCGAGTGGCTTGGATGATACCGGCAGCGACCCGGTCACGTAATCACCTTGGAGAGTCTACCGGGCGGGCGGCCAAGGGCGTTGTCCCAAAACTATCTTGAGACGGGGATGTTATGATGTTCTCGCGTGTGGCACCTCGACAGCATCACGGATTCGTTTACGGCCGCTGCCGCTGTTGATTCAACGAAGGTTGTTCATAACCGTGCCGTTGCCGACCTCATTCGGCGGATCATTCAGCAGTTCGAACAGCGCGGTTTGGCCGTACATCGGGGGTCGCGGCTCCACCGTTACGCCGCGTTGTTTGCCGCCGATGCCGAGAACGCCGACGACACGCACCATAAGCAGCTAGACCTTGCTATGCTTGAGGCGTTGCAGTTTGAGGCGGTTCGGCGGTCTATCGAAACGGCCCATGACTGGCAGCGCCTATCGACCGCTATCGTGCAGGCAACTGCTGGCAATGCCGAAGCAATACTCGACCGTCCCGACTGCAAGGCTCGCAGTACGCAATTTGAATTGTTCGTTTGGGCGTGTGTGCGGGCGGCCGGCTTTCAAGCCACACTTTCGGAACCCGATTTAACGATCCAGTACGGCGGGGGCAAGGTAATCGCCGTTGCTGCAAAACGGCCACGATCGGATCGAAAGGTCATCAAGAACATTCGGGCAGCGTGTCGCCAAATCGCCAATGTGCCTCACGATGGCATCGTGGCACTTGATTTATCGTTCATTGGGGCAATGGGCAAGCCCATCTACGTTCAGCGGGCGGAGCACTACCAAGTGCTGTCAAAGATTCTTCTCGATGGTTTTGTTCATGAGCACGAGCAAGAACTGTGTGCAGCCGCTCGCGGGCATAACGTCGTCGGCATTTTATTTCACCACAGTGGCGTCGTCCGAGCGGTGCATGATCCAGCCAGATTGGTTTCGAGGCGATGGGCCTTCCTTCAAACTCAACCGCCGCCAGTCCATCCGGAGATCGCCCGATTAATCAGCCGCCTTCAAACATTAGGTCGAGTCGGGAGTCTAAGTTGACGGCGTAAAATCGCCCTGCCTGTCCTTATCCAAGGGACGAGCGGGGCGACAGGAGTGACCGCCAACGAGGCGGCCAACGTGGAATAAATTGGTCAGGCGACCACCAAGCCGCACGTTTGCGGGCAGACGGCACGCGACAGGGCAAACGCGGCGGCAGTCGCGGCGTCGGTCGGCAACAGGCCCAAAGTGAATTCGTCGGCGGTCAGAACATCGACATAGCCGCGTGGCCGGCGGGCATCCCGCAGGAAGCCGAATGCCGCGTTCACGACGGCCGGCTTGGCACCGTGCCGGCGGGCGACAGCGGTGATTTCGTGCAGCCGCCGGGCTTCGCCGTGGCCAGCGCGGGCCGCTTCGTGGATGGCCTTCTTTTCCGGGCGACCGATTAAGGTTCGGACC
>DASVSC010000154.1:0-28737 GCA_036388295.1 Tepidisphaeraceae bacterium | reverse complement strand
CGGGCGTCGGCGCGGCCGCCGGGCGCGGCGGGACGGCGGGCGGGGCGGGCACGCTGGTCGCGCCGGAACAGGCGTCGATCGACGGGGCGTGGCCGATCAGTTCGCTCGTGTCGTCGGGCGCGGATTTGCCCAGGGCGTCGGCGATGGTGCGTTCGGCGGCGAAGGGCGCGCCGCGCCGCGGCGTGGGCCGCGGGCCCGGCCGGCCGTCGCTGAAACCGACACGCAGCGGCCGGCGGCGCTCGCCGGGGCCGGCCGCTTCGGGCGGCGGCGGCGCGGGCGGCAAGTGCATGAACGACCCGCCCAGCAGCGGCGGCCCGCCCGGCATCAGGTCGGCCAGCGAGCCGCCCTCGGGCGCGGAAATCCGGTTGCCGAACGGGTCGGCGAACGGGTCGTCCAGAGGGTCAATCGTGTCCGCCGTCGCGGCGTCCGGCTTAGCCAGTTCGGTCGTGTCGTTCGCGCCGAACGCCGGCGCTTCGGCCACGGGCGTCGCGGTGTCACGGTCGGCTTCGATTAACTCAAGGCCGTCGTCGGCGAAGGCTTCGGTCAGCGTGTCGCCCGCGGCGACGGCGTGGTCGGGCAGCGCGTGCGGCTGGAACGCCGGGCCGTCGATCGCGCCGAGGCGCGACAAGTCGATCGACGCCGGCCCGGCGGCTTCGGCCAGGTCGGGCGTGCGGGCCACGGGCGTGGCGCTGCTCAGATCGATGTCGACCGGCCCCGCCGCCGGCACCGGGCCGGTCGTTTCGGGCACGTCATTCGGCCCGTCGTGGACCAAGTCGTCGTCCAGCACCAGGCCCAGGTCGACGGCTAGCGCGGTCGCCTCGTTGGCGTCGTCGTCGCTGTCTTCGGACAAACGGACCAGGTCCGGCTCGATAATCGGTTCAGCCGGCGCGACGAACGCCTCGGCCGCCGCGACGGGCAGGGCCGGTTCAAGATTCGCGTCGGCGACGGGTTCGATTTCTTCGCCGACGATCACGCCGGTGGCGGCGGTACGGGTGTCGGCGGGTGCGTCGGTTCGGGCGGCCTGCGGCGCGGGCTCGACGACGGCTTCGCCCGCGACGGCCTCGTCTAGCACGTTCAGGTCGACGGCGTCCAGATCCAGCGTGTCCAGATCCAATGTGTCGAGGTCGAGCGCGTCGAGATCCGGCGGTTCCAGGACCGACGTCTCCGCGGCGACGCCAGCCGGTTCGGTGTCCGGTTCGATTTCCGGGACGGCGGTGAACGGGTCCCGCGCGTCGGCCAGAGCGTCCGTCGCAGCGTCGGCGGCGAGGGCGGACGGCGCGGGCGGCGTGACCATGGTCTCGGCGGCCGCGGCTTCGGGTGCAATCGTCTCGCCGTCGATGGCGTCCTCGACCGCGTCGTCCCGGTCGTCGGCGGCGAGGTCGACCAAGTCGACTTCCGCCGGGACGGGAACGGATTCGATCGACACGACATCAAGATCGACATCGGCATGATCGGCGGCGTCGGCGTCGGCCGCAGCGTCCGCTTCGTCCAGAAGGTCGAGGCCGGGCGCGGCTTCGGCCACGGGCGTGGCCGCTTCGGCAACGTCGGCGGCAACCGCGGTCGCGGCGGCCGGGGCTTCCGGATCGGGGGCGAGGGTGATCTCGCTGAGGTCCAGCGGTTCGAGGTCGAGCGTATCGACTGCGGTCACGTCGTCGGCGGGTGCTTCGGCGACGATGGCGGCGGGCGTCTCTTCCGACGGCGTCTCGGCGGCCACGATTTCGGCGGCCGGCTCGGCAGTGGTCACAGCGTCTGCCGTCGTGGCGGCGGGCGCTCGGGTTTCGATCACCGGCGCGTCGGCCGGGGGAAGGTCGAGGACGTCGACGACGACGGGCGTTTCCTCGCCGGTGGCCGGGGCGGCTTCGTCCAGAACGAGCGCGTCGGCCGATTCGGCCTCGGCTTCAGTTGCGGTGTCGGTTTCGGCGGCCGGGGCGTCGGGGTCGGGGCGGACTTCGTCTAAGACGAGCGCGTCGGGCTCGGCGACAGCGGCCGGGGCGAGGGCGTCAGATTCATCGGCCGTATCGGTAACGGCCTCGGCGACGGCTTCGGCCGGGGCGTCCTCGGCGTCTGAATCAATGGTTTCGACGTCGGCGGTCCGCGGCGTGGCCGGGACGGCGATGACTTCCGGCCGGTCGGCTTCGGCGACTTCGATATCGGCCAAATCGTCCGCGTCGACGTCCGCTTCGGCCTCGGCGAGGTCGGCATCGGCCGGCATTTCGGGCGTGACGGGTTGTTCGGCCGACGGCGCGACAACGACTTCGTCGGCTTCGGCCGGGGCGGCTTCGTCGAGCAGGTCGAGGTCGAGATCGTCTTCGACCCGGTCCGGCACCGCGACGGCGGCCGCGGGCGGTTCGATGGCGTCGAGGTCGATCGCGTCATCCGCTTCGGCCGGCGCTTCGGCCAACGGTTCGAGCGCCAGCGGCTCCAATTCCAACGGGGCCAATTCGCGCGCGGCGACTTCGGCGGGCGGCGTCGGGGCGACGGGCGGCGGGGCGGGCGTCCGAGCGGGCGGTACCGCAGAGCGCGGTTCCGGCTCCAGTTCCAGCGGGATCAGGTCGGAATCGTCGATGTCCGCTTCGGCGGACGGGGCGGGCGCTTCGGCGATGGGGGCGGCAGCGGGCGCGGATTCGTCGCGCGGCGGGGCCTTCCAGCCGCGACGCAGGGCGGCCAAATCGTCGGCGTCGTCCTCGGCGGCGGGAACGGTGTCGTCGGGCGACGTGACGGCGTCGGCGTCGTCCGGGTTCGCGTCGTCCAGGTCCGGCGTGATCAGGCCCAGATTCATCACGCCCGGGCCCGCGGCGGCGGCGGCGGAAGCGGAGGGGGCGTCGGCGAGGGTGAGCGGCGCGCCGGGCGCGCGGGCCGCGGGGGCGAGCGGTTCGGTCAGGGTGATCGTCGCCCCGCCGATGCGCAGCGGCGCGCCGTCGGGCAGCGGTTCCTGGTGGACCGGCTTTTCGTCCAGCCACGTGCCGGTGCGGCTGGAGAGGTCGCGCACGAGGCGGCGGCCGTCCTGTTCGACGATCAGGGCGTGGATGTTGCTGACGCGGCTGTCGTCGAACTGCACGTCGCTGCCGACGCGCCGGCCGAGGGTGATCACGCGTTTGTGCAGCCTTAGCGGTTCGGTGAGGGTCGACACGTTCACGTCGGCCGGGGGCAGCCCGGCCGGTTCGGGCCGGGCGTGCCGCGGGGCCTGGTAGCGGAACTGGAACCGGCCGATTTGCAGGACGTCGCCGTCGGATAAGTCGTGATCAACAATGGGTTTGCCATTGACCATCGTGCCGGTGCGGCTGCCCAGGTCGTGGACGTAGCAGCCCCAGGCGTTGACGACGACGACGCAGTGGGCCTTGGAGACCGTGCTGCTCTGCAAGTGCAGGCGCACAATGTCTTTGCGCGAGCCGATGACGAACACCGGCCGGCGCAGGGCGATGGGCGCGGTAGTCGCGTGGGAACCGAGGGGAAGGAGCGCCGCACAGGACGCGTCGGAAGGTGCCGGATCAGTGCTCGCCATGCCAGAAAAACCCACGAAAACCGCTGGAAAACCCACGCCAAAAAAGGTCGACGCGGGCGGGGCAGTTTAACAGAAGAGTCGGGTTTTCGATGCGCAAAAAGCGAGCCGAGTTGGCCCCAAAAGCGATATCGGACGTAAATAACCCGTTGGCGGCCCGGCGGTCCCGCGGGACGCACGCCGGCCGGAACCGGATACACTTGGCCCCATGCCCCGCTTCCTCGTCACTGCCGGCAATACCCGCGAAATGATCGACCGCGTGCGCGACTGGGGCAACGTTTTCACCGGCAACACCGGCTACGGCATCGCGCGGGCGCTGGCCGAACGCGGGTCGGTGGATTTGCTGACCAGCAACAGCGTTCACGCCGCCGAGGCCGCCGCGCACGGCATCGGGGCCAGCACGTTCCGCACGCATGCTGATTTAGACGACCTGCTGCGGCGCTGCGTGACCGGCGTGCCGTACGACGCCATTTTCATGACCGCCGCCGTCGCCGACTACCGGCCGACGCGGGTCTACAGCGTCGCCAGCCGCGAGTCGCGCGATGACGGCAGCGAAGTCTGGGTCGTCCGCGACGCCCAGGCGGGCAAAGTGAAAAGCGACCACCCGGCCGTCGCCGTGCTGGGCGAGCGGACCGAAAAGCTGGTCGACAAGTTCCGCCGCGACTGGGGCTTCGGCGGCACGCTGGTGAAGTTCAAACTGGAAGTCGGTGTGACCGAAGCAGACCTGCTGGCGACCGCGGAACGCTCGCGCGTCGCCAGCGGCGCGAATTACCTGGTGGCCAACACGCTGGACATGGTCCGCGACACGGCGGGCGAGACCGGCGGCCGGGGGGCCGGGGCGTTTCTGCTGGCCGAAGGGACGCACGAATGGGTGCCCCGCGACCGGCTGGCGGAACGGCTGGCCGATCTGGTAACGAAATAAACCGGCTAAGCCGGCGTTGTACGGACGGAATCGATTCGCTTCACGTTCCAAGGCCCGCCTCACCACCCCAACGCGAGGCACGGCCCGCTTCAGCGGGCCTGTCTGGGAACACTCCGGTCGCGAGACAGAACCTGAAGGAGCCGCACATGCAAACGCCCCGGTTCGTGCTGACGATGACGCTGTTCCTGCTGCTGACAAGCGGCCCGGCCCCGGCGCAGACCCGCCCCGCCCGCGACGGCCTGCCGCCGGCCTTGCGGCAGTTGCAGACGGCGATCGACACGCTGGACCTGTCACCCGACCAGAAGCAGCAGGTGGCGGCCCTGAAAGACCGCGTCGCCGAAACCGTGCGTGGCTTGGCACCGCAGCTCAAAGACGCCTCGCCGCAGCAGCGCCGCGAGCGAGTGCGCACCGCGCTCGACGGCGTGCGCGAGGACTTTTTGTCGATCCTGACGCCGGAGCAGAAACAGAAGCTGACCGAAACTTTGACCGGCCAACGCCGCCAACGCCCCGACCGGCCCGGCAACGAAAATGGCCCGGCGACGCGCCCGATCGATTCGCCCCCCGCCGGCCCGGCCGCGGCGACCGCCCCGCCGCTGTCTTTCGATGACGCCACGTCCCCCGCCACCCGCCCCGCCGCCGTGCCCGTTGCTGGCCAGCCCGCACCGCCGTTCGCGCTGACGCGCGTGACGGGGTCGGCGGTGTCATCGAAGTCCTTGGCCGGCAAGCCGCTGGTGATCGTCTTCGGCAGCCTGAGCAGTCCGAAGTTCCGCGACCGCGTGCCGCAGTTGGAGGCCTTGCGCAACCGCTACCGCACCCGCGTGAATCTGCTGGTCGTTTACACGCGCGAGGCCCACCCCGCCGACGGCTGGCCGGTCAAACGCAACCGCGACGACAAGCTGGAGGTCCGTTCGCCGACGACGGACGACGAACGCGTCGCCCTGGCCCGGCAGCTGATCGACCGAACGAAAATGACGCTGGACCTGGCCGTCGACACGATCGACGACGCCACCGCCCGCGCGTACGGCGACACCATCGAAGGCGCGGCCGTCGTCAGCCCCTACGGCACCCTGATCGGCACGCAAACCTTCTGCGATCCATCGGGCCTTCCGCGGCTGATCGATCTGGCGCTGCAGCGGAAGGATTGAAGAGAATTTAGCCGCAGATGTACACAGATAAACACAGATAGGAAAAAGAGATAGCGAAGAACGGCATTCTACTTTTTCCTCTTTTGCTTCTTCTATTCCATCTGCGTGCATCTGCGTGCATCTGCGGCTCACTTTTCTTTTCCCCGATCGCCTCGCGGCTTCGTATTTGTCCGACCGCGGCGATAATGCCGGCATGACCGACCGTTCCCAGTTCCTGACCGAGCGCCGTCTGCCCGAATCCGTTGGCCTGGACGCGATGGACAGCGTGGCGATTGTGGCCCTGATGAACGCGCAGGACCGCTTGGCCGTCGAGGCCGTCGCGCGGGCGGCCGGCGACGTGGCGGCGGCGGCGGATTTGATCGCCGAGCGCCTCGGCCGGGGCGGGCGGTTGATTTACGCCGGGGCCGGCAGCAGCGGGCGGCTGGGCGTGCTGGACGCGTCGGAATGCCCGCCGACGTTCCGCAGCGACCCGGAGCAGGTCATCGGCATCATCGCCGGCGGCGACGAAGCGATGTTCCGTGCCCGCGAAGGGGCGGAAGATTCGACAGGCGACGGGGCCGGGCAGATCGCCGCGCGCGACGTGACCGAAGCCGACGTCGTCTGCGGCATCGCGGCGGGCGGGACGACGCCGTTCGTTCACGGCGCCTTGGCCGAAGCGAAGCGGCGCGGGGCGGCGACGCTGTTCGTCACCTGCGTCGAAGCGTTCCCGAATGAGCCCCGGTACGACGTGACGATCCGCGCGCTCGTCGGCCCGGAAGTGCTCACGGGTTCGACCCGCCTGAAGGCCGGCACGGCGACGAAGCTGATCTTGAACCAGCTCACGACGACCGCGTTCGTGCGGCTGGGCAAGTGTTACGACAACTGGATGGTCGACTTGAAGGCCACGAATGCGAAGCTGCAGGACCGCGCCGCGCGCATCGTGGCCGAGGTCTGCCGGATGCCGAGAGACGAGGCGGCCGACGTCCTGCGCGAGGCCGACGGGCACGTGAAGGTGGCGATCGTGATGCAATCCCGCGGCTGCGACGCGGCCGCCGCGCGGAAAACGCTAGCCGCCTGCGGCGGCCGCTTACGCGAAGCGATCGGCGGGTGAGGGCCTCCGGGTTCCCTCTCCCGCTAAGCCGGGAAAAGTCAGGGACAGGGCCGACGGCGAGACCAATTAAAATGCCGCGACGGTCGTGTCGTCTGCGTCCGGTCCCCCTCCCCTTGCGGGAGGGGTTAGAGGAGGGGTTCTTCGATGGTCGTTGTACTCTTCGCACGTCAGGACCCCTCCCCCCGCCCCCTCCCGCAAGGGGAGGGGGAGCAAATGCCGCCGGCCGGGGCGCTTCATTCCCACTTCACGCCGTCGCGTCTATAGTTCTTTTCCTTGCCCGGCCGCGCCCTGCTGTTCATCCTCGTCTGCCTCGCCGGCGGCTGCGCGTCGATCCGCGTGACCGACCCCGCGCGCTCGGCCACGGAGCAGTTCCTGATGAGCCAGGCCGTCGAGAAGGCCGTCGGGCTGTTGTCGGTCGACGCGCTGCGCGACCGCGTGGTGTACGTCGACGCCCAGTTCCTGCCCAACACCCAGGACCGCGGCAGCGACGGAGACCTGTTTTATCAAAAGAACCAGGAATACCTGTTCCTGGCCGCCGAGGTGCGGGCGAAGCTGCTCGGCTCGGGCGTGCGCCTGGCCGAGGACCGCAACGGGGCGCAGATCGTGATCGAACTGCGCAGCCAGGGCGTCGGCATCGACCGGACCGAGTTCCTGCTGGGCCTGCCGTCGGTGGTGCTCAGCGAGGCGGCCGGCAGCAGCGCGGTGCCGGTGGCGACGCCGGAACTGTCGATCGTCAAACGGACCACGCAAAAGGGCTTCGCCGCCGTCGCCTTCGTGGCGTACTGGAAACAGACCGGCGAACTGGTCGCCCAGAGCGGCCCGACGAGCGGCAAGACCAGCCGGCAGGACTACTGGTTCTTCGGCATCGGCCCGAGCACGGTCGGCAACATCCTGCCGACCGAGCCGGGGGATTGATAAACAGCGGCCTCCGTCGTAGGCCGGCTCGTCGTAGGGCGGGCACTGCCCGCCGTCGGGCCTGAAACGGCGGCCGTAAGGCGGATTCATCCCGCCGTCGGCGTGTGGTGGGATAAATCTCACCCTACGATTTCCTCTCCCGGCGTAACGGGAGAGAATCGGGCGGTTGGTGACGAGCAAGGACGCTTTCCTTATGGCTGATCCCGCCCCGCCAACCCCGCCCAAACCCCGCCGCAAGCACCGATGGCTGAAGCTGCTGGTCGTGGTCGTGATCGGACTGGCGATTGCCGTGGCGATTGTGCAGGGGGTGCTCTGGAGCGATTACCCGCGGCGGATCGGCATCCGCATCGCCCAGGACATCACCGGCCTGCGCGTCGACATGCGTAAGCTCACGCTCACTTGGTCGGGCGCGACGACGATCGAAGACCTCCGTGTCGCCCTGCCGCTGGCGGACAAGCCGTTCCTGACGGTGCCGCGCGTCGACGCCAGGCACACGCCGCTGCTGGGCGTGTTGTTCACGCTGAATGTCGCCATCGATAGCGTGACGGTAGACCGCCCCGGCGTGGACGTGCGCCAGGACACGGACGGCGTCTGGAACCTGCAGCAGGTGCTGAACCAGCTGGCCACGCCCGGCAAGAACGCCGCCGCCGGCGGGACGACGCGGTTGCCGAACGTCGATCTGAAGGACGCCGTCGTGCGCGTCACGCGCGCCGACGGCCGCTCGGTCGAACTGAACGACGTGGACCTGGTCGGCCGGCGCGACGGCGACCTGGTCTGGAAGTTCGACGGCCACGCCGCCGACCTGGCCACCGTCGCCGGGCAGGTGTCGGCCAGTGGACGCTGGCCGCACGAAGTGGGCCTGGTCCTGCGGCCCGGGCTTGTGAACGCGGTCGAGCCGCTCGTCGGCCCGATCGGCACGTTCGCCAATGCCCGCCTCGACTGGCAAGGCGAGCGCACCCCCACCGGCGTCACCGGCCGACTGACGATCCCCGAAAAAACCACGCAGGCCGGCCCCATCATCGCCCACGGCGCGACACGCATCAGCGTCGACGGCGCGGACATCACGGTGAATCCCGACGGCCTGACCGTGATCGCCCCCGGCGTGCCCGCCGTCACCCTCGCCGGCGGGTCGGCCACGGTGTCGGGGGCTTCGCTCAGGCTGGTCGGCATTCGCACGCGCTTTGCCGACGGGTCGATGCGCCTTGACGGGTCGGTCGACCTGTCCAAGCAGCGCGGGTCGATGACGGCGTCGTGGGAGCAGATCGCCTTCCCGCCCGGCACCGTCCACGAAGGCCGCGTCACGCTCGAAGCCGCCAACATCTGGCCCGGCCGGCCGTGGGTGAAGGGCGAAATGAACCTGCTCGGCACCCTGGCCGGCGGCACGTTCGAAACCCGCGCCAGCCTCACCGGCGACGGCCCGCGCTGGGCCGATGCCACGTACGTGGTCGATTTGCCCGTCGCCCGCTACAGCCGAAAAAGCGAGCTGCGCGTCGAAGACATCCAGGCCGTCATTCACAACACCGCCGAGACCGTCGAACTCCAAAGCGTGCGCGTCCGCCAGAGCGCCACCGGCCCCGCCACGCTCGACGCCCACGGGCAGTACCATTTCGCCGGCCTGAATAAATCGACCGGTTATCTCACCGCCGTCGGCACCGGCTTCCTGTTCGGCACCGAGCGCAATTTGGCCTTCAACGTCAACGCCTGGGCCGACCAGGGCACGATCAACCTGCAGAACGCCTACGCCCGCATCGGCACGCAGGCCTGGGCGAATCTGACCGGCCAGTACGTGTCGTCGCGCCCCGAGCCCGTCGGCATGCGCCTCGACTTCGCCACCGACCCGAACCTGTCGCTGAATCTGTCCCGCAACGTCAGCGTGGCCGGCAACGCCAGCGGGTCGCTTCGCATCAACGGCACGCTGGAGCCGGCGAACGTGCGCATCGACGGGAACCTGGCGTCGCGCCAGTTGAAGGTCGACCGCTTCCTCATCGGCGACGCCGACCTTGTCGTCCGCGGCCTGCTGCACGCCGACGGCGCGAACCTGGAAACCGAACGCCTGCGCGTCTTCGGCGGCGAGGGCTGGTTCGGCGTCGACTACCCCTACTTCGGCGACCAGATCAACGCCAAGATGGGCTTTGCCGACATCAGGCTGGCCGACCTCGGGCGGGCCGTCAGCCGGGACACCGTCAGCGGAACCGCCAGCGGCAATCTCGATCTGCACATCCCCGTCGGCGACTTGCAAAGCATGTACGGCACCGGCCGCGTCGATCTGGACCGGCCCGTCGTCCGCCCGCTGCTGGAGGCCCAGACGCTGCGCATGCCGATCCGCATCGGCGACGGCTACGTCAGCGTCGCCCCCGCTGCCCGCCAGGAAGCCGGCGGCACCGCCGGCGTGCGCGCCCTGGTCAACCTGGCCGACCCGACGAAGTTCAAGCTGAACGTGGACCTGAAGAACTGGCTCACGCAACTGCCGCTGCAGGAGTTTTCCACGCTCACCACCGGCCGCGTGGACGTGCCGCAGTTCGACCTCACCGCCCGCGCCGTCAGCGGGCAGGTCGACGTGCGCAACCAGTTCTTCAGCCACGACAAACCGATCGGTGACGTCGGTGTACGCCTCAAAGCCGACGGCCGGCAGGTGAAGCTCGACAGCGTCGACGGCGACATCCTCGGCGGCCGCGTGTACGGCCAGGGCACCCTCAATTTCAACGACTTAGCCCTCGGCCGCTTGCAGGCGGGCATTGTCGGGATGAGCCTCGACCGCCTCGCCCGGCTCGACCCGCGCCTGGTCGGCATGCAGGGCAATCTGTCGGCCACGCTCGACAGCCACGCCAGCGACACGCCCGACCCGCTCGGCCCGGTGCAGACCGACATCGACGTCAAAAGCGACCGCGCCACCTACAAAGGCATTGAGATCGGCGACAGCCGTTTGCGCATCTTCGCCGACCGCACGCGCATCGCCCTGGCCGACGACCCGCAGCGGCCCAACTACGTCAGCCTTGCCGGCGGCACCGCGCGGTTGTGGGGCCGGCTCAGCCAGGTGCCCGCGGGCGAAGACGGCGTGAGCCGCACCAGCGCGTTCGCCAGCGTGAAGCTCGACCGCCTCGACACCGAACAGCTCAACCGCATGGTCGACCCCGACGGCAAGCCCGTCCCCGGCCGGCTCAGCGGCACCGTCACCGCCTTCGGCAATCCCGCCGACCCCAAGCGCATGAGCGGCCAGGGCCGGCTCGAACTGACCGACAGCGACCTGGGCAACATCGGCGTCATCGCCGCGCTCTACAACGCCATGCGCCTCGGCTTCGCCCCGAGCGTCCCGACCGGCGAGGGCAACGTCGCCTTCCGCCTCAACAGCGGCCGCCTCGACGTCACCAGCCTCGACTACTTCAACCGCGGCGTCTACGCCCGCGGCGCGCTCAGCCTGGACGACGTGCTGGACCTGAAAAACAGCCCCGTCAACGGCTACGTCCTGGGCACCTTCCGCCCGCTCAAGGACATCAAGCTCCCGTTCCTCGGCACCCTCGACAGCATCCTCGACGCCCTGCAAAGCAGCGCCACGACGATCAAAGTCGAAGGCACCGTCAGCCAGATCAAGGCCACCCCCGTCAGCCTGAAACAAGTCGGCGGCAACCTGCGCAACATCCTGATCGGCGAAGCGCAGGCGAAGTGAGACGAACAAATCCGCCGCACCGAAACCCGATGGCCGCGGGTGTAAACCCGCGCGGGAACATAGGCGGTTCGATTGCCGCACCAGTCTCGCGCGGGTTCACACCCGCGGCTTAAATCCGGACACGCTCGCCACAACGCCCGCGCCGTTCGGATCGCTCCTGCCGTAGAGTGGGCACTGCCCATCGACTCGCGCTCAGTCGACGGGTTCAGGGCCGGCGTCAGGCGTCGGTCCGTTGTTCTTCCACACGTATCGGGTTTCCGTACCGACCGGCTGCGTCGCCGCCTTCAGTTGATGAGCCGTCGGATCGGTGACGACCACGACTCGTGTTCCTTCTTCGATCCAGGACGTGTCCCACGGACCAGAGTCGGCCTGAAAGATTGGCTCTGTGTCGATCTCGCTTCGCGTGGCCGTCAGTTCGGAGTCGAGCGATGGCGACGTCTCCTTCGGGTCCGCAACGGTGCGTAGCCGAAAGGTGCCGGCGACGATCGCCCACCGCGACCCGGCGATCTGCCGCAGCACGACGTCGTACACGCTGATCTCCAACGGCGATGGCAACGTCGGTGCGATGCCAGGGCGTGCGTAAGTGTACTTCACGAAGTTGTAATCCCGCTCCGGTGCTACCCAGACCCGCAGCACCGAATCATTCATGATTGCTTCCACGATGATCGCATGGATTCCGTTGACGACCTCGCTGCCGATGATCTTCGGCCGATAGACGTCTGCGGCCGCTTCGCGGATCGAAAAGAAGTTCGACCCGGTGAACGCCGGGTCCGGGACGACGCCGTTCAGGAACCAGCCGAACATCGGCATCGCGCGGTCCAACGGCTCGGCCTGCCGGATGGCGATTGGCGATTCGGTGTACTGAATCGCGCTGCCGCCCCAGTAGATCCGTCTTCCGGGCGTCAGCAGGATCTTGAGCGTTCCGGTGCCGTCATCGTTCACCTTATCGAGAAACAGGTGGTCGTTTCCGTCCTGGAAAAACCGGACCGTCAATGAGCCGCTTCGTGTTTCGGTTTTGCCATCGGCGTAGGTCCGGGTGCCCTTCCCCGTGTTACGCAACAGCATGCGCGACCGGGCCGTCCATTCGCACGCGCTGCCTGCGCGGACGAGCAACTCGGCCGCTGGTAAATCGCGCCGCGTCGTGGCCGGGACGGTCGCCGCCTGCTCCGGCCGGTGGAACCAGGGCGCGGTGCGGCCGAACGTCGTGGACAACTTGGCTAGGCGTTCCAGCAAGTAGATATTGCGGGCCCCGCCGGCCCGCAGCGGCGGCGCGGCGGCGTCGATCGCGTCCAGCAGCGGGCGGACCGACGCGTCGCCTGGCGTCTTACCACTCGCCTCCCGCTCGGCCCGAGCGATGCCGACGTTCGCCCACACTTCGGCGGCCGGTAGGTCATGACCGTCGAGCAGCAGCGTGGCCATGTCGAAGCACTCGACGGCCGTCAGGTCGCTCCGCCCGATCCACTCGCGCAGCCGGGCGGCGGTGGCGTCGGCGGTCGGGACCGGGTGGGCGTCGGCAGCGCGGGCGGCGACCCACGCGTCGGCCCACGTTTGCAGTTCAGGCAGCCGGGTCGGGCGGACCGACAGCAGCCACGCCGGCGTGTTCAGATTCGCCGTGCGTTGCGGGTCATCGGCCGTCGCCTGCACGTTCGGCTCATAAACCCCCGCCGGCGGCGCCGCGGGCGAGCCGCCGCTCAGGGCGTAAACCAGCCCCGCTACCGCCGCCAGGCCCACCACTCCCGCCACGAACAGCACGGCCGGCGGCGTCTCCTGCTGTCGATTTCGTCGCGCCATGGGGGCCTTCCTGTTCTCGCGTCCGCGGCACTACGTCTGACGACTGACACCGCGGGCAAGAACGCCATGGCGCGTCGTGAATGCTTCGGACGTGCGCGTGTCGTTGGCAAAATGAACGGCTCGCGCCGTGGCGTCAGGACGCACGAAACGCGCCTGGGCCGCGGGCAGTTCGTGAACGTCATGCCTCGCCCGGGTAGATCGCCGGCCGGTGTTGCTTTCGCACAACAAAATGGCCCGACGCACGTTTTTGATAGCCGGGGGGCGGGTCCTGACCCGCGACGCAGCGACAGCGACCCGCACGGCCGCGCCCGCGGCCGTCGCCGGTGAAATCGCCACTGATGATCAGTCGGTATATTAAACAACGGCAACGATTTTGCTGCCTGAGAACGTGCCGTCACCGACTCCGAAGATGTGACCGGGTCACCGCTGAAGCCGAGAGCAGATTGATCGTGCCGTCGTTATCAAAGTCGACCACGGCCAGCCCGACGAGGTCGATACACCAACTGGTCAGGCCGCCGGAGCGCGTTCTGCCCGCCGGCCGCGGCGCAGCAGCGGGACGGCCAGCGTCAGCAGGCCGGCGGCGGCGGGTTCGGGGACGACGCTCAGCAGCAGGTTGTTGAACAGGGCCGACGTGCCGGGGCGGGCCGTGGGGTTCAGGCCGAACGACTGCGCGCGCGTGCTGGCGCCGACGTCGAAGGCGTACGTCCCGACCGGCAGCGTGCCGGTGAAGTTGAGGACGCTGTCTTGCGGGCGGGCGGTGGCCGGATCGCCCTGCACGTTCAGGACGTCCAGCCCCGTCGTGATGCTACTGAGGCGCAGGAAGTAGGCGAAGTCGATCAGGTTGGTCGGGCCGTTGCCGGAAATGGCGCCGATCAGGCTGGCGCTGAGCGTCACGGGGGCGGGCGTGTCGGTGACGCTGAAGGTGAGGCGCAAATCGGTCGCCGCCCGGACATCGAACGGGGCCTCGGCGGTGCCGCCGTTGGCGCGGCTGGTGGCGCGGGCGCTTTGGGTGAAGACCTGCAGCACGCCGTTATTATTGGTGACCGTACTCAAGGTCTGTTCGGCTAGGGCCTCGGTGCCCGCTTGGCCCGGCGCCATCGGCGCGCCGACGGAGCGGCTGTCCCAGAACAAGCCGCTGCCGTCGAACTGGACCGGTGCCACGGCGGGTTGTTCGGACGAACTGACCGACAGGGTGCGCGTCGCCGTCAGCAGCACCACCGCCGCGTCCGCCGGCCGACCGCCGCACGCCATCGCCGCGACCAACAGAATCGCCGCCCAATGTTTTCGTTTCGCCACGTTGTTCCCTCTAGAGCCGCTTGCGCGAATTGAGATGACTCGCCGACGTTAAAAACTAAGCCATGACGGCAGCCGCGGCAAGGCGTGCGTCGCGGCAATATCGCCGAAGTGCGTCCTGGCCGAACCCATGCCCGATTCGTATGGCAAACCAGGGGGCCTATTCGGACTGGTGTACATCCGTGTTCTGCAAAGTAGGCGTCAACCCAACCGCCGCGGCAGACACGGCCCGATTGAATACGCCATGTTCATCGCTGAGAGTCGCGCGACATGACCGCGTTCCGGGGCAAGGCGGAATTATCACCACAGGACAACAAGCCGTCGTGAAGCCGTCGTGCCGTCGAGGCCCGACTTTATAGTCGACACCGCCGGCCGGGGCGGCAGGCCCGTGCCGCGGCCGCGCGGCCTGCCCATCGCTCTGCTACTTCGCCCGGCTGCCGATGCGAATGTCGCCCACGCTCTGCCCACGGCCGAGGGTGATGTAGCGGGCGGGCGTGCTTTCGACGTAGCCGGCGGGGACGGCCCGCCGCACGTGGTACTTGCCGGCCGCCAGATTCTTGAAGCCGAACCGGCCGCGGCTGTCGGTCACCGCGCTGGCCTCGTTGCGGTCCTGAAGGCCGTCGTCGTCCAGGTCCAGCCAGACCGTTTTGCCGGCCGCGACGGTTTCGCCGGCGTCGAACCGGCCGTTGCGATTGGTGTCGTTGAACGCCACGCCGCTGAGGCTGGCCGTGGCAGGCGGGCGGGACGCCAGGGCGGTGGTCACAACCGGCTGCGGGGGGACCGTCAGCGAGCGGTTGAACTGAACCTGCAGCAGCAGAAAGTCGTTGAAGTTCGTCGTGCCGTTGTAGTCGAAGTCGCCTTGAATGAACGTCGTCCCGCGGCGGTTGAAGCCGACCTGCAGGCGGAGGAAGTCATTGAAATCGACCCGGCGATTGAAGTCGGCGTCGCCGTACAGCGTATACCGCACGAGCACCGCGGTGCTGTCGATGGCCTGGCCGTCGAAGGTGGCGTTCGCGCCGTTGATCGTTTTGTAGTCGCTGGCCTCCGTGTACCCGAGCGTGGTGCCCCGCCCGGCCCGGTTTTTGGCCGCGGTGCTGGTCAGGCCGTACCCCGTCCACGCCCCGCCGGCCCGGGCGGAGCCGATCAGCTGCCGCACCGCGTCGGCCTGCGGGCCGGCAGTGCTGTAGTCGTAGATCAGGGCGCTGTCGTTGAGGTCCAGCCTGCTCGATACGCCGATGGTCAATCCGGTCACGCGGAGTACCTTCTCGCCGCCCGCTACTGACACGACGCTCGAATCGTTCAGCATCAGCGTACCCAAGTGTTGACTCGTGTTGAACACGACATGTGCAGTCCCGCTGACGCTGACTGCAAAACCCGCACCCGCTATGGCCGCGTCAGCTAACAGTGTCATCGTTCCGGCCGTCACCTGTAAGCTGATACCACTAAATAGGTAAGCCGCATCTGACGAAGGCACCAGCCAGGACGGTAATCCAGAACCAGTTGGCAGCGGGAACGACCATAGCTCACGGCCGTGTATCGGATCAGCAGCCGAAAAGAGCAGTGTCGGAGTCGAGCCCGGTGGCGTGATGACCGAGATCGGCCGTGCTTCCGAACTCGCTGCGCCGGCGTTCACATCGGCAGCTAACACCACGTTCCCGCTTAGCGTGATCCGGTAAAGTTCCACGCCATGCGTGCCGTCGTCAGCGGTGATGAGCACCGAGCCATCGGGAGCGGGCATAAACGGATTGTCAGCGGCGTAGGCGATAGAAATCGGATACGGGCGCAGCGACGATGTCGGACCCGGATTTAAGTCAGCCAAACGCCGCGTGCCAGCGGTTGTTCCATCGCTGATCCATGGCTCGCTGCCGCTGTCGGCCGTCGTCGCTAGGAAGTACAGGCGATTGCCGATGGCAGTCAGAAATTGCGGTGACCCGCCAACCGCTCCGGGGACACAGTCGGCAACGATTGTCGTACCGGCCGCCGTGCCGTCGCTGCGCCATAATTCCGTGCCGTTAGCATCGTCGGTACCCGCGAAGTAAAGTACACCATTCATCACCGTCAGGAATGACGGCGGGTAATAGTCGTATGCCGCCTTGGACGAAGCGACCGATTTGATCAGCGCTGTGGTCGCCAGTGTGCCGCCAGTGCGATAGAGCGCGGCCGTGTCGGAGCCGGAAGGAATAGCAATGAAGTAGAGCGTGCTGCCTGAGGCGACGAATGATCTCAGTCCACTGAATACGGATTTCCCCACAAAAGAAACCGTCCCGGTGGTGGTCCCGTCGCTCTTCCAGAGTTCGTAGCCCGCATTGTTGGTACGAAAATACAATGCGTCTGTCGTAGCCGTCAGGCAAGCCGCGTCGAACGGCGCTGATGAAACAAGTGTGGCATTGACGGCACCTGGGGCACTGGCGTAAAGGCTGCCATTGACGAAGTAATAGAGTTTATCCTGAAAGGGCACGAAAGTCTGCCCATCCTCCCGGCCCGCGAAGCCACTGATAACCTTAACCGTCCCGGCGGCAGTGCCATCGGACCGCCACACGGCTTGATTGCGAAAGCCATCGCTGGTGACGAAGTAAACGTGGCCGTTCCAAGCCGTTAGGTGGCGGATTGGGTCGCCGCTGCTGTAGCCGTAGTAGGCGCTACTGCTGGTCACCCGGGTTGTGCCGACAGCAGTCCCGTTGGTCTTCCAAAGCGACCCGTCAGCGGTTCCAAAGTAAGCTATATTGCCGATTGTCGCCGTTTGCGTTTTGCCGACGTCATTCGATCGGTTGAAAACCCCAGGATACGGGCCGCCAGGATCGGAGTTGTAGGGCGTCGTATTTAAGTCTGCCAGCACCTTGGTTCCGGCCGCCGTACCGTCACTGACGAACGGCTCTGTGCCGAGGACGGTATCAGATGCCGAAAAATACAGGCGGCTGTCAGTTCCAGTAAGCGAATAAGTATAAATGAAACTTTGTGTGCCACCCGCGACCGCCTGCGTGATAGCAGCCGTCCCAGCAATCGTGCCGTCGGTCTTATAGAGATTGGCCACACTTGGCGTTGTGTACCCAACGAAATAGGCTTTGCCGTTGGCAAGCGTCAAGGCTTGTGGCGAATAACTCAAACTGCTGAGGCTCTCGACGGCGTAAGTGCCATTCGCCGTGCCATCGGAACGATAGAGGTGCGAGCCGCCGCCACTGGTGTACGCATTGAACAGCGCCACACTGTTGAGGGTGACCGCTGTCACTGTTTGTGTAATGGCTCTTACGTCAGACCGAATTGAAGTCGTCGTCGTGCCATTGGTGGCGTACAAACCGTCGTACGTCAGCAGCAAGGTCGACCCATTCACACCCACAATTGCGGCTACAGCTGAATGCGAATTGCCAGGAGCCAAGTCCTTCAGCAAATATGTGCCCGCGGAGGTGCCGTCGCTACGCCACGGCTCGACTCCGGCAGCGGCGTTGGA
Source organism: Tepidisphaeraceae bacterium (assembly GCA_036388295.1). Classification (GTDB taxonomy): domain Bacteria; phylum Planctomycetota; class Phycisphaerae; order Tepidisphaerales; family Tepidisphaeraceae; genus RYN-431. The sequence continues at coordinate 10,973 of DASVSC010000154.1, read as the reverse complement.
ACCCACGAAGTACAACAACCCGTTTGAAGCTGTAACCTTTTCAGGAACGAACGGCGTGTATGCTGCGGAGTTATCGATCTGCTTTACCAGCACTGTGCCCGCAACGGTGCCGTTCGTTCGGTATAGATAGCTGCCAAGGTTATCGGTTGCCCCGTAATAAACCTCTCCCTTGTACTCCGCTAAGTTGCTTAGACCGTAGTAACTGCCGATTTTCTGCAAGTCGAGCGTGTCGGGATTAAGCGAGTACAGCGATCTAGAGACTTTGAAATAAAGGTTGCCATTGACAGCCTGCAGTTCAGTCGGGGCTCCAAAAGTGACAGGCGGCAGCGTTGTCAACAAGACAGTGCCCGACTTCGTGCCATCTGTCTTCCAAATACGATAGCTCTCGGTGAAGTATGCGGCGTTACCAAGAACTTCCATGTGATCGACCGACGCGTTCAGCGTCGCCAGCGGCAAAGTGCCAGCCGCTGTGCTGTCGGTCCGGTATAGCTTGCTGTTGGCGTAGAATAACGTGGTACCATTGAGAGAGGTGTATGCGGTTGCGGTAGAATCGCCGGTGCGTGGATCTAGATCGCCGATCATTTGGGCCGCCAGCAGGCGGCGGCTTTCTAGCGGCTCGGAAACAAAATGGCCGCACCGAAACGGAGCAATCAACGACGTAGCCATTAAAAATAACCCATATTAAGTGAAAGCGAATTGAGATGTATCTAGAACATATCACCCGCCGCCGCGGACAACAACTGTAAATCGTGGGCGGGTGGCACGGTCTTGTACTCAAGGCCGTGTTCGCATCGACACGCGCACGACCCATAGAACGTACTGTGGCGATGAACGTACTGTGGCGATCTACACATGTGACTGCCAAGGACGTTGAGTTACCCATGTTGCCGTCAAGGTCGCATTTTATAATCGACACCGCCGGCCGGGGCGGTAGGCCGTCGCCAAGACGTAGCACGGCGGCCGCCCGGGCGGGCGGCGGTTGAATGAAAACGTGACGGCCGGGTGGGCCGTAGGGGCGGGAGGGTATTGAAATACGGTAACGAGCCGGTCGGCCGGTTCAAGATGAAAATCGGCGGCGGGAATGTCGGCTGTGTCGGCCGGAATTTAGGGAATCAACGACAACGATTTTTCGGCAGATTTCCGCCGACAAACCGGGCCGGGGCGGTAGAGTCGGGGCGGCGGGCGAAAGGTCCGCCGGGGCGGGCGGCGCGGCCGTGCTTCTGAGGCCGCCCATGGCACCGAGGACCAGGCCGACGCGCATCGTCGCACCCGCCTTCGGCCGCCGCCGGGCGGCTTGCCGGTTGTTGCGGGGGGCGATACGATCGCCCTCCCGCCCGGGGTCGCAGTGGTGTGCTGCGCCGCGGAGCGGCTTTGACGCATCTAATTTTGAGTCCGTGAAGGAGCTAGTTATGCCGGCAACCGGTCGCATCGCCCAAGTCATCGGATCGACGTTCGACGCCGAGTTCCCGGAAGACCAGCTGCCGTCGATCTATAACGCGGTGAAAGTCGACACCGGCTCGTTCACCCTGGTCGGCGAAGTCCAGCAGCACCTCGGCGGCGGCCGCGTGCGGGCTGTGGCGCTCGGCACTACGGACGGCCTACAGCGCGGCGTGGAAGTGGTCGACACCGGCGCGCCCGTGAGCGTGCCGGTCGGCAAAGAGACGCTGGGCCGGGTGTTTAACCTGCTGGGCGAACCGATCGACCAGCGTGGGCCGGTCGGGACGAGCGAACGCCGCCCGATCCACCGCGGCGCGCCCGACTTCATGGACCTGACGCCCAAGGCCGAGGTCTTCGAGACCGGCATCAAGATCATCGATTTGCTCACGCCCTTCATCCGTGGCGGCAAGGGCGGTTTGTTCGGCGGGGCCGGCCTGGGCAAGACCGTGGTCATTCAGGAACTCATCGCCCGCATCGCCCAGCAGCACGGTGGCTACAGCGTGTTCGCCGGCGTGGGTGAACGCACCCGCGAAGGCACCGACCTGTGGATGGAAATGCAGGAAACCGAGATCGGCACGACCGGCAAGCACGTCATCGACCAGACCGTAATGGTCTTCGGCCAGATGAACGAGCCCCCGGGCGCCCGCCTCCGCGTGGCCCTGTCGGCCCTGACGATGGCGGAGTATTTCCGCGACGAAACCGGGGCGGATACGCTCTTGTTCATCGACAACGTGTTCCGCTTCACGCAGGCCGGTGCGGAAGTGTCGGCCCTGCTGGGACGTATGCCGTCGGCCGTGGGTTATCAGCCGACGCTGGCTACAGAAATGGGCGAGCTGCAGGAACGCATTACGTCGACCAAGAACGGCGCGATCACCAGCGTGCAGGCCGTGTACGTGCCGGCCGACGACCCGACCGACCCGGCCCCCGCCAACGCCTTCGCCCACCTGGACGCGTTCATCTATCTCGAACGTAGCATTGCCAGTAAGGGCATTTACCCGGCCGTGGACCCGCTGGCTTCCAGCAGCCGCGCCCTCGACCCGCAGATCGTCGGCGAAGAGCATTACCGCGTGGCCCGCCGCGTGCAGACGATGCTGCAGCGTTACCGCGACTTGCAGGACATCATCGCCATCCTGGGCGTGGACGAGTTGAGTGAAGAAGACAAGCTGATCGTCAGCCGTGCCCGCAAGATCGAGCGCTTCTTCAGCCAGCCGTTCTTCGTGGCCGAGCAGTTCACCGGCTTCCCGGGCGTGTATACGAGCCGTGAGGAAACGATCAAGAGCTTCGACGCGATCGTCAGCGGCGCGGCCGACGACATCCCCGAGCAGGCGTTCATGTACGTCGGCGGGCTGGAGACGGCGCGGGAGAAGGCGAAGAAGCTGAAGTAAACGATTCGTCTGTAACGACTGTAACGGCCGGCCCCCGAGCATTCTCGGGGGCCGGCTTCGTTTGTAGGTGGGCATCGTCGTCAGTGTCATGCGCCGTTCATGCCCGTCTGCTGAACGAAAGCGGAATTGTGTTGCAGGACCGGGCCGGCAGAGTATTCTCCTTCGCCCGGCCGCTGGCCGGCATTTCTGTCTGGCAAGGGAAGTCGAAACATGTTGTTTGAAGTGTTGGAGCGTCGTGCCCTGCTGGCCGCGGTGACCCCCCCGCAGATCCTCAAGGACATCAATCCGGGCGACGCGTCGGGCTTGTCGGCCGGCGTGAACGCGAGCGTTTCGTTCAAGGGCCGGACCTACTTCGCCGCCAGTGACGGTTTCAGCGGGACGGAACTGTTCGCCAGCGACGGCACCCAAGACGGCACCTCGCTCGTGGCCGACCTTGCGCTCTATAACGCGTCAAGCAATCCCCGCAGTTTCGTCGTCAGCGGCGGCAAGCTCTTTTTCATCGCCGACTGGACCCGCGCCTACGGCAACTCCGCGCAGGCCAAGCTATTCGTCAGCGACGGCACGGCGGCCGGTACGAAGGTCATCGAAAACGAACCGTCGTACTACTACAACAACGACCCGAGTAATGATCTTTACGGCACGATCACTGAGCCCAGTGCCGAGCCGGCGCTGGTGGCGTACGACGGCGGCATCGCTTTTCTCGCCCATGGCGCGAAGTACAGCCCATACTACCCCGACAACACGTCGAACCGCCTGCTCTGGATCACGGACGGCACTGCCGCGGGCACAAGCTTCCGCGTCCTCAACGGTGCGCCGCCGCGCTCCGTCATCACGCACCTCACCCCGGCCGGCAAGAACCTGTTCTTCACCATCAAGGGCGACCGATCGTCGTACGGCTTTGACGGGATCGGTGTGTACGACGGCAATCATCCGTACTTCACTGCGCCGCCCGTCTGGTTTTACGACAGCCAGACGATCGAGGAACTGGTCCCCGCCGGCTCGGCCGCGTACGTACGGACTAAGAGCAACGGGCCTGCTTCAGGTCGCCTTTACCATATCGAAGCGACCGGCGTGCTGTCGGGCGGCACCGGGCCGTACTTCGGCATCAGCGACGTGCTCACTGCGAACGGCCGTATCGTGGCCAGCGCCGTGCTAGGCTACTCCCTCTACGGCGACGACATCGGCGAAATCACCCAAACCCTGTTCGACGTCACCAAGGCCAGCGGCGTTCTGCAATTCTCGCCGCTGACGACCTTCACCACGTTCCTCGACCAGCCGGCCGAACTGACGGCCGTCGGGAAATACATCTACTTCGCCCACGCTGATCTGAACAGCTACTTCTATCGCCTCGCCATCGGCCGGTTTGACATCACCACCAACCAGCGCAACGACGTCACCGGGACGAACGGTTATTCCGGCTTCGGCAGTTACGAAGACATCGCCCCCGGGACGCCCGGCAGTCCCGCGTTCGTCCAAGGCCCGGACGGCGGGGTCTATTTCCAGGCCGTACCGGTCGATGAATACACCACCCGTGTCCCGCTGCTGTACCGAATCTCGGACAGGGATACCGGCCTCACCGTCGAACCGTTCGTGGTCAGCAATAACGCCCTGTCGATGGATCTGCGGCCGTCGGGCTTGATGACCATCGGCAACAACTGGTACGCGCCCGGCACCACGGAATACGAAGGCCGCGAGTGGCGACTGGTTCAGCAGCCGATGGGCCGCATCCATAGCGCTATTTATGAAGCCTTCCCCGGCCAGACGAGTCCGGCGTACGGTCTGGAGGCCGCCTCGGGGGTCGTGCCGTATATCGACGCCAACAACAACGGCCAGCTCGACATCGGCGAGCCGGCCAGCGCGATCGACTACAACGGAAGGTACGCATTCTCCAACCTGCCCGCCGGTCAGCACCGGCTGCGGCTATCGACACCCGCCGGCACGCAGTTCGTCTCCCCGGCCAGCGGCGCGATGATGCTGGTCGACGTCCCCGAAGACGGCTTCGCCAGCCCGCCGGCGTTCATCTTGCGCATTCGCAAACCGCTCACGGCCCAGTTGTTCAACGACCTCGACGGCGACAACGTCCGCGACACCGGCGAGGCCGCCCTGGCCGGTCGGACCGTGTTCCTCGACACCAACACCAATGGCACGCTCGACACCGGCGAAACCAGCGCCTTGACCGACGCCAACGGCTTGGCCACGTTCAATGTCTACGACGGCACGTACCAGGTCCGCCAGGTGCTGCCGGCCGGGTGGAGGTTCACCCAATACGCGGCCGTAACCAAGGCCGTCACGGCCGGCGTCAGCCTGACGGTGCCGCTCGGTTCGCAGGTCATCACCCAATATGACAGCGGCGTCAGCGGCACGTTGTTCAACGACGCGAACGGCAACGGCATCCAGGACTTCGGCGACTTGGCCCTGGCTGGCCGAACGGTGTTCGACGACCGCAATAACAACGGCTTGCTCAATACCGGCGAACGGTCGGCGGTCAGCAGCTCAAGCGGCTTTTATTTCATTGGCACCCACGAACCGGGATCGCATACCGTGCGTCAGCTTCTGCCGGCCGGTTGGGATCAGACCACCCCGACGCCGGGCACCGGACATACGGTGGACGTCGTGGCCCACACCGGCTTCTCCGGCCGTCACTTCGGCAGCCGCCCGACGCCGGTCCCGCCGGCCAATTCGCCCACCGTCCTCCACGAAGCCGAGACGGCCGTCCTCACCGGCGGGACGGCCAAGGGGTCGGTCAACACCGGCTACAGCGCGACGGGCTACGCCGACTACGGCGGCAGCGGGTCGGCCGTCACCTGGACCACGCCCCGCAACGCCACCGAGCAGGCGACGCTCACGTTCCGCTACGCCAACGGCAGCACCGCCAACCGCCCGCTGACGATCATCGTCAACGGGGTCACTGTCGGCACGCTGGCGTTCGCCCCCACCGGCTCGTGGGCCACGTGGCGGAATGTGTCAATCAGCGCTAACCTGTTGGCCGGCACGAACACGATCAAAGCGGTCGCCGGCGCTGCCACCGGGGCCAACGTCGACTGCCTGACGATCACTCGCAACGGCTTGGCGCCGCCGGTCGACACGGCAACGCTGGAGGGCTTTTTGTTCGAGGACACGAATAAGAGCGGCTGGTACGAGTTCGGCGAGCCGCGCCCCAGCGGCCGGGTCGTATTCCTCGACACCGACAACGACGGCGTCAAGGACGCGGGCGAGCCAAGCATTGTCACCACGTTCGACGGCGAATGGGCCTTCAGCGGCCTGCCGACCCCCGGCACGTACCGCGTGCGGCAGGTGCTGGCCAGTGGCACCGTCCCCAGCAAGACGCTGGACTTGGTGCTGGACGCGGGCGGGCAATCGATCAGTGGCCTGAGCATCGGCAGCAAAACCGGCACCGTCCCGCCGCCCCCGCCCCCGCCCCCGCCGCCCGCCGGCACCGCCAGTCTCAGCGGCAGTGCTTTCCGGGACAACAACAAGAACGGCCGGTACGACACGGGTGACGGCATCGGGAAGGCTATCACCGTCTTCCTCGACAGCGACAACGACGGCCTGCTCGACGGCGGCGAAACCCGCGTCGTCACCGACACCGCCGGCAAGTTCAAGTTCGCCGGCTTGGCCGCGGGGACGTACCGCGTCCGGGCGGTGCTGCCGGCCGGGTCGGTTTACAGCACGACACGGATCGATCAGGCACTGACGAGCGGGCAGGCGAAAAGTGGGCTGCTGATCGGCCTGAGGACGCCCTGAACCGGGGCCGCGTCGGCGGCCGGGTCGTTGCGTAAGATCGCCCGTGCCGCTCGAAAACCGCACCTGCTTTCAGGTCAACCTGCGTGACGGCCTGCGTTGCCGGGGGTGCGGGCGCGGGCCGACGCGGCGGGAGACGTACCACCGCGGGTTCGGCTACCACCATGTCACGCCGCAAAGCCGGGGCGGGCCGGACGTTATCGAGAATGTGGTGCTGCTCTGCAGGGTGTGCCATGACGCCCACCATGCCGGCCGGCGCACGCTGGCGTTCGGCCCGCAGGCGGCCCCGGGCGGGTTCGATTGCGGCCGGTGTGGCCACTCAATTGACCCAGACGTCGTGATCATGAACTGCGGCTGGTACGCCTGTCCGCGGTGTGACCAGCGGATTCATCTGTTCGACCATTTCGGCTTCGAAGAAACGGCCAAATAAATGGGCGAATGATGAATTTTTCTTTGGAATAGATCGACTTGTCCGACGACTATCTACGTAGAAACCCTAACTGCGTCTAAGGCGGCTGCTACGGCCGCTGTTTGTTTGATTCCGAAAGCTGATACCGAGTTATGACTACCCCCGCCCGCGCGGCCAGGCCGCTTCGTCCGCTTGCTTCGTGTGAACCGCTCGAAGGCCGTCGGCACCTGTCGGCGACGGTCGACATCACCACCAGCCGCGCCCAGACCATGGACGGCTTCGGCACCAGCCTCGGCGGCGTGACGAGCCTGTCGCTGGTCAAAACCGCTAAGTTCCAGAAGGCCTACTACCGCGACCTCGGTGCCAGCATGTTCCGCGTGGCGCTGAATCCCTGGATCCTCGCCGGCGAGACCAAGAACGGCAAAAAGAGCATCGGCACCAGCGTCTACATGGGGCCGGACCTGATGGACAACGTCCGTAAGTTCGATTTCAGCCACTGGCAGATCCAGAAGTACGGCATGATGGCCCGGGCGGCGCAGAAGTACGGCAGCGAAGTGGCCATCATCGGCAGCGTCTGGTCGCCCCCGTTCTGGATGAAGGGCGAGGAAATCAACCCCAGCACGGGCAGGCCGAACGGCACGATGCCGAAATACGACGACAAAAGCGGCAACACCGCCGGCGGCAGCCTGATCGCGTCGGACGAAAACTACGTGCAGTTCGGCCGGTACGTCGCCGCGTACGTCAAAGGGTTCGAAAAGGCCTTCGGCGTTCATCTGGACGGCGTGAGCATCCAGAACGAATTGGCCTTCCACGAGCCGTACAGCAGCGCGGTCTACGACCCGAAGCTGTACGTCAAAGCCGTTAAAGCCGTGAACCGCTGGTTCAAGGAATACGGGATTAAGACCAAGATCATCGGGCCCGAGGACGTGGGCGTCGGCTCCACCGCCGACCGCGGCATCCTCAGCCGGCAGATGGCGTACATCAAGGCGCTGCGCCGCGACAAAACCGCCTTCAACGCCGTCGACGTCTACGCCATCCACGGCTACGCCAACGACGGCGTCACCTTCCAGCGCAGCCCCGAAATGTGGAGCCGCTACTGGAACGGCTACGACGGCACCCACGACTACAACACCTTCAACGGCATTAAGAACGACGGTAAACGCAGTTGGATGACCGAAACCAGCGGCTATGACAGCACCTGGAACGGCACCATGCGCCTGGCCGCGGGCATTCAGGACACTCTCGTTCAGGCCAACACCAGCGCGTACGTCTACTGGGGCATCACCAACAGCTACGACAATGGCGAAGCCCTGATGAAGAATGACGACTACGACGCCAATAAGTACAACGCGTTCAAGCACTTCTCGAAATACATCCGCCCCGGCTCGGTGCGGCTGAAGACGACCGGCATCGACCCGAAGGGCGTGTACGTCAGCGCCTTCGCCGACAACGCCAAGCGCACGCTCACCAGCGTGATGGTCAATAGTTCGAACGAAGAGGAAGTCGTCACCCTGCGGCTGGGCGACACCGGCGTGAAAAAGTTCACCACGGCCTTCGCCAGCACCGAAGCCGCTACCTGGAAAGAACTTAAATCGTATACCGTGAGCGGCGGCAGGGTGAAGATCGTCATGCCGGCGCGCAGCATCTTCACCCTCGTCGGCAGCACCGCCAAGGCGTCCGTTCAGGCCCCACCCAGCGGCAGCATCCGCGGCGTCTACTTCAACGACGCCAACAAGAACGGCAAAAAGGACAACGGCGAAAAAGGCCTCGGCGGCGACAAGATCTTCCTCGACATGAACGCCGACGGCGACCGCGACCGCCGCGAGCCCACCGTCGTCACCGCCGATGACGGCAGCTACCGGTTCAACGGCCTGGAGAAAGGCGTCTACCGCGTCCGCCGTGAAGTGGACAACGGCTACTTCATCACCACCGCCCCCAAGGCCACCAAGCTGAAGAAGGGCGACATGACCGCCGACGGCTTAAATGTCGGCCTGGCCAAGACTTCGTCGTCCACGCCCGCCAAACCCGGGCAGCCCACGACCGGCGGGGGCACCGCCTCCATCAGCGGCCACGCGTTCGCCGACACCGACCGCGACGGCAAGCAAGACGCGGACGAGCCGGATGCCGTCGGCAAGGTCATCTTTCTTGACGCCGACGCCGACGGGAAGGCCGATTCGGGCGAGAAGCAGACGAAAACCGACGCTAACGGCGACTTCCGCTTCGCGAACTTAGCGGCCGGCACGTACCGCGTCCGCCGCGTCTTCCCGAACGGTTTCCGCAGCAGCACGCCGATCACGGACCTGACGCTGTCCAAGGGCGAGACGGAAACAGGCGTGTTGCTGGGCAGCCGGACGGTTTAACGTCTTGCTCCCTCTCCCGGTACGGCCGGCAGAGGGGACCAGAAGTCGTCCGCCTTCGGGTATAATCCCGACATGTCTGTCGTCGCCCCCGCCGCCGTAAAGCCGCCGACCCGCTCTCGCGACGCGGGGCGTCTGCGGGGGCAGGTGGTGTATCTGTACGCGTTCGACATCGCGTACGACATGCAGCGGCACGCGCTGCCGACACTGCTGGGCCAGCCGGTCAGCACGTTCCAGATGGACGCCAGCAAGCGGTCGCCCAAGCAGCTGTTTTTCTACCGGCCGCAGATGGTGCGTTTGCCGGCGGTCGAGAAGATCGCGGCGCGGGGCGGGCTGGTGCGCCTGGAGACGGTCGTCAAGATCATGCCGGTCGGCGCGCTGTCGATCAGCATTCGCGTGCCGTTCGAGGTCGATGACTTGCGCGAGCTGGTCGATTACCACGACTTGCGTTTCACCAGCGGCGGCGGCGTCAGCGACGACGCCCGCGAACTCGGCGAACAAGTCCGCCAGGAACTGCTGCCGCACCTGATCAATCCTGTGCCGATGCTGGGCGACGTCGAGGCGTACACGGCTTTCTGCATCGACGGGCCGCTGCAGGACGTGTACGCCGGCGAGCCGGTCGACGTGTCGGCCGAGAAATGGCTGCAGACCCACCGCCGCGACGTGTCGGCGTTGCTGACGCAGGAGGAAGACCCGGAACTGCTCAGCGCCCAGGAGGCCGAGGAAAGCAGCAGCCGCTCGTTCAGCTACTACCACGACGATTTGTGCGTCATCGACTGGGACGCGGCCCTGGTCGTCGACGACCCGCGCGAGTTCGACGAAACGCTTTACCTGATGGAACTGGCCAACGTGCAGCTGGCGGAACTGGAAGCGTACGACCGCCTGCTCGACGACGCCGTCGAGCACGCCTACCGCGACGTGAAGCGCTCCGGCGCCTGGCGCTTCCTCAGCCGCACGCAGCGCGGCTTGCGTGAGCTGCGCGTCGACGCCGCCCGCATCAACGACGAACTGAGCAACATCACCAAGTTCTTCGGCGACTGGCACTCCGCGCGCCTCTACCAAGGCCTGGCCGAGCGGTTCCATCTGGCCGATTGGCATACCAGCGTACGGTCCAAACTGACGGCCTTGGACGAGATTTATCAACTGCTCGGCGACGACCAGCACCACCGCACGACGATCGTGCTGGAACTGGCCGTGGTGATCCTGTTCGTGATCGAAATCGTCCGGAGCTTCATGCATTGAGCGGCGTTGCGGGGAGACGTGGGAGATCGATAAAGACATTGCGAATGCTCGAGGCGTGGCGGCTTGAGGCGTATCAACTCGAGGCGTGGCGGCTTCAGCCGCCACGGTGGCCGCTAAAGCGGCCACCCCAAACCGGTCGAGACGGATCTGTCCTGACATTCATGAGTACCCTTCGATCGATCCCCGCGCGTCTACCCTTGTTGTTGGGTCTGGTCCTGGTCATGTCCTGCGACCGCACGCCCGCCCCCGCCCCGCCGCCGCGGCAGCTGGTCGTCTTTTCCACGCTCTTCCCGCTGGCCGACATCGCCCGGAACGTCGGCGGCGACCGCGTGCGCGTCGACTGGCTGCTGGACCTGGGCGACCCCATCGAAACCTACGTCCTGAGCCGCCGCGACCGCGAGC
>DASVSC010000153.1:0-15297 GCA_036388295.1 Tepidisphaeraceae bacterium | reverse complement strand
GCTCGCCGGGCCTTCGCGCGCGCCAGCGGCAGCATCTCGTACGTGAAGTCGATCCCGACCACCTGCCCTGCGGCAGGCGGCCAGTCCCCGGGTGCCGGCCAGAGACCATGGGTCATCGCGAGCGTCAGATCGCCCGTGCCGCAGGCCACGTCGACAATCACGTCGTTCGCTTTCACTTCCGCCATCTTCACCGCCGCCCGTCGCCATGCTTGGTCGCGGCCGAAGCTGTGCAAGCGGTTGTTTAGGTCGTAGCTGGGGGCGATGGCGGCGAACATGCTGCGCACGCGCGACCGCTTGTCGGCGACCGCGTGCGGGTCGGTGAGCAGATCGCTGGACCAGGCGGGGGAGTCGGGCATCTGGGTCTATCGTACACGATGGCTCGGTGTGGCGATGGCCGCGGGTGTGAACCCGCGAGAGTACGCTTCTCGATTTGAAAAGGAGACGTGCCCGCGCGGGTTTACACCCGCTGCCAAGCCATCAATCGTCGCGACCGCGTCCTTCTTCGTCGGCGCGAATCTCGATCAGCAGTTCCGAATAATCGCCGTCGTCGAGTTCGAACCACTCCGGAATCTGGCCCGGCGTCGTGCCGCGCCATTCGGCGAGCTTAGCCAATACCTTCTGCCGCAACAGCGGGTCGTCGATGTGGTAGATCCGGACCATGCTCAGTAAAGAAAAAGCCAGTACGGATTCGGCAGGAGAGGCGACGGCCGGTTTTTAAAGATGGCCGACATGGTGATCGGCCGCGGGCGTTGGTCTAGCGCCAGGCGTGTGAAGTCGACGATGCGTGGCACGTGCCGGGGGGCGGACGCTGTCTGCGTGGTCGGCTGCGTCGCTGGCGCGCGCAGGGCATAATTGAACCCGATGCTTTCGTCGATCCGGCGGACGTATTCCCAGTTTTTACGGTAATCGGCGGGCACAAACTTCGTTTTGCCTTCCGCCGCGAACTGCTTTTCCAAGCCCGTGCCTTTCCAGTCGAACGACACCAGCACCTGCCGAATCTTGGCGGCTAATTCTGGCTTGAGCGTGCTCGTGTAGCCGAGGGCTGCGCCGGGGAAAAGCTGGTCGGACGTGTAAAGCACCTTGTAATCCGTGGCGGCGATGCGACCTTCATTCTGTTCACGCTGCAGCACGTCGCCGGCGACGGCGGCGGCTTCGAACAGCTTGTTCTTGATGCCCGCGATCGACTGCGAATGGCCCTGAGAATAACGGAGCAGATAGTCTGTCGGCGGGCGCAGATTGTTTTCACGCAGCAGCACCAGCGGCGCTTTGTACCCGCTGTTGCTGGAGGGCTCGGTCAGGGTCAGCTCACGGCCGCGCAGATCAGTCAGCTTCGTCAGCTTCGAATCGGCGGGGCTGATGATCTGCAGGCGGTAGCCGGCATTTCCGCTCGCGTCGCCGAGTTGGCTGACGGGAACGAAGCCGGCCGTGCAGACGCCGATCGGGACGGAACCGGTATTCAAGCCCGCAATGTGCAGCTGGCCGTCGCGCAGGGCGCGCAGTTTGTCGTCGAGGCTGCTGTAGCTGACGTATTCCACCGGCTTACCCGTTGCCGTGCCGATGGCTTCCATCAGTTCTTTGAAGGCAGCGCGGAAGCCGGCATCGTCCTCGACGACTACGTAGCTGAACACCAGCGTCGGCGGGTCGATTTGTTTGGCCGGTTCGGCGGGGGCGTCAGCGACGAGATCGCCGTCGCTGTCGACGTAGCGCGCGTCCAGCGCGTTGCGGGCTGCCGGCTCGTTCAGCCCCGTGAGGCGCGTGAACAGCGCTGCTTGGTCGGCAAGGCTGTCATTCACTGACGAGACCTGCTTTTTGTAAAGTACGGCGAACACAGCCACGCATAGCGCGACCACGGCGACGATAAGAGCCGCCGTACCCAATGCCTTACCAGTTCGTTGCGTCATAAGAAAAGCCCCTGCGGTCTGGTCGGCCGAATCGTACGAAGAGACCGCACGAACTGCTAGCGGGAAGTGACGCAGTTTGTCATCGGCCGCCGGCGGGGCGTTTAGGCTGACAGGTTCTCCGACGGCCTGGTCCGCCCGGCAAGGCTGGCGACCATGATGATGAGTTCCGCCGGCTCGACCGGCTTGGGGATGTGCATCTGGAAGCCTGCAATCACGCTGCGCATGCGGTCTTCACTCCGGGCGTAAGCGGTCAGCGCGATGGCCGGCGTTCGGCCGCCTTGTTCCGGGGGCAAGGTGCGTACACGGCGGATAAAGGAATAGCCGTCCTGAACCGGCATGCCGATATCGGAAACCACGACGTCGAACCGCTCGCCCGCCGTTAGCATGCCTAGTGCCTCGTCGGCCGACCCGGCCACCCGCACCTTGGCCTGGCAGTCTTCCAATAGCCGCTTGACGATCGTTCGCGAGTCCGGCTCGTCATCGATGACCAGCACGCGGACGCCGTGGATCGACAGGCACGCGTCGTGAACGGGCACGACCCCGGACGGCGCGTTCGGGTGGCGACGTTCCGGCTCAGGGTCGGCATGAAGAATGGTCACCGGCAGGTGGACGCGGAAGGTCGCGCCGCGCCCTTCGCCCCCGCTTTCGGCCGATACGGTGCCGCCGTGCAGTTCGATTAACTGCTTGACCAACGCCAGCCCGATGCCCAGCCCGCCGTGCGTGCGCGTGGTGCTTGAATCGGCCTGACGGAAGCGGTCGAACACGTACGGCAGGAAATCGCCCGGAATGCCTTGCCCGGAGTCGGCCACGGTGATGTCGACGTGGGAGGTCACCCGTTCCAGCAGCACCTGAACGCGACCGCCGCGCGGCGTGTATTTGATGGCATTGCTGAGCAGGTTCCAGAACACCTGCTGCAATCGGCCGGGATCGCCGCTGACGGGGCCACTGTTCGGGTCGAGCACGACGTGCAGGCGCACGCCTTTCGCATCGGCGGCGGGGCGAACGGTGTCGACTGCCGACTGAATGACCGTCGACACGTCGATCCGCTGCACGTCCAGCCGGAGCTTGCCGCTGATAATTCGGCTCATGTCGAGCAGGTCTTCGATAATTTGCGCCTGCGCCCGCGCGTTGCGCTCAATGACGTCCAGCCCTTCGGACACGTCCGGCGAGGCCGTCGCCACGGTGCGCAGCACCTGGCTCCAACCCAGGATTGCATTCAGCGGCGTGCGCAACTCATGGCTGAGCGTAGCGAGAAACTCGTCTTTCATGCGGCTGACACGCTCGACCTCAGCCCGCGCCGCACGCTCACTGTCGAGCAACAGTTCCCGCGCCTCGGCCAGATTGTGAAGCTCGGTGCTGTCGAAGTTGACGCCGATCATCCGCAGCGGCCGGCCATGCGTGTCGTAGGTGAAATTAGCCTTCGCGTTCATCCAGCGGATCGCGCCGTCGGGCAGGATGATGCGGAACTGGTACGCGAGTTCGCGTTCGCCGCGGGAAAGCGCGTCCTGCAACTGTGCTTCGATTCGGCCGGCGTCCTCAGGTGCGACGCGTTTTCGCCACGCGTCGAAACTTCCTTCGAACGCGCCGGTGGGAACGCCGTACAGGTGTTCAAGCTCCGGGCTCCACAGAACTGTGTTCTCTGGAATCAGCCAGTCAAACGTCCCTATGCGGCCTGCCTGTTGGGCCAGCCGCAGTCGATCGAAGGCTTCCTGCCGTTCGCGGACGGCGCGGGCCTGTTCCAGGTAGGCCCACGTGCGTTCGACGACGGATTGGACGAGGCGGATTTCGTCGTCAGCCCACCGCCGCGGCGTCAATTGGTGCACCGCCATCATCGCAACCAGTCGCCCGGCCCGGACGAGCGGGCAGCAGACGATGGCCTTGATGCCGATCGCGTCGAAGCCGGCGCTTTGGTCGGAAATCTCGTCGCTCACGTCATGGATCACGAGCGTGCGGCCGGCCCGCATGTCGCCGGCGGCGCGGGGGCCGAACGCGGACAGAATGTACTGGCCGGCCGAAGTGGCGCAGCCGTCGGTGTAGTCGGCCCAGATCGTGAAGGCCTCGCCATCGGTCACATCCGCGTACGCACAGCGGCTGGTGCGCAGGTAGGTGCCCAGCATGCGCGCGACCGTGTTCATCATGTCGCGCGGGTCGGTCAGATCACGCGTGGCTTCGGAGAGTTGGCTTAAGAAACGAGTGCGGGCCTCGCTGGCGTGCAGGGCTTGTTCGGCCTTCCTGGCGGCCGTCAGGTCTGTGGTGTGGCCGGACGCGAGCATCGTTTCGATGGTCGTGTTCATGCGGCTCAGTTCGATTTGGGCTGCCGCATGCCGGGCGAGCAGGCGCAGCGCCTCGAGCTGCGTCCGCTCGAGTTCCCGCGGCCGTTGGTCCATCACGCACAGCAGCCCCAATCGCTCGCCCCGCGACGAGACCAGCGGGGCGGCCGCAAAAAAGCGGAGGAACGGCTTCCCTACGGTTAAGGAGCTGCGATTGAACTGTGCGTCGGTCTCGATGTCCGGAATGATAAACAGCGTGTCACTCTCGATCGCCCGGCGGCAGATCGAACCTTCGTTCACGTTCAACCCCTCCCGTTCCCCGAAAACGGACTCGAATTTCAGGGTGCCCGCGTTTACAAGGCTGATCGCGGAGATCGGCGTCCGGCACAGAGTGGCGGCTAAGTGGGTGACGTCGTCGAACGTCAGGACCGGCGTCAGATCGGTATACGTCGCGACAGCCTCGGACGGCTGGGGGCTGGCCTGAGGTTGTATCAAACGGCTCTCCAAAGTCCCATCGTTCTGCTGTCTGTCCGTAACAACCCACGGAAGGCCGATCATACTGCGTTCATGTCCCGTGGCACGATAGGCCGTTTCCATTGTCGAGGATTTTGAAAGCGGCTGCGGGTCAGTCTCAACTGTGACATGAGACGGTTTCTCATTGGAAAATCAGCACTGGCGCGCCGATGATGAGTCAGACCTTTCACCAGGAGATTCTTATGTTGAACGTACAAAATGGCCAATGCGGTTTGTGTTCCCACTTCGGCGAAAACCACGCGTCGGACCAGAAGCTTGTGCAGATTCGCACCAGCCACACCGCCGACGAAAAGTTCGTTGACGCCTGCGGCCTGCCGAAGCACGCGTCGCTGAATCTGATGGTCACGCCGATCAGCTCCTGCTCCGGTTTCGAGCCGGCAAAGTTGAACTGATCGACCGCCGATTCACACCTGACCCGCACGCCGCGCCGAATTTCGGCGCGGCGTGCGGCTTTTGCGGCGGGGGGCAGGCTCCTATACTCCCGTTCCGAACGAAAGGAACCTATGCCCAAGAGTTACGACGCAGTCCCGGCCCAGACGATCGACGCCGGCAAGAAATATTCCGCCACCTTCAGCACCGCCCGGGGTGACATCACCGTCGAACTGTTCGCCGACCGCGCGCCGGTTACGGTCAACAACTTCGTCTTCCTCGCCAAGGACGGCTTTTACAACGGCACGGTGTTCCACCGCGTGATCAACGACTTCATGGTCCAGGGCGGCGACCCCACCGGCACCGGCCGCGGTGGTCCCGGCTATAAGTGGAATGACGAAAAGGCCGCCCTCGGCATCAAGCACGAACGCGGCGTCCTCAGCATGGCCAACGCCGGCCCCAACACCAACGGCAGCCAATTCTTCATCACCCATGTCCAGACCGACTGGCTCGACGGCAAACACGCCGTCTTCGGCAAAGTCACCGCTGGCCTCGACATCGTGGACAAAATCAAGCAGGGCGATCTGCTCGCGAAAGTGACGATCAATGAAGCTTGATCAGTCGTAAAGATTGACAACCGCCAAGACGCCAAGAACGCCAAGAATGAGGAGCAAAGTTTGCTTCTTCTTGGCGTTCTTGGTGTCTTGGCGGTCAAGCACGGTGTGAAACGGTACCCGGCTCAAGGACTTTCCGACTTGAGGACTGCGAAAAACCCGCCGTCATGGTGCTTCGTCGGGTCTTCCGATAATTCCGGCAGCGTCGTCTGCATCTCGACGACCTTCAGCTTCGGAAACTTCTCCGTCAGCCACCGCACTTGGTCTTCGTTTTCTTCCGGCCAAATGCTGCAGGTGCTGTAGACGAGCATTCCGCCCGGCTGAAGGTGTGACACTGTATCGGCCAGGATAGTGCGCTGCAGTTTTTCGAGCGAGCGCATCGTGCCGTCGTCCTGTCGATAGCGAGCCTCCGGGCGACGGATGAGGACGCCGCTGTTGGAGCAGGGGACGTCGATCAAGATGCGATCGAATGGCGGCTCGCCGTCCGGCACTTCCTTGCCGACGGCCGTTTTCGTGTTCTTTAGGTCGCGCGCCGATAGGGAGTGCTGCAGGGCTTCGATGCGAAACCGGGCCGGGTCGATCGCGACGACTTCCGCCTGCGGCGCGCCGGCCGCAATTTGCATTGTTTTCGTGCCGACGCCGCAGCACCGGTCCAGCACACGCTTTGCGGACGCCAGTTCCATCCGCTCGATTACGGTGGCCGACGTCGGGTCCTGCGCCTGGGCGATGCCCGCCTTCGCCCATTCGGACAATACTGCTTCGTTCGCACCGGTGACGACAGAGAAGCCGGGCACTTCGTGCGGCGTGACCGTCACCTCATCCATCGCCGGCGGCGTGCCGCGGACGATCAGCGGGGCTTCGGTGTTGTCCTTCGCCGCCAGCCGCAGGGCGCTGTCCGTTCCCAGCAGCTTCACCATGCGGTTGAACAGCACCGGCGGGTGGCTGAGCACCGCCCGGGCGTATTCCTGTGCGTCATTCGGCTTCGGCAGCGGCGGGTTCGGCTCGCGCAGTGCCCGCCGAAGCACCGCATTGACGAACCCGCCGGCCTTGCCGAACCCGAGCCGCTTCGCCTGATTCACCGCTTCGTCCACCACGGCGTAAGGCGGCAGACGGTCGAAGAACCGCAGCTGCGACAGGCCCAGGCAGATGACGATTTGCACCGACGGATCAATCTGCTGCTGCGTGCGGCCGGAATAGTGCTGCATCAGGTGACGCAAATGGTCCAAGTGCTTCGTCACCGACCGCGTCAGCGCGTGGGCCAAGTCCAAATCGCGCGAATCGGCCGGCGGCTCGGCCTGCTTGGGGCGGAACGAATTGGAATCAAACTGCCAGCCGGGCAGGCGGGCGGTGGCCAGTTGCCGCCAGGCGAAATCTCGGGCGTTCATACAATACTTTCCAGACGCAGGCCGGCCGTCCAGGGGCGGCCGTTTCGATACGCGGCCAGCGTCATCGGACGCCGGCCTTCGGGTTGGACTTCAATCAATTCGATTCCGCCGTCACCGCAGGCGACGTGGCCCTCGGCGGTCACCGTGCCCGGCACGACTTCTTGTCCCCTCTCCCGGTACGCCGGGAGAGGGTTAGAGTCAGGGCCTCCCGGTTTACCCGATGCCCCGGACGATGAGAGGCCCGCTCCCGGGATACCGGGAGCGGGAGCCAGACGGGCGCGAACGAGCGTCAATCGGGCCACTTCATCCGCGCCATCCAGCAGCCGCACGCGGCAGCCGGGCCATGGGTAAAGGCCACGGATTTGGTCGGCAACACTTTGCGGCGGGCGATTGAAATCGATACGCGTTGACTCACGTGAAAGCTTTCGCGCCAGCGTAGCCGCGGCGTGGTCTTGCTGCACTTCGATGGCGTCACCGCTACGCAATTGTTCCAACACCTGCTCCACCAGCGGCGCGCCGGCAACGGCCAGGCGGTCGTGCAATTCGCCCGTCGTTTCGTTGGGATGAATCGCCAGTTCGACGGTGCCGAGCACATTGCCGGCGTCCATCTTCTCCGCCAGGCGAATAATCGAATTGCCGGCCACGGGTTCGCCCGCCAGGATCGCCGCATGAATCGGGGCGGCACCGCGGTATTTGGGCAGCAGCGAGGCGTGCAGATTGATCGCGCCGAACTTCGGCTTGTCGACGATGTGCGACGCGATCTTCTGGCCGAATGCGATGACGACTAGGGCGTCGATGTCCGGCAGCGTCTCCGCGTTCAGATCGGCGGTGCGCACGACCTCCAGCCCCATCGCCGCCGCGGCCTCGGCAATCGGCGTCGGCGTCATTTTCTTCCCCCGCCCGGCGGGGCGGTCGGGCTGCGTATAGACCCGAACGACGTTCGCCTTGGCTTCTACGAGCCGTTGCAATGTCGGCACGCCGAATGCGCCAGCGCCAGCGAAGGCGATCCGCATGTCGGCAATGGAAGGGTTCGAGATGCTCATGGGATTCGTACCGCCGAACACAACCCGGGCCATGAAGCGTCGGTCCGGTTCCCTCTCCCGTTGTACTCAACGGGAGAGGGGACCAGAGGCCGTTCCATTTAG
This sequence comes from Tepidisphaeraceae bacterium, assembly GCA_036388295.1. Classification (GTDB taxonomy): domain Bacteria; phylum Planctomycetota; class Phycisphaerae; order Tepidisphaerales; family Tepidisphaeraceae; genus RYN-431. The sequence goes on along the minus strand of DASVSC010000153.1, from coordinate 7,079 downwards.
CCGAAGTTGCTCGATATCATCGACAAGTTAGCGCAAGCAAGACGCTTCCAAACGTCAGCAATCGCTCCGCGTCCTTCGTCTTTCATTCCAAATCGTACAACCGGCGTATTCATTTCCGTTTGAAATCGTCTTCCAGCTGCCGCAATTGTTTCCGCGCGGCCATCTTGGAACTGAACGGCATGCGGTCGATGATCATGACGCCGTTCAGGTGGTCGAACTCGTGCTGCCAGATGCGGGCCTCGAAGCCGGTGGCGGTGACTTCGTACGGTTTTCCTTCGATGTCCTGGGCTTTGAGCGTCAGCGTCGCGAAGCGGTCGATATCGGCCCGAATTTTTGGCAGGCTCAAGCAGCCTTCTTCACCCGCTTCGGTGCCGTCGGCGTTGGACAGCGTTGGGTTGATCGCCACGCGGTCGTCTTCCGGCTTTCCGGTCGGGTTGGCGACGAACAGGCGAAGGCTCACTCCGACCTGCGGCGCGGCCAGGCCGACGCCTTGTTCTTCGCGCATGAGTTGGAACATGCGGGCGACCAGTTTTTTGAGGTCGTCGTCGAAGGCCGTCACGGGCGCGGCGGCCTTTCGCAGGCGCGGGTCGGGATACAGTATGATGGACAGATCGGCGGCGGCCACGGGGCGGCGAAGGTAAGCCAAATCGTTGACCCCCGCAACGTTCAGCGGTTTAATGCCCGCGGGGCGGCTACAATTGATTTCGAGGAGAGCAGTGATCCATGGCCGATGAAGCCGCTTACCACCAGACCAGCGAAGCCAACAAGAAGAAGGCTGAAGCGTTCTTCAAGCAGGGCCGTACCGTCGCCCAGGCGGGTCAATACGAATACGCCATCGAAATGTTCCTGCAAGGCCTGGCCCGCGATCCCGAAGCCGTCACCGCCCATCAAGCCCTGCGCGACATCTCGCTCAAGCGCAAAGCCAGCGGCGGCAAAGACATGGGCATGATGACGAAGATGAAGAACCGCTACGGCAAGGACGACATCGAAAACATGGTCGTCGCCGAGCGTTTCCTCTCCTACGACCCCGGCAACACCGGGCGCATGCTCGAATTGCTCAACCACGCCACCGACGCCGGCTGCCGCGAAACCGTGATGTGGATCGGGCCCATCCTGCTCCGCGCCAACATCGACTCGGGCAAGCCTGAAATCGGCAAGTTCCTGGCCCTTAAAGACTGCTACATGCGCGTCGGCAACTGGCAGCACGCCGTCGACGCCGCCCAGCACGCCCTGCGCATGCGGCCACAGGACATGGACCTGGCGACCGAGGTCAAACACCTCGCCGCACAACAGACCATGCAGGCCGGCGGCTACGGCCAAGGCGGTAACTTCCGCGATAACATTCGCAACGCCGATCAGCAACGGCAGCTGATGGACCAGGACAAGGACATCCGCAGTATCGACGCCCTGACCGCCCAGATTATTGCCGCCCGCGAAGAACACAAACGCGAGCCGAACGAGGTCGGCAAGATCACCAAGCTGATCGACGCGCTGATGAAAACCGAGCAGAGCGAGTACGAAAACGAGGCCATCGAAGTCCTCGATTCCGCCTACCAGCGTCTCGGCCAGTTCCGCTTCCGCTTCCGCCTCGGCCAGATCAAGCTCCAGCAGCTCAAGCGCATGGAGCGGTCACTCCGGGAAGAGCTGGCCAAGAACCCGAAGGACGAGATGGCCGTCAAGACGTACAAAGAGTTCGTCAAAGACCGGGCCGAAGAGGAATACAAAGAGTTCGCCCTCGCGGCCGAGAACTACCCGACCGACCTCACGCTCAAGTACGAAATGGCCCGGCGGCTGCTCCAGTTGCACAAGTACCCCGAAGCCATCCCGCTGCTGCAGCAGTCCGTTCAGGACGCCAAGATCCGCGTCGACGGCACCATCGAACTCGGCAAGGCCTTCCTCGCCGCCGACTTCCTCGACGAAGCCATCGACACGCTCAAGGGCCTGACCGAGTCGTATCAAGGCGTCGGCGATACCAAGGCCAAAGAAATCTGGTACTGGTACGGCCGCAGCCTCGAACAGCGCGGCGATCAGGTGGATGCGATCAAGTGCTTCAGCAAGGTCACGATGTGGGACTTCAACTATCGCGACGTGCAGGCCCGCATCAAGGCCCTTCGCGCCAAGCCTGCGGCGAATGCCTAAGGCCAGAGAAGTCGATTGCTAAACGGTTGCGCCGCGAGCGGCGTATGCCGTTCAGTCCGGCCGATCCCCCCGCACCAATCGCTCGATCGCCTCGACGAACGTGTAACGGCTGTAAGCCTCCGCTGGCGGCGGTGAGGCCGCACCGATGAGTGTCGCCGCCGTACTCACGGCCAACGCCACGCCGGCCAGAATCCACACCGTCGTGCCGTGCTTGCGGCGGAGCCATGTGCCCGCCCACAGCAGCAGCACCGGCGCGACCGTCGCCAGCCGCGGCGCGGCGTAGCCGGCGTCAATCGCGTCGGGGCGGGCGATCATCTTGTAAACGCAGATGACGACAAGGGCCGTCACAGTTGCGGCGGCAAGGGCTTTGATTTGTCCGGTCCAGTGTCGCCGTAGCGCCATAGCCGACCCGACGAGGCCGAGCAGCAGCACGGGGAAATGACTCAGCAAGCCGTGCTCGCCGACGGTCAGCGTCAGCAACCGCCCGACGCCGCGGCCGAGGCCGGACCAGCCCGACGGGACGGCGTCGTAATCATCGATCACTGTCGCGGCCGGGACGCTGGTCGGCAGCATCACGTGCCACCGCGGCGGCCGCCAGTCGCCGGTCATCGCACTGTTCAGCGTCAGGTGCAACGCCAGCGGCGCGGCCGCCCCGGCGATCGTGAGGATCAGGCCGAACACGCGCCACCGCCGCTGCGTCCGCGCCGTGACAGCGGCCAATGCGACAGCGCCCAGCGCCCAGATCGCCAGCGGCTCGATCACGCCCGCGGTCGCCCCGCACAAGCCGCCCAGCGCCAGCCATCCGAGCGCCCGGCCCGGCCGTTTGGATTGGGCGAACTGCACCGCGCAGGTGATTGCCGACACCGCGAGCGCGGCGGCCGGCGCGTGCGGCAGCAGAACGGTCGCGTAGGCGAACCACCCGCTCGCGAAGACGCACGCCAACGCTAAACCGAACCGCCACGGCCGGGGCAGTTCGAAGACGCGCGTTGCCCGGTAGATCAGCCCGCCCGCGATGGCCGTCGGCAGCGTGACGGCAAAAAGCGTCAACAGGTACGCGAACAGCGACGGGTTCGTCGCCACCCGCACGCCGAACCGCTCGACGCCCCAGCCGACGCCGGCCAGCACCGCGTCGTAGACCGGCGGGTCCTGCGAGAAGATACGGCCGCCCGTGACCAGCACCGGGTCGGCCGGCTGCAGTCGGCCCGGGTTCAGCAGGAGTGTGCCCTCGACCAGCACCGACCGGACCGATTCCAGCGTCACCCGCTCACGCGGCGACGCCCCGACCGGCGCTCGCAACGGCCGCAGCAGCGGGGCGGCCAAAATCAGCACAATGACCGGCACGGCCAAGGCCCACGGCCGGACCATCGGCCGCCGAGGCGGGCGGGTCATGAGCGGTCCTTGGGCAAGCGCGGGTCGGCCACGGTCGGCGGCATCGTAACGGCTCGGCCGGTGGGGGCGAAAAGTCGGTCGAGCCGCGACACGCCGTTCCACGGCCGGGGCTGCGTTTGCAGTTCGCCCGCACCGCATTACGCTCCCGCCGCAGGAGATTGCCCGATGCCACAGATCGACCTGCCGCTCGACCAGTTGAAAACCTACCAGGGCCGCAATCCTCGGCCCGCCGACTTCGACGCCTATTGGGACCGGGCCTTGGCGGAAATGAACCTCGTCGATCCGAAACTGGAGCTAAAGCCGGCGGCGTTCAAGGTGCCGTTCGCGGAATGCTTCGACCTGTATTTCACGGGTGTCCGCAACGCCCGCGTCCATGCCAAGTTCATTCGGCCCGCCCGCCGCGAAGGCCCCGTTCCGGCCGTCGTTGAGTTCCACGGCTACACCGGGCGCAGCGCCGACTGGACCGCGCTGCTGGCCCAGATCGCCCGCGGCTACGCCGTCGCCGCGATGGACTGCCGCGGCCAGGCCGGCAGTTCCGAAGACCCAGGCGGGCACCACGGCACCACGCACAGCGGCCACATCATCCGCGGCCTCGACGATCACCCGGACAAGCTGCTGTTCCGTGACATTTTCCTAGACGCCACCCGACTCGCCGGCCTAGTGATGGCGATGCCGGAAGTCGATGCCGCGCGCGTCGGCGCGCAGGGCGGCAGCCAGGGCGGAGCGCTGACACTGGCGTGTGCGGCCCTTGAACCCCGCGTCAAACGGGCGGCGGCGACGTATCCTTTTCTGTGCGACTACAAGCGCGTCTGGGAAATGGATTTGGCCGAAGACGCGTACGGCGAACTGCGTACGTTTTTCCGTCACTTCGATCCGCAGCACGACAGGGAGACCGAAATCTTCACCCGCCTCGGCTACATCGACTGCCAATACCTCGCCCCGCGCATCAAGGCCGACGTGCTGATGGGCGTGGGCCTGATGGACCGTGTCTGCCCGCCGAGCACGCAGTTCGCCGCTTACAACAAAATCGTGTCCAGAAAGCGCGCCGAGATTTACCCCGACTTCGGCCACGAAAACCTGCCCGGCTTCGTCGACACCGTCTACGCGTTCATGGGGCGGCTTTAGGCGCGAGCGAGCGCTCGTAGAGCTTCAGCAACGGCGTCACGCTGATGCCGTGCAGGAGAATCGATGCGGCGACCGTCATCAGCGTCATGCCGATCATTTGCTGCGCCGCGCTGTGCGGCAGGCCGTGCGCGACGGCGTAGGCCAGGTAGTAAATCGACCCCACGCCGCGCACGCCGAACCAGCCGATCAGCAGGCGCTGCGCCGGCCGCACGCTCGACCCGATCGTCCCCGCGTAAACCGCCGCCGGCCGAATCACCAGGAACAGCAGCGGGAGGAACCAGAGCAACTGCGGGTACAGGTAGGCCGGCGTCAGCAGTGCGCCGATCAGGACAACGACGGTTACTTCGTAAAGCCGCTCGAGCTGTTCGTTGAACCCGAGCACGGCCTGCGTGAGGTACGCCGCGCCCCGGCCGGGGTCGGTGGCAGTCTTGTTGGTGGAGAGCAGCGGGTCGAGTTCAACGAGCTGTTTGGGATCGACGTCGCCGCTTTTCGATTCGACGCGCCGCAGCGCCAGGCCGGCGACAAAGACGGCCACGAAACCGAGCGTGTGAACGAGATGGGCCACGCCGTACGACAACGCAAGTACGCCGAGCGAAAGAAACTCTTCCAGTCCGAGCGCGGCCTTGTGCTTTTGCCGCAGGTGCAGCACCAGATACCCCACGGCCGTGCCAATGACGGCCCCGACGACGATGCTGCCTGCGGTGCCCCAAACGAGTTCCACCAGCAGCAGTTGGGTCAGACTGCTGGCGGGCGCGTGGTGCCCGAGCATCCACAAGCCGATGAACACGAAGGGGAATGCCGTTCCGTCGTTCATGCCGGCTTCGCCGGTGAGGCTGAAGCGCACGCGGTCGGTGTCGCCGACTTCCGTAACCGAGACGTCGGACGCCAGTACAGGGTCTGTCGGCGCCAGGATCGCGCCGAGCAGGATGGCGGTTCCCCAGTCCAGTCGCAGGAACAGCACGCCGGCCACCGCGATGCCGCCTACCGTCAGCATCATCGAAACCGTCGCCAGCCGTAATGGCACGACCCACAGGCGGTCCGTCAGCGGCACGCGCAGCTTCAGGCCGGCGGTAAACAGCGACAGCAGGACGCCGATTTCCGTCAGCCGTTCCCACAATGGGCCGGAGTGCAACGGGCCGACGTCGATGACGCCGCTCACCGCCGGACCCAGGGCAATGCCGATCAGCAGGTACACCACCGACGCCGTCAGCGGCAGACGCTTCACCAGCGTGCTGCCCAGCGCCATGCCGATCAGCAGCAGCCCGACCGCGATATAGCCGATTGTCCATTGCATCGCGTGCGGCAAGTGTAGGACGGCTGGCGTTTGCTGCGGGCGCGTATTGCGAATCCGCCGCGTTCCATCAATCATGCCGGGGCATGCGATCCGTCCCTTCTCCGCGCGTCGCCCTGATCCTGCTGCTGTCGATCAACCTGATGAATTACGTCGACCGGATGATCCTGTCGGCGGTGGAAGAACCGATCGGCCGGGAGTTCGGCGTGGGGGCGGACATGACCGGCTGGCTGCCGACCGCGTTCCTGCTGGCGTACATGGTCTTCGCGCCAGTGTTCGGCTTCCTGGCCGACCGGATGTCGCGGTGGGTGATCGTCGGCGGCGGCGTGATCGCCTGGTCGCTGGCCAGCGGCGGGTCGGGGGCGGTCAGCACGTTCGGCATGCTGCTGGTCATGCGCCTGCTGATCGGCATCGGCGAGGCCGCCTACGGGCCGGTCGCGCCGACACTGATCGCCGACATGTACCCCGTCGCCGACCGCGGCCGCGTGCTGGCCTGGTTTTATGCGGCCATCCCGGTCGGCAGCGCGATCGGCTACGTGATCGGCGGACTGCTGGTCAATCACTGGCATTGGGCGTTCTACATCACCGTGCCGCCGGGCGTCGCGCTGGGCATTTGGGCGCTGATGATGCGCGACCCGCGCCGCGAGAAGGCCAAGGCCGTGGCGAGCGACACCGTCGCGCCTGCTGCGCTCATTGACCCGCTGACGCCCACCACCGCCGACTCGGCGATTTTGGATGATGCGCCGCCGCGGACCTCGAAGAAGCAGGAGTATCTCGCGCTGCTGCGTAACCGTTCGTACGTCTTCGTCACGCTCGGCATGACGGCGATGACGTTCGCGGTCGGCGGCATCGCGTTCTTCATGCCACGCTGGCTGGAAGGACGCGGCCTGACGCCGTCACTGGCGACGCCGGTGTTCGGCGGCATCGTCGTCGTCGCCGGCCTGTTCGCCACGCTCGGCGGCGGCATCGCCGGCGACAAGCTGCGCACGCGCTTTCCCGGCAGCTATTTTCTCGTCAGCGGCGTCGCGATGCTGGTCGCATTTCCGCTGTTCCTGCTCATGCTAGTCACGCCGTTCCCGCTCTGCTGGGTCGTGCTGTTCCTGGCCGTGTTCTGCCTGTTTTTCAATACGGGGCC
>DASVSC010000152.1:0-4325 GCA_036388295.1 Tepidisphaeraceae bacterium | reverse complement strand
ACCTCGACGGCAACATCGCCTGCCTGGTCAACGGTGCGGGCCTGGCGATGGCGACGATGGACATCATCAAATTGCACGGCGGCGAGCCGGCCAACTTCCTCGACGTCGGCGGCGGCGTCACCAGCGAAGGGGCCATCGAAGCCTTCCGCATCCTGCTGGCCGACGACAAGGTCAAAGGCGTGCTCGTCAACATCTTCGGCGGCATCGCCAAGTGCGATTTGATCGCCGAAGCCCTCATCAAGGCCAGCCGCGAGATCGGCTTTAAGGTGCCGGTGGTCGTGCGGCTGGAAGGGACCAACGTGGACAAGGCCCGCGCGATGCTCAAGGCCGTGAAAGGCGAACTGCCGATGCTGACGGCCGCGGAAGACTTGACGGACGCGGCGAAGAAGATCGTGGAGCAGACGAACAAGGCGGCCTGAACCATAAGGTGATTCATGCGTGCGTGGGGAATTACACTGCTGGTCGGGGCGTTCCTGACGCTCGCGTGGATTTCATTCTGTCCGAGCTACACGTTCGTCGGCGCAACTTCGACATACCAAAGTGGTGACTCGGATCATTACAATCACTTGGACGCAGTAACGTTCTTCGGCGGCGAGATCTTTATTTGGGCGGCAGCCTGTGGCTGTTGCCTGCTGCGTCGCGAATTAGCCGGCGTCGCCCGTAAACTCATTTATGGGCCGGCGACCTCAGAAGCGACGCCCACGCTCACTCCGGATATCAGCACGCCTCTGGGAGTTGCCGCTTCTGGGAATCGATAAGATCGGTCTGGGCGCATAAGGGTGACGTCATGCAATGGCTAGGCAGTTCCCTGACGTGGCTGTTCATCGACACCTTTACTTACCTCGGCCAACGACAAAGAGGCAAACGGTTGACCCACAAACAGACCATGCTCGCCGCCTTCCAAGGCGTGAACGACCGCAGCCCCGACGCCATCATGGCCTGTTGGAGCAGTGACGGCGTGTACGACAACCCGATGGTCGGGCAGGCGGCCGAAGGGTACGACGCCGTGCGGCAGTGCATGGTGAACCTTGTCGACAATTTATCGAAGACCGGCCATTCGCTGGTCGTCGATCGCGTCACGCTCGGCGAACGGAACGTGGTTGCGGAATGGCACGTGGAGCCGCTGGACGGACGGCGGGGCGTGCACGTGGCCGACTTCGACCCGGCGGGCCGGCTGAAGCGCGTGACCGTTTATCCACGAAACGGCTGAGTGGCCGGCCGTGTAGCCGGCACTCTCCGCTCGAGCAGCCGGCGGATGGCGGTGACCAGCGTGCGCGGCTCGGCGTCGAACATCGTGTTGTGGTCGGCCGACGCCAGCCAAACGATTTCTGAACCCGCGATCGCGTCGTGCAATCGTTGGCCCATGTCCGGGTCGATCAGCGTGTCGCGCCGGCCGTGGACGATGAGGGTCGGGCAGTTGATGCGCGTGGCCTTCGTGAGATTGTCGAACTTCGACCGCACGAACAGCCGCACCGGCACGAACGGATAGTGCTGCCGTGCGACGTCGCTGACGCGGGTGAACGCCGACAGCGTAATCAGCCCCGCGGCCGGCTCGCGGGCGGCTAAGTCGATGCCGACGCCCGCCCCGAGCGACCAGCCCATGACCACGATGCGGTCCGCGGCGATGTCGGGCCTTTGGCGCAGGTACTGCCAGGCCGCGTCGGCCGTGGCGTAGCAGTTCGCCTCGGACGGCTTGCCGTCGCTCTGGCCGTAGCCGATGTAGTCGGGCACCAGCACGTTGCAGCCGAGGTCGTTGAGCATTTCGATAATGCCGTCGCACCACGCGGCACACATCGCGTTGCCGTAGAAAAACAGGACGGTCGGCGCACCCGGCTTCGTGCCCGTGGCCGGGCGGTAGCGGGCGACGACCTTCGTCCCGTCCGCCGCCGTCAGGTCGACGCGCTGCGTGCCGTTGTTCGGCCAGGCGTCGGCGTCGGCGGTGCCCTGCGTGTCGTGGCCGGGGAACAGGATGCGGTCCTGGCCGAAGTAGAGCCCGGAGCAGCCGACGGCGTAGAGCGCGGCGACGGCCGCGCCGAGGCGTTGGGCGGACTGGCGCAGACGGCTGCGGAGCGGCGAGACGGCGGGGTCGGACATCGAGTTCATCCTATGCCTGAATCGGGTGCGGCCTCTTGTCGATTTATGGCCGACAAAGCGGGAGCGCGGCGGTACAACATTGATGCAGGCCGACGGCGTTTCGCGCGGGCGAGACGTCGCACGAAGTTCCCTCTCCCGGTACTCCGGGAGAGGGTAGGGTGAGGGGCTTCTTCGCCAGGGATGGAGGTCAACATTCGCGCGATCGTGGCTAGTCGTTGGTTTTCTTCAAACCGGCAAGCGCGTCTCAGTTCGCCCCTCGCCCTAGAAGTAGTTTCAAAACCGTCTCAAGGTAATCAGGACGCAGGCCAGATGGACAAAGCCTCGATAAATCCAGTGCCCGCGGTCGTGCCGGGTGAGCACGCGGCGGAAGTTGCCCAGCCACGCGAAGGTCCTTTCAACTTTCCAACGGCTGCGGTACCGCCGCAGCTTCCGCCGGTCGCCGTACTTCTTGTTCACCGCGCGTTTTCGGTACGGCACGATCGGCTCGATGCCCCGGGCCGCCAGGCGGTCGCGGAACTTCTCGCTGTCGTACGCACGGTCCAGGACCAAACGCTCGGGCTGACGCTTCAGGAGGTCGAGCGTCGGCTCGATCATTTTCGTTTCCGACGGACTGGCCGAATGCACGGTGCATGCCAGAGGAATGCCCGAGCGGTCGACCACCACCACGAGCTTCGTTCCCTTGCCCTTTTTGGTGGGCCCGACGCATTGGCCCCCTTTTTTGCCGGCGCGAAAGTCGCGTCGGCGAAGCACTCGGACCAGTCGAGCTTCTCCCGCTCGTCCAGTTCGTCCAGCAGGGCCTCCACAGCCTCAGCCAAACGCCGTCCTCTTCCCAGTCGCTCAGCCGCCGCCAGCATGTGGCCGGCGACGGGAAGCCGCGGTCTCTGGGCAAATCCTTCCAGCGGGCGCCGATCCGCAGCACCCAGAGCACGCCTTCGAGGCAGGCCCGGTCGTCGGCCCGCGGGCGGCCGCCCCTGGGGGACCGTCTTCGCGGCGGGAGGTGTTTTTTGATCCGTTCCCATCGTTCGTCCGTGAGTTCCTGGCCGTCCATGCCCGCCATTGCAACGCAACTCGCGGCCAGGCGCAAGCTTATGTCAACGAGGTTTTGAAACTACTTCTAACCCTCTCCCCGAGTACCAGGAGAGGGAATCGGACGGCCGCGACGCGTGGCGTAAGTCGCACGGCGGTCTGGGCAAGCCCCGTACGGCCAGAACACCCCAATTTCGTGGCCGAAGTGTCGACCGGCCCTGCAGTTGTGCCGCGCTGCGCGAATGGAAACGGCAGGAACAAAAATCAGCCTGATTCGGCGACTTACGCTCATACAGTTGGCCAATGAAAAGTGTGTTCCTCCAACGTGCGATCGATTTAGCCGTCGCGGCGCACCGGGACGCGGAGGACCCGCCGGGCGAGCCGTATATTTTGCACCCGATGCGGGTGATGCTGCGGTTCCCCGCGACCCAGCCGCTGTTGCAGGCCGTCGCGATTCTGCACGACACGATGGAGCGCGCCGGGCTGACGGCCGAGGATTTACGGGAGGCCCGCCTGCCCCATGCGGTGATCAAGGCCGTGGTGCGGCTAACGCACGAAAAGGGAACGCCGTACGCCGACTACGTGGTCCGCCTGGCGAAGAATCCGCTCGCCCGGGCGGTGAAAATGGCGGACCTGGCCGACAATGCCGACCTGCGGCACGTGGATTTTCCGCATAAGAAGCCGCGAAAAGGGACGCGGCGGGTGGTGCGGTACGTGCTCTCGCACCAGTTCCTGACCGGCCGACTGAGCGAACACGACTATCGTCGGCTGATGAAGGAGGCCGAAAACTAACCGCCCGCCGTTGCGGCCCCTGCGGATCGCATCTAGATTCCGACCACGTTCGACGACACCAAAGGATTGCGATGCCCAAACCCTGTGCGATGGTCATTTTCGGAGCCAGTGGCGACCTGGCCAAGCTCAAGCTCATTCCGGCGATGTACGAACTGGCCATCGAAGGCCTGATCGCCGACGGCTTCTGCCTCGTCGGCTACGCCCGGACGGCGATGAGCGACGACGCCTTCCGCCAGATCTGTGCCGAGTCGATCAAGAAGAACGCCCGCACCGCCAAAAAGCACGGCATCGACGAAGCCAAACTGAACTGGCTGCTCGAGCGCATCTATTACCACACCGGCCAATACGACCAGGCGGCCGATTTCGACAAGCTCAAGACCCGGCTCGACGAGCTAGACGCCCAATACGGGGCG
>DASVSC010000151.1:0-12123 GCA_036388295.1 Tepidisphaeraceae bacterium | reverse complement strand
GCGCCATTTTTCTTAACTCTCCACTCCCCACTTCCAATTCTCCACTCACTTCCCGTCCTTCACTTCGTCCACCGTGCTGTTGAAGATATTGAACGCTTGGCCGCGGGTGGCGTCGCCGGTGAGTGTGCCGCGGAGGCGGATTCGCAGCAGGTCCTGGCGGGTATTCTTGATCAGGTCACCGAACAGCGGGAATGCGTCGGCGGCGCTGTCGGCCAGGGCGAGATTGATATCTACGGAACGGGCGGCGAAGTCGATCATGCCGTCGCCCGCCATGACGCTTTGCGTGCTCCGCAAATCGATCTGGTCGAGGCGGATGCGCTGGCCCTCGACTGAATAGCGGACGGCCGCCTGTTTGATGGGCTCGCGGCTGGGGACCGTGAGGTTGGCCACCTGCATCAGGCCGAAGACGACGGGGATTTTCACCATCTCCTTTCCTTCGGCCAGCAAATCGCCACGGCCGCGCCGCGAGGCGGGGTCGTCCCAGCGTCCTTCCATCGCCAGGCTGCCGTTGAGCGTGGTGTCGACCGCGCCCTTGGGGTCGCCGGTCAGTTCGGCGACGCGTGCGCCGCGTACGCGCAGATCGAGGGCGAAGCGCGGGTCGCGTCGGTCGAGCATGGTTTCGATCTGCCCGCCCACCTGTCCGCCAGCCACACGCGCGCTCAGGCCGGTGATGCGCAGCAAGTCTTCGCCGGGCCGCTTGGCGAGCGTGGCGGAAACGCGTGAAACGGGCCGGCCGGCGAAGGTCATGTCGTCCACGTTCGCACGGCCGTCGAGGCGCGTGAGCGTGTCGCCGACCACTTCACCCGTCAGATTCACGCGGCCGACGATGTCGCGCACGTCGGCCGACACGTCCATGGCGCCCTTTTGCAGCCATAGTGTTGATTCGAAGTTCGTTCGGGAGGGGGCGACCGGCCGCGTCGTGGGTTGCTTCAGCACGAGCTTCGGGCAATCGATCGCGATCGGCCCGCTCAGGCCCAGCGTCGACACGACGTTCTGCAGCACGGCCGGCAACGCTTTACTGAACGCGGCATCGACCTTCAGATCACGCGCGGCCAGCGCGACTTCGGCGTCGCCGCTGGCCGGATCGATCCGTCCGTCCAGCGACACCGCGGCGTCGCCGTAACGGCCGGTCACTTTCTCCAGTCGCACGTTCGCCGGCGTCACCACAATGCGGCCGGCGAGCTTGTCGATGCGCAGCGGCAGCACCTCGGGCGTAACCGTGAGTTGTCGCGGTCGGACGGCGACTTCGTAGTCGGTATCGCCGCCGTAGCGGACGGTCACGTCGATGTCCCCCTTGGCGTGCAGCGACCGGATGGCCTTGGCCGCGTCCGGGGGCAGGGCGACCAGTGGCGCGGCCTCAACCCGCAGCCCAGCGATCTGCGCTTCGGCCGAGACGCGGGCGTCGTCGCCCTTCTGCTCTGCCGTGGCGGTTCCCGTCACCGCCGCGCCGGCGAGCGTGCCGGTGAAGGAGTCGACGTCGGCGCGTTCGCCCTTGATGCGGACACTGGCGCGTAAATCGTCGATCGCCACGCGCACGGCTGGCGGACGCGCAAACCCATTGGTCAGCTTCGCCTTCAGGTCGACGGCGGGTTCTTCGGAATCGGGCGCACTGGCCTCGATGCGGCCGTCGATGTCCAGCAGCCCGCCGAGGCCGAGGCGCTTCAGGAACGCGCGGCGTGAGGGGGGCATCGCGCCGAGCAGCTTGTCGTCGATCGCGACGCCGCGGGTTCTGATGGTGAGGTCGGGTTGGACGATCGGTTCGTCCGTGACGGGATTGCGCCGTATCCAGTTGATCGCGCCGTTGAGTTCCAGCGTGCCGCCGCCGGCCGGGGCTTTGACGGATTGAATGTCGACGTGGTCTTCGTAAATCTTGAGCGACCCGCTGACGCCGCTCAGCGGGTACGGGAAGCCCTTGAACACGCCGCTCCCGTCGGCCAGGTCGAGGCGCGTGGTGATGAGCCAGGGTTGGCCGAGGCCGACGGCACGGTGGACGTCGCAGCCGAAGTCGCCGCGGAAGCTGGGGAGCGTGCCGGTCTGATGCGCGTCGAAGTTCAGCACCGCTTTCCTGGTCAACGGCGGCAGGCTTTCGATCAGCCGGCGTTCGGCCCGCACGTTTTTGCCGACGACGCTGATGTCCGCGCCGGCGGTTTCGTCCAGCGGCGAAATGGTGCCGTGGACTTCCAGTTGCGCATCGGCATTCGGCCCGCCCTCGGGCCCGCGGCCGGTGACGCTGACGATCTCCAGCATCTCACGCTTGGTGATCGGATCATTGCCGAAGCGGAACTTTCCCGTCGCCCGGCCGACGGGGTAGGGGAAGCGGTCGAAGACGAAGTTGGCGTCGCGGACGTTCAACTCGCCGCGCAGCGTCGGGTATTCCGCACCGGCCGCTCGCGTCACCTGCAGATGAAGGTCGGCGGTGCCGACGGGTCGGAAGCGATAATAAATTTCCTGCACCGGCCAGGGCATCGCGGCAACGAACGTCGGCGACTCTTTCATGACCAGCCGTTGGTTCGGCGGCGACTGCACGCGTAAATCCATGGCCGCTTCGGCGGAATAACCTTCAATCGTGCCGGAAAACAGCAGGGCATTTCCCTCGACGTACGCCAGCAGCTTTTCGATGCGCACCTGTTCGTCGGTAAAGACGAAACGCGCGTCGACGTGTTCCAGTCGCAGCGGCGCGGGCGTCATTGAATTGACAATCGACGCCGCAACTGCCGATCCGCCGAGCGTGGGCGAGCCGAGGCGCGTGTAAGCGTCCTGCCACCGCTGCACGCGTGCCTTGTCGCCGGGGCCCATCCACGTGGTCGGCGGCACGGTCAGGTTCACGTCCCGGAAATCGGCGGCCACGCGGTAGCCGGCGCTGCGGTCGGGCTTGCGAAACAGGTCGAGCCGCAATTCGTCCAATCGGCCGGCGAGCTGGTGGGCGTCCCAGTACCGCCGCACCTGGGCCGGCAGAATGGTTTTGATCTCGTCGATGAACTCGACGTCGTTGACGGTCAGGTGCACGGCCGACCCGTCACTTTTCAGCCAGCCTTCCGCCACCGGGAAGGCCCGCTCCGCCCCGCCGCGGCTTTGCACGCGGAAGCGGTACAAGCCGCTCGCGTCCGGCGTGAATTGGCCTTCCAGGTGCAGCGTGCTGACGTCGCTCTCGTGGCCGTTGGCGATTTGGGCGTAGTCGAAGCGGGCGTTGCGGACCAGCACCTCCGGCAGTCGCAGCACGCTGTTGTCATTGCTGGCGCGGGGGGACGGCGTCATCGCGCCGCGACGGTCGAGCAGCTGGAAGTTCCAACGTTTGCGGTCCAGATCCTCCACCAGCCGGAACCATGGCTCGACGGCCACCACGCGTTCCGCGCCGACCTTTCCCTGAAGCAGCAGTCGCGGGTCGTAGCTGATGTGGAGGCGTTTTGCCTCGAAGATGGGCGGGACATCGTCGACGCCGGCGCTGACGCGAACGTCGTCCAGCCGCAGGCCTTCGAAGATCGACAGGCGCGCGTCGCCGACGGTCACTCGCGCGCCGAGTTCGCGTGACAGTTGCTGCTCGACGAAGCCGCGCACGCGGGCCCGGTCGGTGACGAACCAGTAGCCGGCGATGAGCGTCACCATCACCAGCAGCGCGACCCAGGTGAAAAATCGACGGACGCGTCGCCTCACGCCGGCTCCTGTTTCGGCCGCACCAGCGACATCGCCCCCGCCGCCGCGAGCACGGTGAGCGGGACGTCGCAGGGGACGCGGTAGCGTAAGGATCCGACGTAAACGGTGTGCACGAACGAGAAGTATATCGCCGGCAGCAGCAGGATGAACGTCGCCCGCCGCCCCAGGCCCCCACGAAAGACGCCGACGACGGCCAGGATGAACAGCGGCACTGCGTACGCCGCGCCCACAAGGACATAAAGCCGCTGGCCACCGAACGTGGTGCTGAGCGGGAACGGCGACCAGAACCGCGCAAGCTTCGCCACCGCTAATTCCGCCACGCGGCGCGGGTGCGACCGGGCATAGTCAAAGGCCAGTTGGCGCAGGTACGCCGATCGCCCGTACTCGCCGCGGTCGGACATCATCCACCACCCCACGATCGGCGACCCGACAGGCGCATTCGGGTCGTACTCGCCCTGGCGAAACAGCGCCTGATTGCTCGACCCGTCGGCCTTCGGATTGAACGAGTCGTAGGCGGTGTACCCGTCGTTCGTCGTCAGCCAAACAGTTTGCCCCAGCACCAGGCGGTTGCGGATCGCCCACGGCGCTAGCATCACCGCTAACAGCACAGCGGCGGCCACCCCGGCTAAGACACCGCGCTTGATCCGAAGGAAGGGCGTCGTCCCAGTGGCGTAAACCGCCAAAGCCGCCGCCACGCCCAGGCCCACCGCGGACGGCCGCACATACACCGACGCCAGCAGCAGCGCCACGCCCCATCCCCGGCGGACGTTCGACGGGCAGGTCATCAGGAACACGCCCCACGCCAGCATCGCCGTGAATAGCGTTTCGCTCAGCACGAGTGAGGAGAAGTAGATCAGGTAAGGATTGAACGCGACCGCCGCCGCCGCCAGCAGTGCGGCCGTTTCGCCGCGCAGCCGCCGTGCGGTCCAGAAGATCGCCAGCACGGAGGACGTGTCGAGCAATGCCTGCAGCGCGCGGACGAACCGAATGTCCGTGCCGCACACGGCCACCAGCAGCGGGTAGCCCGGCATCCGAAAGGCGTACAACGGCTGCCAGAAATCCGGGTCTTCGAAGAACAGACCCTGCCCGCGAATCAGCGATTCCGCCAGCGACAAATACTCCACCTGGTCCGGCAGAACCGTCAGCGCGCTCGGCGTGGATTCGCGTGTGACCGAAAAGGCCACCCGCAGCAGCACGGCCGCAAGGAGGAGGATGGCGATCCAATGCCTTGACCGCAGGCCCGATTCGGGCGGGGCGTACTGGAGCGTACTGAGCGGCAGCACCGGCCGGGGCGCGTCGGGTTCGTGAGCGGACGGCGAAGAATCGGGCGGCACGCCGCGCTCGGGCATGTCGCGACGCTATCACGCTGCGAGACTGCCGACAATCGGCTACACTCGCCGGTGCCGATGTCGACCCGCACCGCGTCCGAACTGGACGACCTGATCCGCCGCCTGACCTCCCTCGCGGCCGCCAGCCCCGCCGCCGCCCGCGTGCGCAGCGACTTGGCCGCCGCCGCGTTTCACCGCACGCGCACCGCCGCCGACAAACCGGTCATCGCCCTCGTCGGCGGCACGGGCGTCGGGAAAAGTTCGCTCGTGAACCGCCTGATCGGCGCCGACGTCACCGCCACCAGCTTCCGCCGCACGTTCACGGCCGGGCCCGTCGCCATCACGTCGGGCGACCTTCCCGCGGGCCTGTTCGATTTGCCGCACGCCGACGCCCCCGCCGAGGAACAGCCGCCGCGCGGCGAGCCCGACCGCGTGGTGCTGGTGCGCCGGACCGATCCGCTGCTGAATCGCGTCACGCTCGTCGATTCGCCTGACGTCGACGGCGAGCGCCCCGACCACCACGCCGTCGCCGACCGCGTCTTTCGCTGGGCCGACAGCGTGGTGTTCGTCGTTACGCCCGAAAAATACCAAATGACGGAGTTGCAGCCGTACTACCGACTGGCGGCCCGGTACGCGATCGGCGCGTTGTTCGTCATGAACAAGGCCGACAGCGCCGCGGTCGTCGACGATTATGCAGACTTGCTGCGTCGCAGCGGCGTTGCCGACGCGCGGGTGCGGGTCGTGCCGCGTGACGACGCGTCGTGGCAACCGCAGCCCGACGCCAAGCTCACGGCCGACGATCTGCGGCTGCCCCCCGCCGCCAGCCGCCAAGGCTTGAAGCAGCGCGTGCTCGACGCGACGGCCCGTGCCGGTGACCAGGTGCTGCAGCCGTTGCTCGACCGGCGGCGGGCCGTCGACCGCGTGGTCGGCAGCGTGCGCGCGTTCGGCAGTGACGTCGTTGACATCGACGTCCACCCGCTCACCGAGCAGTTGCAACGCCGCATGCGCGACCGCAGCGTGCTGTACCTGATCGGCCCGCAGCGCATCCTCGACCGTGTGCGCAGCGTCCCGACCGCGCTCGTCCGGCTGCCGCGCGGCATGTGGGACTGGGCGCGGGGCGGCGAGTTCAAGATGCCCAACTTCGACACGCCCGCGCGCGGCGAGCCGCCCGACTTCAAATCAGTGCTGACCGAGCAGTTCCAAACGCTTCAGAGCCGCATCGAAGACGTGGTCAAGCAGTCGCCGGTGCTGGCCGAACAGCAGGCGGCGTGGAAGCTGGATGTGGCGATGGCCGGGGCGATAGCGGACGACGAAGTCGGCCAGCTCCGGCAATGGCTGGAGACCCGCTGGAACGCCAACCCGCGTGACACCCTGCTGCTGTTGCGCCTGCTGAAACTCGTGCCCGGCGGCGAGCGTGTCACCAAATATTTTGAAGCCGCCCCGTATCTGTTGGCCGTCGCCTGCATGGCGCACAGCGCCGCGCTGGGTCATATCGACCTGCTCGTGCTCGGCGGGTACAGCGCGTTCACGTGGCTGACCGAAAAGCTGAACGACGAAGTGGCCGCCCGGGCCCGGCAGGCGAACAACGCCATCACCAGCCGCTACGAACGCCTGGCCACGCAGCAGATCGACGCCGCCGTCGCCTGGCTGGACGGACTGGCGCCGCCGGCGCGCGTACTGGAGGACATCAGTGCCTCGATCGAGCGCGTGCGCGCCGAAGCCTGACCGGCCCCGCTTCACCGCGCGGCCGACTTCCACTAGATTGCCCACATGTCACGGATCGACTGGCCAAGCCTTGCCATCGGGCTGATCGCGCTCTTTTACTGGGGACGCGTCATCAAGCTCGTTCTGAAGTCCAAACGCCTCACCGGCCGGGCGGCGAACTTCGTTCCGCCGGAAAAGCTGGGGCGGATGCTGCGCGTCATCTGGTACCCCAACGTCGTGGCGTGGGTGGTCGTGCCGCTGGTGATCGCCTTCACCCGCCGGCCGCCGGAAGCACTGCAACTGTATTGGACGAACGTCCCGCTCCGCTGGCTGTTCGTCGTCGCCGCGTTCGTCCTGTACTACCTGACGCTGATCTGCTGGCGCAAGATGGGCCGCGACTGGCGCATGGGCATCGACCCGTCCGAGAAAAACACCCTGATCGTCAGCGGCCCCTACGCGATGGTCCGCCACCCGATTTACGCCCTGCAATGCGGCCTGGCGATCCTCAGCTTTCTCGCGGTTCCCGCCATCACCATGGCCGTCATCGCCGGGCTGCAGTGCCTGCTGCTGCAGTGGGAAGCGCGGCGTGAAGAACGGCACATGCTCAGCGTCCACGGCGACGTCTACGGCGACTACATGCGGCAGGTCGGCCGCTTCGTGCCGCGCGGCCGTTACCAGGCGGTGGCGTGACGGCTCGGCTGAACGTCTTTCAGAAAACCCAACGCCTGTGGGACCGCTCGCACCCGTACAACGCCGCGCAGGCGATGGAACTGTCAGCCGACTTCGCGCCCGAGCAGGTCGACCGCGCGTTCAACGACGCCCTGAATGATCTCGGCCTTGGCCTGTTCGTTTGCCATGGCCGTTCGTATTCGATCGAGCCCGCTGCGTCGCCCGTCGATGTCATGCGTCCTGATGAGACGTTCGACGTCCTGATGTCGCGCGAAATGAATCGCCCGTTCGACGCGGACCGCACGATGCCGTTCCGGCCGTTCGACCTGAGCGCCGGCGGCCGACGCCTGATCGGCCTGACCTACCAACACTGGGTCGCCGACAGCGTGTCGATCCGGATGCTGATGCGGCAATGGTATTCGCGCCTGACCGGCGGCGGCGGACCGAACCGGGTGCGGCTGCCGACGAGCGGGCTGCTCGGCACGTTCGGCCCGGCGACGACGGGCTGGTCGGCGGTGGCCCAGGCGGCCACGCTGCTGACGTTCCAATCCTGGATGAAGCGCATGCGGCGCGTCGACAGCAAAACGGACACGAACGTGGCCGTGCTGCTGCGGAGCGGGCCGGACGGCTTGATCGACGCGATCAAGCCGCGTGCGAAAGCCCTCGGCGCGACGGTGGGCGACGTGTTCCTCGCCGCCGCCGCCGCCGCGTGCGACGCGGTCGGCCCCGGCCACCCGACGCCCCGCCGGCCACACCTGGCGATGGGAACGATCGTCGATCTGCGTGCCCGCCATCCGAACCGTGCGCGAAACGTATTCGGCCTCTACCTCGGCTTCACCATGACGCCCTTCGCGGCCGACGATTTGTCCGACTTCGACCGCCTGGTCGGCCGGGCGGCGGCGGCGCGGCGGACGAGCCTGTCACGGCGGTCGGCGGAGGCGTCGCAACTCAACATGGCCGTCGGCTACGCGTTCGCCCTGACACTGAAGCCGGACAAGTTGCGTGAGTTCTACCGCAAGCGTTTCCCACTCTCCGGCGGCCTGTCCAGCGTCAACATGACGCCCGGCTGGGCCGGCGACGCCCACCCGCGCCAGATGGCCGCCTACCATCGCGTCAGCCCCACCGGCCCGATGTTGCCGCTGGTGCTGACGCCGACGACGCTCGGCCGAACGCTGCGCGTTTGCTGTACCTACCGAACGGGCCTAATGAACGAACCCCGCGCGGCTGAACTGGTAGACGATTTCCTCGAACGGCTGGTTTCGTTCGCGAGATAGCTCGTGGAATCGAGCGGCCTCTTGCTCCCTCTCCCGGTATGGTCGGGTGAGGGCTGCGACGAAGCGCGTTCGGACGTCGGCCGGCTTTTGCTTCGACGAAGTCTGCCATCGTCGGCCCTCACCCTGACCCTCTCCCGGCCATACCGGGAGAGGGGACCAAAGGTCGCTGTCAGGAAAGCCGCGTTGCTTCCACTTTTAAGACCGTGGAACCGAGACCTGCGGCGATGCGAAGCGTGGACGACGTTTGTGGTACTTAGGCGATCTTCTTGATCGCCGCCAGCAGTTGTTCCACCTGGTCGTCCGTGTGGGCCGCGCTCACCGTTATGCGCAATCGGCTGGTGCCCGGCGGCACCGTAGGCGGCCGGACGGCGACCACGAGCAGGCCTGCCTCACGCAGCCGGTCTGCTGCCGCCAGCGCCAGCGCCGGTTCGCCCATGTTTAACGGGATGATCGGCGAGTCACCGGCGGCGCAGGTGAATCCGTAGCCGTTCAGTTCTGCGCGGACGTGTTTCGCCAGTTGCCGAAGCCGTTTCTGGTGTTGCGGTTCGTCGCGGCAGACCGCCACGGCCTCCGTCGCCAGGTCGGCCGTTAGCGGCGAGACGGCCGTCGAATAAATGTACGCCCGCCCGAAATTTTCGATGGCCCGGATGAACGCCGTCGACGCGCACACCGCCGCGCCGGCGAGGCCGAGCGCTTTGGAGAGGGTCACGACGGTCACGTCGACGCTGTCGCGCACGCCGAGTTCGTCGATCAGGCCCGCGCCGTGTCGGCCGTAGACGCCGCTGCCGTGGGCTTCGTCGACGACGAGGACGAACGGGTGGCGTCGCTTGAGTTCGGCCAGGCCGCGCAGGTCGGCGGCGTTGCCGTCCATGCTGAAGACGGACTCGGTCAGAACGATTTGCGTCTGCCGGGCCGGCGCGTCGGCCAGCAGCCGTTCCAGTTTGGCCAGGCCGTTGTGCGGGAAAATGCGGAACGATTGGCCGGTGAGTCGGACGGCATCGAGGAGCGACGCGTGGGCGAGTTTGTCGATCAGGAAGCGAACGTTGTCGGCCGACTTCGGCGCAGCGTCGACCGCGGCGGCAACGGCCGCCAGCGTTTGCACCACCGCAAGGTTCGCCTGATAGCCACTCGGTAGTAGGATCGCGGCGTCGCAAGATTTCCAGGCGGCGATGGCGGCCTCGGCGCGGGCGTGGGCGTCGGTGTGCCCGCTGATCAGGCCGGCCGCGCCGCTGCCGACGTTCGGCGCCGCGCGCAGGGCGGCCAGCAGACGCGGGTGGTGCGTGAGGCCGAGGTAATTGTTCGAGGCGAAGTTGACGTAATCGCGCCCGTCGCGGCGGACGGTGACGGGGCCGACGGGTTCCCAACTCGTGCGCCGCCGCAGCAGGCCGGCCTGGGCGCGGCCGGCGAGAACGGAAGCGATGGCCAAATCGAGCGGCGAATCCATGCCGGACCGGATCAGGACGCCGGCGGCGCGGCGGCGGCCGGCTGGGCGCTGGCGGCCTTTTCATTGGCGGCCGCCAGGTCGACCATTTTCTGCTTCATCATCCGGCCGACCTTGAACTTCACGGTCCGCTTGCTGGGGACGGCGACGGGTTCGAGCGTCTTCGGATTCTGCGCCCGCCGGGCCTTGCGCATTTTGCATTCGAAGACGCCGAAGTCGCGGAACTCCAGCCGGTTGCCTTTGGCCAGTTCCGCGATTACCTCGTCGAGGAACTGCTGTACAACCCGTTTGACCTGCACGCGGCGTTCGTTGGTCGAATCGGCGATACGGTCGATCAGCTCTTTTTTCGTAATTGTCGACATGGCCTGCCCACCTGCACTCGGGATAAGCGTTGAAGTGTCACCGACTTACACAGTGTGCGGCGGGTCGCCCGCGAACGCAAGCAAATTCGAACATCCCGACAATCGATGGACAGAACTTCAGCGGGTGGTGATGCTGGTGCGGTCGGTGTAGGCGCGGCGTTCTATGATGCCCGAGTCGTTGCGGACGCGGATTTCGTCACGCTGCTGGACCGTGGTGTAGGTGGTGACCGCCTGTTCGTAGCCGGCGAATGCGGCAGGGCCGCGGCCGTCACGGGCGAAGGTGGGCATCGGCTGCCCGAGTGCGACGGGCGGGTCGAACGCCAGGGCCGACGCGGTCGCGGCGAGATAAACAGGGGCCTGCGGTGCGGCCGGCCGTTCGCTCGTGCGGTCGTTCGACGCACATCCGCTGGCGGCAAGTGAAACGAGGCCGAGAATCTTCAAAAAGTGGCTCACGTTGGGTACCCGACAAAGCCGATGCCACCGAAGCTTAGGCCCAATAACCGGTAGCGGCCGGTTGAAATCCGGTCCGTTTATTCCGTTTGTTGCCCGAACGCCACAGGAACGTGTGGCCGACGCTTGACAGTCTGCCGGCCGGGGCGACGATCGGGCCCGCATGAGCAAAGCGATCATCCTCCAGCACGTCGCCCACGAGGGTCCCGGCCGCATTATTCCGGTGTTCCAGGACTACGGCATCCCGACCGAGGTCCGGCACCTTTACCGCGGCGACGAAGTGCCGACGGATTTGGACGAGATCCGCGTCCTGATCGTCCTCGGCGGGCCGATGAGCGTGGCCGACGCCGGCGGCGACGCCTATCCGTTCCTCGCGCCTGAAACCGAATTGCTGAAGCGTCATGTCGAATTGGACCGCCCCGTGCTCGGCATCTGTCTGGGCGCGCAGCTCCTGGCCCACGCGGCCGGGGCAAAGGTCTACCCGAACGTGAAGATGGGCCCGCCCGGCGGACCGGGGCAGCCGCCCAAGCCGGTGGAGCCGATCGTTCCGATGCCGGAAATCGGCTTCGGCCCCATCAACCTGCCGTTCCCCGGCGGCACCGAGCCCATTCTGTTCGGCCTGATGGACGGCACGCCCATGCTGCATTGGCACTTCGATACGTTCGATCTGCCGGCCTTCCCCCGCCCGGCGAACCCGGCCCCGCCGCCCGCCCCGCCGCCGCCCACCGGCAACGCCCTGCTGGCCAGCACGCGCACGTGCCGCAACCAGGCGTTCCGCTTCAAGGACCGCTTGTTCGGCTTCCAGTTCCACATCGAAAGCGACCGGGTCGGCATCGAAACGATGATCAGCGGCAATCGCCGGCAGGCGATCGATGTGCTGGGGCCGGACGCCGAGGCGAAGCTGCGGGCGGACACGGAGGCTCATTACGCGCGTTACGAGCGGGCGGGGAACAAGATCCTGACGAACTTCGTCCAGTTCCTTCACGCGTACAGCGGCGCGCGATAATGCGTGGCCGCGGGTGTGAACCCGCGCGGAACCGGTGCCGGTGCGCGAACGCTCTGTTCCCGCGCGGGTTCACACCCGCGGCCAACCCATTATCGAACCGAATCGCTTTCAAATCGTCCGTAAAATCGACATCGAAACGCGCCTCACGTACAATAAGAACAGCATGTACGACCCGCACCAATTGCCTGATAACGTCCTGACGACCCAGTTGAAACGGGTCGTGAATTGGTCGCGCCGC
>DASVSC010000150.1:0-10605 GCA_036388295.1 Tepidisphaeraceae bacterium | reverse complement strand
GACGCGAGTTCGCCGACCACGGCGTCGGCTTCGCGCGGGTTTACACCCGCGGCCACATATTCATTCGTGTACGAAAACGGCGCGGGCGTCTCGTCGCCCGGCTGGGCCTCGAAGCGGGAAAAGTCGATCGACTGCGCACTAAGTCGCGGCGGCGTCCCGGTCTTCAACCGGCCCAGGCCCAGGCCCAGGGCCTTCAGCGACCCGCTCAGCCCGCGTGCCGCCTGCTCGCCGACGCGGCCGCCTTCGCTTTGGGCCTCGCCGGTGTGCATCAGGGCCCGCAGGAACGTGCCGGTGGTGACGACCACGGCCCGGCAGTGAAGGACGTCACCGTCGGCAAGACGGACGCCGGTGACGACTCGCCGACTCGCCGTCTGCCAGGACTCGTCGTCCGTCACGATCTCCGCTGCTTCACCGCGGACGATCGTCAGGTTCGGGCACGTCCCCAGCCGGCGTTGCACCTCGGCGGCATATTTGTACTTATCGCACTGCGCCCGCGGCCCCCAGACGGCCGGGCCCTTGCTGCGGTTGAGCATGCGGAACTGAATGCCGGTGGCGTCGGTGGCCAGGCCCATCAGCCCGCCGAGGGCGTCGATCTCGCGGACCATCTGCCCCTTGGCCAGCCCGCCGATGGCCGGGTTGCAGCTCATCGCACCGATTTTGGTGTCATCGAGCGTGACGAGCGCTACGCCGGCCCCCAATCGCGACGCGGCCCACGCCGCCTCCGCCCCCGCATGGCCGCCGCCGATGATGATGATGTCGAACGCACGCCGCATCGGGCGGATTATAACGCATCGCCGCGGCGGCATGGCCTGAGGCCGCGTTTTGTCCGCGACTTTGTTCGCGACGGGGTCCGGCGAATCGTTCGGCCGGATTCCGTCGCCACCGGATCAGCGTTCGGCGGCCAGGGCGGCGAAGGTCTGCTGCTGCTCGCGCAGGCCGGCAAGCGTAAACGTCTGCAGCGCGGCGACGCGGGCGTCGGATTCGATGAGGGGGCTGACGACCAGACCGTCGGCCCGTTCCGCCTCGCGCACCGCGCGGGTCTCGGCCCAACGCAAGGCCAGCGCGCCCACACCGCCGGCGACGACCGCGACGATCACCAGCCGCACCGCCATCGACCGCAGTGTGGTGCCGACGACGCGGATGCCCCCCGCCGCACCCGTTCTGGCGGCGTCAGCCCGCTCGGCATTGGCCCGCCGCGGCAGGATCGCGTTCAATTGCCTGGCGACGTGTCGCCGGGCCACAAGGGCGGTTATCGTGACGACCGCCGCGCCGAGCACAACGTACTCCGTCGCAAGGGCGAACTGTCGATCCCCCAGTCCCGCCTCCCGGCTGCCCGCCTGGGTGGCGAGCACGTACAGCACGTACGCGGCGATGGGCAGCGCGAGCGACACGAGCAGAAGACCGGCCGTTTCGCGCGGCCGGGGCAACAGCAGCAGCGCCGATCGGCCGCCGGTGCCGACGGCCCCCACGCCCGCCGTCGCCGACGCCATAGCCGCCAGGCCGAGCAGCCCTGCGACGACGACGGCCAGCGCCGCCCGGTCGGCGAGCGTGTATTCGGCCCGGGCGAGCGCGCCGGCCGCCGGCTGCAGCCTAGGCGTCATCCACGCGACCCGGTCCTGCAGCAGACCGCCGTCCCGTCGGCCGCCGTCGGCGTTCATCCGGTGCTTAAAGGCGACAAAGAAGGCGTCATTCTGCGCGTCCGTCCACGTTCGCAGCCGGCCCGCCTCGCCGGGGTGCCCCGTCGCATTCAATACGGCAGCGGCGTGGTGGCCCGTGATGTTCAAGAAGCCGAGCGTGAAAACGGCGGGTCCAACGCTGTCGACGGCGCGAACGCTCATCGCCTCGGCCCCGCGCACGTCGGCCGCCAGTCGCAGCGCCTCGGCCGCCCGCCCGGCGACGGCCAGGTCCAATGCGTGGGCGGCCATGGTCATATGCAGATCGGTCAGGTGGGCCGCAGGTTTCATCGTGTTCCACTGCGTGACCGCCCGCATGACCTGCGCGCCCAGATCGTGTTCGTCGGGCAGGAGCGCCAGCCGGCGGGCGGTGAACGCGGTCGAATAATCATCCAGCCGGGGCATGGCGACGGCGCGGTGAAAGGTCTCGACGGCGCGGGCGAACAGCAGCGGGTCGTGAACGCGCACTGTGAAGGACGCGTGAGAGACGGTTTTGCCGCGCCACTGACGTTCTCGCCACGGGAAATACGTGCCGGGCTGGTCGCGGCGTTGGACGGACGACGCGCGGGCCAATGCCTGGGCCGTCCAGAGCGGGTACAAGGCGTTGTCCGGGTCAAGAACCGCGCCGCGGTCGAGGACGGCCAGGAGGGCGGCGAGGACATTGAGTTCGAGCGACGGGCGTTCGATGTCCGGGAGCGAGTGCATCAGTCCGCTTATGCCGACTTCCCGGCCGGCATAAGCGGCGTATACGGCCCGGTCGTTGGGGTAAGTGTCAACGGCGGCTTTCGCGGAACGGCGCTCGGCCTCATTGTCGGAGGAGTAGAGTTCATACGACTCGGGCAGCAGCACACGCTCATTCGCCGGCAGCGCGGCGAGCCGGTCCATTGGCCGGGCACCCGTGGCCTCCACGATCGGCCACCACAATAGCCCCGCGGCCCGTTGGTGGCCCTGCACGAAGACGGCCACCGGCGCGGCCGAGCGGGCGAGCGTCACCAGCAGCACCGCCAGGACCGCGACGCCCGCCGGCCAAGCGAACGCCACGGCGGCCCGCCGGGCCCAGCGCCGCCGCAGGATGCGGCGACGGTGCGTGTGCCACAGCGCGTCGGCCAAGGCGTCCGGCTCGCCCAGCGCCGCGACCGCCGCGGCAGTCGGATCAGTTGCCGGCGTTCCTTGTTCGTCGGGCAAAGTGGGATGATCGGCATCGCCGGCGGCGTTCGGCTCTGTTGCCGGACGACTGGTGGCGTGGGCGGCGGCCGCATGGTCGGCGGCGGCGTGCAGGTGGGTCAATAGTTCGCGGCGGACTTCGAGCCGCAGTTCCACATCGTCGGTCAGCCGGGCCGTGGCCCGGTCGGCGATCGCCTCAAATGCGTCGGACATCCCGGCCTCCTGTCGTCTCATCAGATCTAACGTCAATTCGTAGCGTCTTCTGCTGGAGGCGCACGATTGATGCGCCCGCCGCCCGAAATGCCTTACAGCGCATGCGTCTTGAGCAGCCCGCCCACCGCGTCGGCGAACGCCCGCCACTCGGCCGATCGCTTTTTCAACTCCGCCCGGCCGGCGCGGGTCAGGACGTAGTACTTGCGCTGTCGCTCACCGACGTCGCCGCTGGCGGTCTTAACGTCGCGCCATTCGCTTTTGATCAGGCCGCCGGCCTCGAGGCCGTGGAGCGTGGGGTAGAGCGTGCCTTCTTTCCATTCCAGCACGCCGTTGGTGCGGGCGTTGACCAAGCGCACCATCTCGTAGCCGTACATCGGCTGCTCGGCCAACAGGGACAGCACCACCGGCACCACACTGCCGCGGACCAGGTCTTTCGGGGCGGGCATAATATTACCTCGGCAGGCAAGGTAATATACCTAGGCTGGTGATGCAAGCAATGCTCGACGAGGTGCCCAGGGGATTCGGGCGTCACGGCCCAGCGTGCGTCGCTGGACATCATTGGGCATTGATCTACTGTACCGCTGACGCAGGCAGCTTCTTCTTCGGCTCGGACGGCGGTTTCATCTGTGCGGCACCTCTTCAAAGGCTAATGCGATGGACAAAACACTGCTGCTATCGTTCGGGGCGATGATCGGCTTTGCCCTTCAAGCCACACAGGCGGCCGACGGGTTCGGCCCGTTTACCGACCACGCCGACATCGGCGCGCCCTCCACCGTCGGCCCCGGGTCGGCCGAGGCGGATGCGGGACGCGGAACGGTCGCCGTCAGCGGCGGCGGCCTGAACACTTGGGCCAAGACCGACGCCTTCCACTTCGTCTGGCGGAAAGTGTCGGGCGACGTGACGCTCGCCGCGGATATCGAGATGGCCCCCGCGGGCGCCGAGGCCGATCCGCACCGCAAGGCGTTCGTGATGATTCGCCAGAGCCTGGAACCCGATTCGCCCTACGCCGACGCCTGCGTCCACGGCAACGGCCTGACGGCCATCCAATGGCGCGACGAAAAGTCCGCCGTCACCTACGAAACGCAAGCCATCGCCAACGCGCCCAAGCGCGTGCGCATCGAAAAGCACGGCCAGTACCTGTCTATGTCCTTCGGCGCTACTGACGCCGACCTGAAGCCGGCCGGCGGGGCCGCCAAAATCGACATCACCGGCGACTACTACGTCGGCATCGGCGTCTGCGCGCACAACACCGCACGCGTCGAACGGGCGACGTTCTCCAATATCGTCTTGAACGCCGTCAAAGATCTGCCGGCCGCGACACGCGAGAGCAGCATCGTCTCCACACTCGAAACGATTCAGTTGGCGTCCAAGGACCGCCGGGCCGTGTACGTCGTTCGGCAGCCGCGGTTGCAGCGCATCGAAGCGCCGAACTGGTCGACGGACGGCCTGTTGTACTTCAACAACGGCGGCCGGCTGTTCAAGATCAAGGCCGATACCGCCGCCGCCACGCCGCCGGACGTCAGCGGTGGCCAGCCGCAGCCGGTCGAGATCAACCTGGGCGTCTGCACGAACATCAACAACGATCACGCCCTCTCGCCCGACGGAAAATGGATGGCCATCAGCGATCAGTCGCAGGGGGACCGACGCTCGACGATTTATGTCGTGCCGAGCGAAGGCGGCACTCCGCGAAAAGTCACCCAGACCAATCCGTCCTACTTCCACGGCTGGTCGCCGGACGGCAAAATCCTCACCTACTGCGGCGAGCGGAACGGCCAGTTCGACATCTACACCATCCCTGTCGAGGGCGGCCCGGAGACGCGCCTGACTGCGTCCGCCGGCAAAAACGACGGCCCCGAATATTCGCCCGACGGCCAGTACATCTACTTCAATTCCGACCGCACCGGCTCCATGCAAATCTGGCGCATGAAGGCCGACGGCCTCGAGCAGGAACAGGTGACAAAAGACGACCTGAACAACTGGTTCCCCCACCTCTCGCCCGACGGCCAGCAGATGGTTTTCCTGACGTACGAAAAAGGCGTCGACGGCCACCCGGAAAACAAGGACGTGATGCTGAAGGTGATGAACTTGCGCACCGGCGGGACCAGCGTCCTAGCCAAGCTCTTCGGCGGGCAGGGCACGATCAACGTGCCGTCGTGGTCGCCGGACGGGAAATACTTGGCGTTTGTGAGCTACCAGATCGTGCCGTGAAGGTTAGATGCCGTCAAGAATCCAGCGGTGACGCGGCAAATGATGATGGAGAAGTGTGCCCGTCGTAGGCCCAAAGAAAATGCCCGTGTTTAAACCCGACAACCCGCACAAACCCACCTTAAACGTGCGTGACCACTAGCTGGCTTGTTCAGAAACTAAAACATTGGACGCGTCTTGAAGGATGTCTTACTCTTCCGACGTTCCGACAGGTTCGGGCGTTGGTCGGACGCCGAGCTGATCTGCAGTTTACTTAGTTCTTAATCAGTCTGGACGGAATAACTCGTGACCAAAATACTCAGCGCGGCCGTGGCGGCCGTTGTTATCGCCACCGGTCCCGTCTACGCCGCGACCATCTATGGCGGGCCGACGTACGACGCCTCGACGGGGACGGGATACACGTCCCCGTCGCTGACGTTCAATCCGGGCGGCACGGCCGGCAACGGCAGTGGCGTTGGTTCTGCGCAAAAGCAGGTCGCGGGCACTGATCTAGGTACTCGCGCCTTCCGCTGGGACGCAACGGGTGCCCCAGCAATCGAACTCGGTACTCTCGGCACTAACGCTAGTAACGTGACGCAGAGCCGAGCGGTCGCCATTAGCGCCAACGGCACCACCATCGGCCATGCGAGTAAATACACCGACAATACGTCTCGGGGCCTGCGGGCCGTCCGTTGGGACGCCGGCGGCACGGCCGCTACCGAATTAGATACCCTTGGCACCGATGCCAATGGCAGCACCTCCGCCGAAGCCTACGCCGTCAATGCCAGCGGCACCGCCGTCGGCTATTCTCAAAAGTTCGTCGACGGCACGAGCCAAGGCCAACGTGCCGTCCGCTGGAACGCCGGCGGTACCACCGCCATCGAATTAGGGACCATTGGCGACCCCAACAATGCTTCCAGTCAAGCGTATGCTGTCAGCGCTAATGGAACGGTTGTCGGCATCGGTAGCACACCCAACGGCGTTCGCGCCGTCCGTTGGGACGCCGGCGGCACGGCCGCGACTGAATTAGAAACGCTTGGCACGAGCATCTACGGCCTGTCAACCGGCTTCGCCGTCGCCGTCAACGACGACGGCACCACTGTCGGCTTCGGCCGTAAGTGGGTTGGTACCGCCTTCGGCACTCGCGCCATCCGTTGGGACGCCGCCGGCACCGCCGCCACGGAACTAGGCGAACTCGGCACCGGTAACCCCAACCCAACCTTCCCTAGTCAGGCGGTCGACATCAACAACGCCGGCACCGCCGTCGGCTATGCGAACAAGTATACGGACGGCTCACGCATCGGCACGCGTGCCGTCCGATGGGACGCTGATACCACGACGGCGACCGAACTCGGCGGCCTCGGCAACGTCTCTGATGACAGTCGGGCCAATGCTATCAACGAGAACGGCTTGGCCGTCGGCTATACGCTCAAGTACGACGGGGCCACCCTCGTCGGGCGGCGTGCCGTGCTGTGGGAACTGGACGGCTCGGCAATCGATTTGAACACGCTGCTCTCCCTGAGTGATGCCGCGAGCTGGACCTTGGTCGAAGCCCGCGGCATCAGCGACACTAACTGGGTGACCGGTACCGGTGCGTTCGATCCGGACGGACTCGGCCCGACGCAGGCGTACACGCGGGCGTTCCTGATCCAGGTCCCCGAGCCGACCGGCTTGGCCGCACTGGCGGCGCTCGCGGTGCCGCTGGCGCGTCGCCGGCGGCGGTGATGCGGGGCTTGGGACGGTGGAGTTTTGTAAGTCGCGGGTGAGTTCGAATCCTTTCGTGATTGCGGAACATTTCCTTGTTGTCCGAGTCGAAATCGACCGATACTATGGCCAGAACGGTGTACTGCGGTGTGCGTGCTTGGGTCGCTTTCGTGGCGAGCCGATACGCATGATCCGGGTCGCGATTTGGGCCTGCCGCAAACCGGCTATATGCCGGGTCCGAACGGCCCAGGGCGGGAAGCAATTCCTGTTTGCGCGACCCTGATTAATTACTTAAAGGGTTCGTTCCACCACCCTGACCCACACGGCACAGGCGGTACATCCGATTAAAAACGCCCGGCGACGAAAGTCGCCGGGCGTTTTTGTTGCGCGCCATTTCCTCAGAAAAAGAGCCTCGCGGCTCTGCCGCGACGTTTTCCATGAGGATCAACCTCGACCCTTCCTAGACAAACCCGGGGCAGTGCCCCGAGGCTCTCTTCATAGGGTTCACGACGTATGAGAATTCTCTATTAGTTCGAACAACCGGATCGGGCGCGTCCGCGTCGGGACCGGTTGTTCGTAACGCGTGAGAATCCACCCCTTTTCCGCCACCCACGGCAGAAAATCGTCGCCGCTCTGCCGGCCCGGCTCGCCCAGCAGCACGCGGCCGCCGGGGGCCAGATGGCGGCGGAAAAAGCGGTCCAGGTGCGGCCACTGCGTGCGGTCGTACAGCACGTCGCTGCCCAGAATGCGGTCGAACCGCTGGCCCAGGTCGTCGGTCTGCCAATTCACGCGTCGTGCGGCGACGCGGCGGCCGGTGGGGTCGTAACGCAAGCCGTTCAAACGGGCGAACAGCAGGCAATCCGTCTCCAAATCGGCGAACAGCACCCGCGCCCGCAGCAAAGCCGCCACCGTGCCGCTCAGGCCCATGCCGCAGCCGAGGTCCATGACGCTCAGGCCGTCCAGCCGATCGCGGGCCGCCAGCCACGTGCCCATGCCGATGGCCGAATCCCACAGTTCCGCCCAATACGGCAGCCCCAGGCTGTCGTTCTGCACGCGGTTCCCGGTGTCGCGTTCGTAGCGGTCGATGCGGGCGCAAATCTGGTCGAGCACCGCCTGCGGGTCGGCCACGCGCGTGAATCGGATGCGCAGCGGCCCGACGGGGATATCTTCCGTGAGCAAGTCGAACCGTCGCGCCAGCCGCGCGTGCAGCCGCGATCGGACGCGAACGGAATCGAACGTGGCGGGCAATGCGGTCATAACGATCCGGGCAGGAACCGAACGCTTCGTGATAGCAGCCGGCCGCGAATTCCGCTATACCTGTCGCCCCATGAAGCCCGCTTTGCTGCTGCCCACCCTGTTGCTGGTGCTCGCCGCCGCCTTAGGCGGTTGCGGGTCGGACAAACTCGAAACCGGCTACGCCTACACGCCCCTGGGCGACTCCTCGGCCAAGCGGCGCGGCTATTACGCCGACCCCTTCTCCCCCGAGGCCCGCGCCGCCCAGGCCGAACAACAGGCCGACACCGCCACCCGCCGGCCGATCCCGGGGAATTAGGCCCTCGTCTCCCCCCTTCGTCCCCCGCCATCAGGGCACGGATTAAATTCCCAATGAACCCCTGCGGCCCTCGGCTAGTTTCGGGGCCTATGATTTCCACCGGATGGCCATGGTGGAAACGATCGACGCCCAAGACTTCGTCTCCCGCGTGCAGCCGGCCCTGGAAGCCCAGGATTGGGACCGCCTGATCAAAACGCTCACCGCCAACTGGTCCGGCGACCAGATCGCGTCGCTGCTGCACGATCCTTCGTCCGACGCCCGTAAGATCGCCGCCCTCGCTATCGGCCTGATCGGCCAAACCTGTTATCTGCCGGAATTGAGCGAGAAGCTGCGCGACCAGGACCGCATGGTCGTCGACATGGCCGAGCACGCGATGTGGCAGATCTGGTTCCGCGGCGGCAGCGACGCCGCCAACGTCCAGCTCGCCCGCGGCGCGGCCGCCCTGAACCGCCAGGAAATCGAAGAAGCCGTCACCTTCCTCGACCGGGCCATCCAGCTGTCGCCCGACTTCCCCGAGGCCTACAACCAACGCGCCATCGCCCATTATCTGGCCGAGCGGTACGCGGAGTCGATCCGCGACTGCGAGCGCGTGATCGAGCTGATGCCCCTGCACTTCGGCGCCTGGTCCGGCCTCGGCCATTCCCACCTGGCGCTGGACCAGCACGACCAAGCCCTGACCGCGTACGAGCAGGCTTTGAAGGTTAACCCGCACCTCGAATGCATCGCCGAGCTGGTTCAGGAACTGCGCGAGCAAGGTTGAGCGAAGATTGCTGTTTCAGCAACGCTCGACCGATCATTGCATCATGAAAGCAAAGTGGGTTGCCTAACGGTTCTGGACCACGGTTCTAGGCCTTGGTGCCGTTGCGTTCGATGTCTTCGCCCTGACTGCCGATGATCCGCCCGATGTCGGCGGCCCTGTGTTCTGACATTCGCCTGGCGGCGCAATCGAGCGCCAGACGAAGAAGGCACTGCGAGGTTCCCCGTCGAACCGAAACGGCCGGACGGCGAGTGCTAAGCCGGGAGAGAATTAAGCTCTGCCGTAGGGCGGGCACTGCCCGCCGCTTTCCGCCCGGCGGCCAATGCCCGCCCTCCCGCAGTCGTAAGTCAGCGGGCGTAGGGTGGATACCTCTTTCAAGCCCAGCCCGTACACCGTGGCACCCCGTAGAAGTAGGATCGGCCGCAAATCGGATGCGTCCATTGCCCGCGTTCGATTGATCGGTGAGTATCCGATCCACCAGGACGATGCCTCCAACCACCGACCCACTTCCGCTCGCCTTACGCCGCCTGCGGCGACGGTTCCTCGTGGCGCGCATTGCCGACACGCTCTTCGTCGCGCTCGGCGGCGGCGCGATCGTGTCCGGCCTGACGCACGGCTTCGGATTCAACCCGCTTTTCCCGACAACGGCATTCGTTCTCATCGCCGGCTTTTTCGCTTGGCGGCCCGCACCCACTTTGACCGGCGTCGCCGCCTGGCTGGACGCGCGGCACGACTTGGCCGATCTGCTCAGTTCGGCATGGGCGACGCGCGACCGGCGTGACGAACCGTGGGCTGCGGCGCTCGGGCAGTTGGCGGCCACCCGTGTGGTCGCCCTGCCGTCGGCGGGACGGCTTGCCCGCTTCGCCTCGCGGCACCACGCCTGCGTCGCCGCCGCCGGCGTCGCCCTCTGGCTGGCGGGCGGCTTGGTCCGTCCGCCGGCCATCGAATCGGCCGGGGCGTCCATCACCCGCGGCGCGACCGCCGATCGAGCCGACACCCGCCAGACCGCCGCCATCGTCCGCCGGCAACGCGACACCGCCGGCAGCGAAGGCCGTCTGCCCGGATCGGCCGAGCCGCACGCGGGTTCGCCGGTCCGAGCACCCGCCCGTTCGCCGTCGAACGGCGACAACGCCGATGGCGCCGGCCGAGCGGATTCGAACGCGCTCACCGCCCTGCCGCCGTCGGCCATCGCGTCGGACGGGCTGGCGGGCACGCGTTCGTCGGCCGGCGGTTCAGGACGGGCGACGGCTGGCATCGCCGACCCGGCAGCCGGCGGTCGGGTGCAGTCATCCGCCGGCCGTCCCGGTCAAGCCATCCTGCCCGCCGGCGCAGGCACCGCGAACGACGGCAGCAACTCG
>DASVSC010000149.1:0-20296 GCA_036388295.1 Tepidisphaeraceae bacterium | reverse complement strand
GTCACGCCGCTGCTCTGGCCGACGAGGTGGATGATGCGGCTCTGCGGCACGTACCAGCACTCGAAGCCGGCCCGTACGCAGCGCAGGCAGAAGTCGGTTTCTTCGAAGTACATGAAGTAAGCGTCGTCGAGCAGGCCGATCTGGTCGAACACCGCCCGCCGCACCAGCATGCTCGCGCCGCTGACCCAGCCGACTTTTTCGTTCGTTTCAGGAATGCCCGGCGCGACGACGTGCGACTGCAGCACTTTCGTCACCGGCCCGAACTTCACGGCCGACTCCAACTCGCCCAAGGGCGAATGAAAGCGAAAGCTGCTGCGCCGGACGGTGCCGTCACGATTTTCTGCCCGCCCGCCCGCGATACCGGCCGCCGGGTGCGACTTCAGGAAGTTCACCAGCTCCGTCAGCGCGCCGTCCAGCACGATCGTGTCGGGATTCAAAAGCCAGACGAACTCAGGCCTCATTTTCGGCGGGCCCGCTTCAGCGGGGCTGACTTCCGGACAGAAATGCTTGATCGCTTCATTGTTCCCGTACGCGAACCCGCCGTTCTTCGGCAGCGGCAGAAACGTGCACCAGTCGGACCAGCCGTTGTCGGCGATGGCTTTGCTCAACTGTGCGACAGAATCGTCCGGCGACGCATTATCGGTCACCACGACGTGCGTGCCCGGCACACGCGCCGCTTCGGGCGCGAGCGACCGAAGGCAATCGACCACCAGGGCCGGCGTGCGGTAATTGACGATGACGACGAGCACGTTCACGGTACGTCCAGTCTTACGATTCCAAAGCCCCGCGCACCAGTCCGGCCCGCGCGCGGTGCACACCGTCGCGGGTCACACCGGCGGCCCAGTCCCGGGCGGCGGCGGCCAAAGTGGCCAGCCGATCACGGTCGCGGCCGAGGTCCAGCAATGCCTGCGCGAGCAGGTCTTTATCGCCGCGCTCGACGCCGACCGCGCCGCCGACGTTCGTTAAAGCGGCGTCGGCGGGCCCGCTCTGATAGGTGATGATCGGCAATCCGCGCCCTGCGGCCAAGTAAATCGTCGGATTTTCGCCCGGCACCAGCGGGGCGGCAATAAAGGCGTCGGCCGCGTCCGCCTCGGCTGACCATTCGGCATCCCACGTCACGACGTGTCCGAGGTCCAGCGAGTCCGCCAGTTGCCTGACCGCACGCGCCGGCGTCGGACCGGCAACAGCCAGCGTCCAGGTCGCCCCGAGCCGTCGCGCCTTGGCCAATGCCTGCAGCAGGTGGTCCATGCCGCCCGTCACGACCGCGTCGCCGACGGCAATAAGTCGTAAGGCCCGCTTCGCCTCGGCCAATCGTTTCTGCCGCTGCGCCACCGGTCGCGGCCCGGCCAGGTCTGCGTCACCCATCGGCGGCAGACCGAACGTATGGCAGCGGCCGCTCCAATCGCGGGCAAACCGCTTCTGCACGGCCGGATCGTGGGCGAAGACCAAGTCGGCCTCGCGCACCGCCTGCCGGCAGAACGCCTCGAATGCCCGGACGGCCAGCCCTTTCGCCAGCCGCTTCGCCGGGTTGCGGCCACTGACGATCGCCCGCCGCCGACCGGGCAAGGGGTCACCGGCAAAAACGAAAATGCGCTTGGACCGCTTCGGATCGACCAGCGGCCAGGCGACCTGGCCGAGGGCCGTCGGGTGCCCGCCCGCGCCCATCTGCGCGACGTCCGCCTGTTTCGCTGCCCCCACGATCGCTTTTTCGAGCGCCGACCGCGCCGCCACAAACTGCGGCATCGTTCGGTACGCCGGCAGGGGCGCGTCGGTGATGCCGTGGTCCGCCAGGCGCACGTCAACGAACTGTTCGCGCGACAAGGCTTTCGCGTCCGGCGCGTCGTGGCGTGGCGTGGCTAATGTCAATTCGAAGCCCGCCTGCCGCAGCGCCGTTGCCTGAGCGAGTAGATCATGGCGAAAGGCGTCGGTCACGCGTACGACGCCGGGCGATTGGCCGGCGTAGGTGGGGACGTGGGTGAGGAGAAGGTACTGCAGCTGTTGCTCCGCCAAGCCGGTTGGGTTCTTGCGTCCGGGCGTCGGTCGTACGTCGACGCGTGCACGCCTCGCGTCAATCGACCGACTTTCGTCTCAAATCGATTGAAATCACGTACGCCGCGGCTAAGCCCGTCGCGATATCTAGAATCGGCATCAATCGAGCACTGCTGACAACAAAAACCGTCGGTGCGATGATGCCTGCCGCAAAAGCGATGACCACGCTCCGGACTGTGCCGCTATACCGCGGCATGAGAATCCATATGCCCACCCACGTCACAAACGGTAGGCAACACCCAGACGCAGACGCGATCGGGTGGTACCAAGACCCCGTCGCCGCGTTGAGCAGACGTCGGCCGCACAAACGCAGGTAGGACAACGGTTGGTCGCGGACCCATTGAAGTGTTTGGTCGCGGAAGAGTCGCACGCGATCGGGTTCGGGTCGTTTTAATCGGTCGTATTCTTCCGGGGAGAGCGCGTCGATGCGCGTCTGCTTGATCAGTCGATCAATCCCCATGCTGCCGACTACAATATGGACGCTGCCGGTGGCGTTCGGCCCGTTGCCCAGATACGCGTCGCGCCAGAAGTTGCTCGTGATCGGCATCGGTCGGCCGAAGATGACGCTGTTGCGGTAAAGCCACGGCGCGATCAGCACCATCGCCGTCCCGACGAACAGCAGCGCGTCCGGCCAGTGGCGACGCCAGCCCAAGACCACGGCACACAACAGCAGTGGCAGGGCAACGGCCGGTTCCGTTAGCGCGGCCAAGCCGGCGAGCAGTCCGCCGACGATCAGCGACACCGGCGTGCGACGCCAGGCGAGCGTAAGGCAAGCGAGCGTCAACAACACGGCCAAGGTCAGGCCCTGCGTAAGCGTCGCCGTATACACCTGCGTCGGCCAAACCGCGAACAAGGCGGCGGCGATCCAGGCGGGCGTGGCCCACTTCGCGCCAAACGCCTCTGGCTCGCTCCCCCGGTTTGCCGGGAGAGGGGACAAGAGGCGTTGCATCAGCAGCGCGGCCACGATCACGCTCAGCGCGCCCGCCACCACGTTTATCGTCAGAATCAGCCGAACGCGGTCCGGCCCGATGATTGCCAACAGCATCGGATACGCCGGCCCGCGGATGGCCGTCGGGCCGGTGACGCCGAATTCCGTGAACGTGAACCCGCGGCCGCTCGCTAGGTTGCGGGCGATGAGGCGGTTCTCTTCCGCCGGGGCGGCGGTCGCGTCGGTCAGATCAATGGCGACGATCCGGAGCAGCGCCGCCAGCAGCACCAGCCCGGCCAGGGCCATCAGCCCCGGCCGACGCCTCATCGCATGCCCCCGGCGATCACGCCGTATGCGGGCGGCATGCCGCCGTGCAGGCTCACCGCCGCGGGCCGCTGCCGGGTCAGCAATTGGCACATCGAGCTGACCATGCCCAGGACGCAAGCGAAGAGAATTGCGTAAACGAACCCGAAGAAGACCGTGTACATCGCGAACGTGATCCCCAGCGTGCCGGCCAGCATGGCCGCCAGGGGCAGCCGCTCACTATCAGTAGTGACGCGTCCGAACGCGCGAGCG
This sequence comes from Tepidisphaeraceae bacterium, assembly GCA_036388295.1. Classification (GTDB taxonomy): domain Bacteria; phylum Planctomycetota; class Phycisphaerae; order Tepidisphaerales; family Tepidisphaeraceae; genus RYN-431. Next base: position 16,743 of record DASVSC010000149.1, on the reverse strand, counting down.
CCCATCACGGCAACGATGAGCATCAGCCCCACCCACAGCGCAAGGCCCAGCCAGCCGATCTGGATAATAAACAGCAGGTAGCTGTTATCGACGCTGCCGATGCCCACTTTACTGACGTCCGCGCCGTAGCCGTGTCCGAGCCAGCCGGCGGTGCTCACGAGCGGCCAGGCTTCCTGCATGATTTTGACGCGAATCCACCGGCTGTCGCCGACGTCGGTGCCGGGGCGGTCGATGGGGTTGTCCGCGTTCAGCATGCTGCTGCTCTGCGCGAGCATGAAGGCGAACTGCGCCAGTAGGATCGGCACGACGAGGTACCGGCCCAGCCCCGGCCGGGTGAACAGGAAATAGCAGACGAACGCGACGGCCATCGCCACCCAGCTGGTCATACTGACGCTGCCGATGACCATGGCCCCGGCCCCGAGGATGCCGCCGAGGTGGAGCGGGCGGGTCCAGCTGGCGGCGGTGGCCGGGATCAGGACGAGAATCATCGTGCCGACGAGAACGCCGACATTGCCGAGGTCGATCTGCTGGCCGGCAGTGGCGATCGCGCGGGCCAGGCCGAAGCGCTTGAACACCATGCTGCTTTCCTGGCCGACCGTGGTGGTGTTGAGCTTGAGGCGGTAGAGCGCGCGGGCGGTTCCGTTCGGGCGCAGGCCGCTGGATTCGACGGCCGCCAGCAGCCCGATACCGATCGACAGGACGCACAAGGCTTTCAAGGCGATGCGTCGCCCGTCAGCGTCCTGAAGGGCGAGCCGCGCCATGAAATACGGGAACAGCCAGGTGATGCCGAACTCCATCGCGTAGCGTTGCGCCAGCTTCAGGCTGGCGGGCTCGGGCGGCAGGCCCGGGCGCAGCGGCTGGCCGCCGTTCATCAGCGTCGTGAAAAAGACCGGCAACAGCATCAGCACCATGCCGGTGTCGATCCAGTTCCAGCGGAGTTTGCGAAGTTCCTGCGGCCGCAGGATCAGACCGACGCACACGCCGTACATCACGATCGACAATGACTTCAGGTTCGGCAGCAGCGGCATCTGAACGGCCTGCGCGAAATTGAAAAGCAGAACCGCCGGCAGCAGGCAGAGCGCGAACGCCCGGCCGATGCCGTGGCGCGCGACTGTGTAGACCGTCCAGGCGAAGAGCACGAGGTAGAGAAGCAGGTAGGCCTGTTGCATGAATTACTCCGCCGCCCGCAGCAGCGATTGTTCGAACAGTTCGGTCGACTTCTCCCACGTGTTCACCTGCGCGGTGGCGTGAGCGGCGTCGCTGAGGGCCTTCCATTCCGCCTGGGGCAACCGGCAGACCCGCTCGATGGCGCGGGCCATGTCGATCGGGTCTTGCGGCTTAACAAGGACGCCACCGCCCAGGGCGATCAACTCCGGCGCGGCGCCGGTCGGCGTGCCGATCACCGGTGTGCGGCACGCCATCGCCTCCAGGATCGGCAGCCCGAACCCTTCGCTGCGGCTGGCGAACAGCCACGCGTCGCAGCTGGCGTAGATTTCGGGAATCTTCTCCTGGGCCGGGCGGTACGTGAAGCCCGCGCCCGCGGGCAGGGGCAGTTGATCCGTCGGGTGGTGCTGGCCGAAGGTGATGAGTCGCAGATTGGCGACGTTTCGCGCGGCGTTCTTGTACGCTTCGAGTGCGATGTCCACGCCCTTAAATTGTGCGGTCGCGTACATCAGGCCGATGGTCGCCAGCTTCTGCTTGTTGCGCGGCGGGGCGGAAAAGTGTTCGATGTCGACGCCGTTGGGCACGAGGTCGATCTGGTCGACGCCGTACGACCCGCGGGCTAGGTCCACCAGCCACTTGGCGATCGTGATGCGGTGCATCGGCAGCTTGAACGTCGCCTCCACGCGCTGCGACGGTTGGCCGACGAACCGCTCGTCGTGCTGGACGAAGTACGCTTTTTTCCCCTTACGCGGCGACAGGGCCGCCACCCACTCGGCAGTTTCCCACCAGGTGGCGATGACGACGTCGGCGTCGGGCAGGTCGGTGTCGACGATCGGCCGCCAGCGGTCGATGACCGTGTGCGGCACGTTGACGTTGTCGAAGTGGCCGGGCTCGGCCGCCTTGGGGCCTTTGAAGATCGCCTTGACGCGCTTGCGGAACGACGTCGGCGGCGGCTTGGGCGTGGAAACGACGTGCACCTGGTGCCCGCGCGCCTGCAGCGCCTTGGCGTAAATCGCGCACACGCGAATGCCGCCGGCCAGGCCGGCGTGGGGGAGGACGAACGTCACGCGCATCAGGCCAACACCTTCTTCAAGACGCCTTCGACGACCAAGCCGAACCGGGCCGGCGAAAAATCACGCTCCACCGTTGTTCGGCCCAGCGCCGCCATCGATTGCCGCTCCGCCGGGTCGCCCAGCAGGCGGACGACGTGCCGCGCGAACGCCGCGTCGTCATCGGCGACGCTCACGCCCGCCAAGCCCGCGTAACCGCGCATCGCCTGTGGTGTGGTCACCACGGCCCGCCCGAACGCGAGGCTTTCGAGCACTTTGATTTTCGTCCCGCCGCCGAAATAGATCGGCACCACGGTCATCGCGCACGAACGGTAGCACGCGGCCAGGTCTTCCGCGAAGCCGATCACATTTACGCCCGGCGATTGCGACCACTTCGCCCGGTCGCTATCGGACAAGCCGCGGCCGACGATCGACAGCCTCGCCGTCGCCCGGCTCGCTTTAACCAGCGGCCAGACTTTGGCGAGGAAGCGATCGAGCCCGTCGCGGTTCGGCGGGAACTGCAGGTCGCCGACGAAGAGCAAGTCTTCGCTCGCCGCATTCGGCGGCAGCGCCGACAACCACTCCGGGGAATCGCCGAAAGGAATATTCGGCAGCACCGTTGAATCGCGCGGCAGCAGGGCCGCGTCTTCCTGGCTCGTGACGAACACCGCATTGAACTGCTGCAGGGCCAACTGCCCGATGCCCGTCACGCGGGCGAGCACGCGCTTCGCGGCCAGGCGGCCGGTCATGCCGCCCCAGGGCTTGGCGGAGATCTGGGCGGCCAGCGTCAGCCAGTCGATGTCGTCAAAGTCCAGAACGGTCGGCACGCTACCGTACCGCCCCAACCCGCACTGCAGGGCCGGCTGCAGGTAACGGCTGACGATCAGGTCGTAGCGATTCGCCCGCATCAGCGTGTCCAGCGTCGCTGACGCTTCGGCATCGATTTCGTAGTTTCGCACGTATTTGCGCACGGTCATCGAGACCGACCCGAGCGGCCCCGGCAAGTACCACGGCCGGCGGGGCGGCTGTTCAGGCCGGACGACGCAGCCGACGACATTTTGCCCGGCCAACTTCTGATCAAAATCAGGCGCGTTCTCACGTAACGTAGAGCCGCCGACTGCCAATACATCAACCCTGCCGTGCCGCGACAGCGCGTCGCGCAGCAGCGCCGTGCGCTGTGCGCCGCCGTTGCGGCGCAAGGGCCAGGGGAGCACGCTTGTGATCAGCAAAACGCGGCGGCCGCTGCCGGCGGGAGGTTCGTGGGCGGGGTCCACGCTCATCCTGTTTGTCGTCTCCGGGCGAAGTAGTCGCGAACCTGCTCTTCTGTGGCACGTTCGTCGTTTTTGATGCTGTGGACGATCGAATAGCCGCGTTCGACGATGTCATCCAGCGACGCCGGCAGGCCGCGATAGACGACGCCGAAGACTTCGTGATGGCCGACGTAATCGACCAGCTTCAGGCCGAGCATTCTCGCGTACAGCGGCAACACGCCGTCTTCGAGCGCGAAGGTGTCCAACCAGACCGTGACGTCGTCGAGGTAGCCTGCCGACGCCATGCGGTCGATTGCCTTGGCTGTGATCGCGTAGGCGCCGCCCTGAACGTTTTCGCCGAGCGTGCAGCCGGTTTTGCGGGCCCGTCGCGTCAACCGGAGCAGCTTCACGTGCACCAGGCGGGTCGGAAACGACCGCATCCGGCCTGCCAGTTTCCGCTCCGATGCCGGCAGCCGCCAGCGGGTGAAGTTGCCGAAAACGCGTCGAAAATATTCATCGCCGCGCGGCTTGCCGGTCGGCGACAGGGCACACGCGCCGATGATGCCGGCGTCCGGCTCGCGGGCGATGACGCCGATCAGTTTCTGGCTGAACGGGGCGACCACCAGCGCGTCGGTGTCGAACTTGAGCACGAATGCGCCGACGCCGCCGCGGTGGGCCTCGCGCAGGCCCGTGAGCATCACCAAGCAACCGCCGCCCATCAGCGCCCGGCCGCGGCCCCGACGCTCGCTCGGGAGGATTTCCAGCCGGCACGTCGCGGGTAACGGCGGCACGGATGCGGAGAGGTCGCGCGCCTCCGTCGAATCATCGATCAACAGAATGCGGCTGACGGTCGGCTCGAAATGCACAAGGGACGTCAACAAGTCGCGCAGCCGGACCAGCTCGACCGGATCGGGCCCGACGGCAATCATCGCGGTGAAGGTCGCGGGCGACATCGATACGTTCTGGCTCGTCACGTCGTCGCTCCTCGACCGGCCGGGGCTTTTTTCAATAACGCGCAGCCCAACAGCCGCCAGCTCCGTTTATCCAAAGGACGCCGCCGTACGGCTGACCATCCATAACTTTGCGCGGTGCGATTTTGCCCGCTCGACCACGCCCACCAGCCGTATTTGACGAGCTGGCGGTGGCGTGAATCCGAATCCCCGGTCGCCCGCCAGGGGGTTTCGCCCTTGAACTCGTATTTGCCGATTAGGCCCCGGCGTTCCCACGCCTGCCGGCAGATTTCCCGCTGGTGCTCGATCATCAGCGTCTGTTTGGATTCGCTGATCGACCCGGCATGTTGGCGATACTGCAGCAGCACGTCCGGCAGGCACGCCATTTGGCCGACCTCGCCCAGGCGCAGCCACAGGTCAAGGTCCTCGGCGGTGACGAAATCGGGCCGGTAGCCGCCGACGCGCTCGTACGCGTCGCGCCGGAACATCGCCAGCGGCTGGCAGATCGGGCAGCGGCCGCTGAGGCAGATGTCCTGCAAGGCGGCATCGTCGTCGGGCTGGCGAATGGTCGTGAGCAGGCGGCCGTGCTCGTCGATCAGGTCATACGCGCCGCCGACCAGAACGACCTCCGGGTGCGCGTCGAAGAACGTGACCTGTTTGGCCAGACGCTGCGGGTGGCATAAGTCATCGGCGTCCATCCGTGCGATTAAATCGCCCGTCGACGCCGCGATGCCGTTACGGGCTGCCTGCACCTGGCCGGTGTTGGCCTGATGAATGACTTTGACCCGCGGGTCGGCGGCGGCGAAGCCGTCAAGGATTTTGCCCGTCGAGTCCTTCGCGCCGTCGTCGACGGCAATCAGTTCGAAATCGGTAAACGTCTGCGTTAGCACACTGCGCACTGCCGCCGCGAGATAGCTCTCGGCGTTGTAGGCACAGAGGATGACGCTGACTTTGGGCATAAAGGGCTCAGTCGCGTTAGTAGCCGCGTACGGAACAGAACAGCATTTTCCAGGCGTTCGTGTCGAGCGGGTGCCGGCGCAGATTGGTATACGCGTGTTTGCGGGCGACCGCGAACCGCTTGCCGCGGATGGCGGCCCAACCCCATCGTTTACGCATCTCCACCGGGTCGGTGATCGGTGCTGGCGGCAGGACCGACGCGTCGAACGGCGCAAGCCCGCGTCGGGCATAGGCGGCCGTCAGCACTTCGACCTTAAACCGCTTCTGCTGCTCCGCCTTGGCGAAGTTCGCGCTGCCCAGGTGCTGGCGGTACATCACCAGGTGCTGCGGCACGTTCGCCAACCGGCCGATCTCGGCCATGCGCAGCCACAGTTCGAAATCCTGGCTGGTGCGGTATTTCTCGTTGTACCAGCCGGCCTTTTCCAGGGCGGCCTTCCGCATAAACGCGCTGGGGTGAACGATCGCCCAGCCATTGCCGGCCGTGAGCATGGCGTCGATTTCTTCGTGCGTCAGCGGGTGGTCGCTGTCGTTGTAAGGGACGCCGTACGGGTCGATCAGTGTCACACGGCTGCCGACGCAGGCCACGTCCGGGTGCTCGCGCATGAACGCGAGCTGCACCGCAAAACGTTCCGGCCGGCAGACGTCGTCCGGGTCCATGCGGGCCAGGTATTCGCCGCGGGCCATGCGGGCCCCTTCGTTCAGCGTCGCCGGCAGGCCGCGGTTCTCGCGGGCCTTGAAGACGATGCGCGAATCCTTTTTTGCGTACGCCTCCAGCATCGCCACGGAGCGGTCGGTCGAGCCGTCGTCGATGATGACGAACTCGAAGTCGGAAAAAGTCTGGTTCAGGACCGAATCCATCGCCTCGGCCAGGTATTCCTGGCCGTTATAGACGGACATGATCACGCTGATGAGCGGCGCTGCACTCATTGGCCCCTCCGGGCGTAGGGAATCAATGGCCGGCCGTGCGCCAAGGGCGCTCGGTCGGTTCGCACGGGCCGGAGGATGAAGACTAAGGACAGCATCGCAATGGGATTATCGACAAATCCGGCCGGGCGGAAAAGGCGAATTACGACCACGTGATCTTCCTTACGAAAAATTCGGGCCGCACGGAAAGTTCCATGCGGCCCGAGTCGTCGTTTTCAGAGCAATAATCCGCTGATCAGAATCAGCCGAGGACTAGTTGCGGCTTGTCGGATGCCGCTTCACTGGAATTGAACGCGGCGTATGGGTCGGTCGTCACCGATTGGTCCGCCCGAAGCACAAAACTGACCGAACTCGCGTTGGCGGCCAGCTTGGCTTGGATGAAGGACGTAATATTCAACTCGTACCAACCGGCAGTGATGCTGTCGACGGTGATCGTGCCGAGCTTTGTGCCTGTCGAAGACGGCCGATCCGACCAGACGGTTGACGCCTCGTTCCAGGTCGGCGATGCGGCGGTATCGAAGATATCCACAGCGACCGACCCAACAGCGTTCAGGCCACCGTACAGCCGCAATTTGGCGGAAGCGGGTGTGCCAGTGACCGATGACACATCAAATCGAATGAAACTCTCACGATCATTCGCGGTTGAGGTGGCGTTTTTCACCTGCAAGATGCCTTCGCTGCCGTTGGGGGTAGCGTCGTCCCCTTTGACGTACGTGTCTTCTGATGGCGTGAGCGTGCTGCCCGAAACCACAACCAACTGCGGCCGGTTCCCGGTGGTCGCGGATTCGCTAGACTGAAACTCGGCGTATGGGTCTGTCGTCACACCTTGGTCGGCCCGCAGTACGAAGCTGACCGATGTGGCGCCCGCCGTCTTCTTTGCTTGAATAAAGCTGGTCAGATCGAGTTCGTACCAGCCAGCGGTGGTGCTGTCGACTGTGATCGTGCCAAGCTTAATTCCGGTGGATGCCGGACGGTTCGACCAAACGGTCGAGCCTTCGCTCCAAGCAGGCGATGCGGCCGTGTCGAATACGTCAACCGCGACTGAGCCGACCATATTCAATTGGCCGTACAAGCGTACTTTGGCACTGCTGACGGTGCCGCCGGAAGTGCTGAGGTTAAATCGTAAGTAGCTTTCGCGGTCATTATCGACGGACAACGCATTTTTAACTTGTAGTATCCCTTCGCTGCCGTTCGGCGACGTGTCGTCCCCTTTGACATAGGTGTCTTCGATCCCTGAAGCCGGCGGCGTTGAGGTCGTCCAGTCTTTGAACATATCGTAGAACGGCTGGTGCGGCGTATAAGGATTCACGTCCTCGTACATCAGGCCAGCCGGCCCGGCGACGCTTGAGGACTTGTAGGCGTAGCGGTAGTAGTAGATAGTTTCAAAATTGTCTTCTGCAAAATCGTGCAGGTCTTCCAGCGCATTAGCCCAGTTCATTTCCCACGTGTCGACAGCGTTGCGGTTATCTGTACCGCTCGGCATGTGAAGATTCCACTCAGTAGAAACCAAAGGCTTGCCGGAGGCCGCAAACTTATTCTTGAAGGCCGTCACCCGGGCATTACTCGCTGATACAGATGACGTGTAAGGGTGAATATTCAGATAGTCGACGTAGTCCTGATACCCTTCGTTATAAAGACTATTGAGCAAGTTCACGTAGCCAGTACCGGTGTCGGCGTCAGAGATGCCAGCACCGATCACTTTCTCGCCCGCGGGATGAAGCGAATCCCACGCGCCCTTCAGTGCATTATCGACGTACTGCGAAATCGTGCCGGCCCAGTACTTATTCAAATCGGGCTCGTTAATGATCTCCCAGCGATCGACATAAGTCTTCAGTTCCGGATGCGTCGACAATTCGGTATCGAACCAATTCTTCACAGCCGTGTAGCTTGGCACCGTGCCTGCGTCTTCGGGCAATGTGACAAGCAGTGTTACTTGATACCCGGCGTTATGGTAGGCCTCCAGGTCGCTGCGTTCATCCGCGCTTAAGTGGTCTGATGAGCCAAAAGTAGTACTCGACCAGTAACGGACGGCGTCCGCGTTGAGGTGAGTCGAGTTGAGCTGAGTAACCAATTGAGACGTAGTATTATGATCGCCGACGGTAACCCCGTGCGACACGCTCATAAAGAAACGTTTCTCAAGGCCTTCGAAAGATGCCGCTGAACTGCATGTAGTCCGCTTATTCATTCCTACTCCTTGGTGTGACGTGAGGCCGCAGGCTAGCACTCGGCCTGCGCGCATACAATCAAAGGCAAGTAGGGAAATGAATAATTTTAGCTACCCTAAAGAGGGCAACCTTTCAAGCGGTCTAGCGTCCGCGCCAAGCGCAATAAGCCAATTTCCAGGATGAGAACGACGTCGGCTTCAACTTCAACAGCGCCTTGGCGTGCCCGCGCGCCGCGTCCAGTCGGCCGACGCGCAGGGCTTTCCATCCCCACTCTTTCAATTGCACGTCGTGCGACTTGGGCGTCCACGGAGTGAACTTCCACTCCGCCGGCTTCGGCAGGCCGCGGCGCTCGTAAGCCTCGGCGATGATCTGCGGCTTGTGCTTGACCTGCACCGAATTGCTCTTGTGCGAGATGCTGCCGAGGTCGCGCCGGTACTTCAGCAGGATCTTCGGAATGTTCGCCACGCGGCCCACTTCGGACAGGCGTAACCACAGATCCAGGTCCTCGCTGCTGTTGTTGAACTTGACGCGGTAGCCGCCCAATTTGCGGACGGCGTCGGTGCGGTACATGACGACGGGGTGGGGCATCACGCCGCCGTCGCCGCCGATCAGGCGGGCGTTGATGGCGTCATGGTCGGGCGGGTATTCGCAGTCGCCGATGTGCACGCCGTACGGGTCGACCAGTTCGACCTGCGCGCCGAGAAGGACGACGTCCGGGTTCTCGGCCAGGAACTTCATCTGGAGTTCGAAGCGGTCCGGCATGCAGACGTCGTCGGCGTCCATGCGGGCGATGATCGGAGCCCGGGCCAAATCGATGCCTTCGTTCAGAGACGGCGTGAGGCCCTTGTTCGGCCGGGTGATCAGACGCACGCGGTTGTCCCGGGCTTCGAACTCGCGGGCGATTTGCAACGTGTCGTCACGGCTGCCGTCGTCGATCAGGATCAGTTCGAAATCGCGGAACGTCTGGTTCAGGATCGACTCGACGGCTTCACGCAGATAACGCTGTGAGTTGTAAGCACTCACGACGACAGACAGGGCGGGGGAAAGGGCGGGCGAACTCATACGGCCTCCGCGGGGACAGGCGATCTCAAATACGTCGATGACCGCTTTGCGAAAAACGCGGCGGGCCATTTCCGTTCCAGCCGTTGGCGGTACAGGCCACGCAAATGCTTGAAGCGGTACAGATAAAAGTAGTTGCGGCCTTGCTTGAACTGCTTCCGGTCGATCACGCCTAGCGCATGCGCCTTGGCCCACGTCGCCAGGCCGTCGCGCCAGGAGACGCGCGTGCCGAGCCGTTCGGCCGACTGAAAAAACAGGCCGGCGAAGGCGTCCCTGGCGGCGTGGTTCAAATGACCCGCGGCCTGCACGGCTTTGAGGACGCGTTCGTTCACCTTCACGCGGGCGGAGAGCATTTCGGGGCGCAGCGTGTTCTTGCCGATCGAGTCGCGTTCGCTTTCCGCCTGCCGCCAGTAATGGTCGATCCGGCCGGTGATCTTGTACTTCATGCCACTGAGCAGGGCGCGGATGTGGAACTCCCAGTCCTGCGCGATCGGCACGTCCTCCGGCCACGGCAGCAACCGCGCCATGGCCTCGCGCCGCCAGAGCGGCGACGTCGTCTGCCAGGGAACGTCGCCCTTGTAAAAGCGCAGCAAATCCGCTTCGGCTGTCGGCACGTTCCAGAGGAACTTGGTGTCGCCGGGCTCGTGGCAAAAGCACTCGCACGGGAAGACGGCGAAGTCCAGTGACGCGTCCGCTTCCATCACGGTGACGCGTTGTTGCAGGCAGTGGGGGGCCAGCAGGTCGTCGCTGTCGAGCAGCATCACGTACTGTCCGGTCGCGTCTTCCAGGCCGAGATTGCGCGCGGCTTGAGCCCCGTGCCGCGGCTTCGGAATGGTCAGGTACCGAATCCGCTCGTCGTCCAACACCGCCTGCTGCAATCGCACGAGTGTGTCGTCGGTCGAATGGTCGTCAACGACGATCGCTTCCCAGTCCCCGTAGGTCTGCGCCCGCACGCTGGCGAGGGTCTGCATCAGCAGCCCGCCGCGGTTCTTGGTGGGGATGACGATGGATACGGAAGGCATAGCAGGCGGCAGGCAGCCGGCAGCGGGCGGCTAAGACAGAAAGGCGTTTGCCTTGTGCTGCCTGCCGCCGGCTGCCCGCCGCTTGCTCTTAGTTACTCCACGCACACGGAATCACGAGTTGGCTCTGCTTGCTGTTGGGCAATTTGCCGGTGCCGAGCACGTCGTTGAAGATGACCTCGATGGCCGCGGCGCGTTCGACGCGTTCGATCATCTGATAACCGTCGGCCAGCACCAAGTCGATCGAATAGCTGCCGGGCGTGAGCGGCAGGTTCGGCACGTCGCAGCTGATGGTCATCTCTTTCGCGCCACGGAAGGTCTTGTTCTGGTGGTATTCGGTGTGGAACAGCGCCACACGCTGGCCGCGGCCGTTGCTCAGGCCAATGCCGAGGGTCAGGTTGCCGGCCAAGTCATCGAAGTCCTTCATCGTCACGTCGAAAGAAACGGTATTGCCGACGGGAACGGTGATGGAGGGGCCGGCTTCGGTGCGGATGGCCAGGTCATGAAAAATCGGGGCGTGGCCGATGCTGTGGGCGCGGGGCTTCTGGCTCAGCGGCAGGTTGTCGCCGGCGCTGGCCTCGTCGAGGTAGCTGCGGACGCCTTCTTCCATAGTCAGCTTCGCGCTGGGGCGGCCCTTTTTCATATGGACGACGGTGGTGCACAGGCTGGCGACGGCGTCCATCGAGTGGCTGACGAACACCACGGTGCGTCCCTGGCGGACCACGTCGTTCATCTTGCCGAGGCACTTCTGCTGGAACGCCTGGTCGCCCACGGCCAGCACTTCGTCGACGATCATGATTTCAGGGTCCAGGTGGGCCGCCACGCTGAACGCGAGGCGCACATACATGCCGCTGCTGTAGCGTTTGACCTGGGTGTCGAGGAACTTGCCGACTTCGGAGAACTCGACGATCTGGTCGAACTTCCGCTTAATTTCTTCGCGCCGCATGCCCAGGATCGCGCCGTTCAGGTAGACGTTTTCTCGGCCGGTCAGTTCCGGGTGGAAGCCGGTGCCGACTTCCAGCAGGCTGCTGACGCGGCCACGCATCACGGCCCGGCCGCTGGTCGGTTCGACGATGCGGCTGAGGACTTTCAGCAGCGTCGACTTGCCCGCGCCGTTCCGGCCGATCAGGCCGAGCACTTCGCCGCGCTCGACGTCGAACGACACGTCCTTGAGGGCCCAGAAGATGTCTTCGGCGTCGCCGCTGTAGTCTTCGTTGAACTTGCGCAGCCGTTGCAGCGGGTTCCGAATGAAATCGGTGGCAATGCTCTTGAACGAATCCGGCTTCTCCAGCCCGATGCGGTAGGCCTTGCAGATGTTCTCGACGGTGATGGCGGCTTTCGACATAGGGGGCCTTGGGCCTTCGGGACTGGGCCTTAGTACAAAACTCGGGACAGCAGATTCGTTCTTCGCCTAAGGCCTACTCATGCTATGTCCGCGAAACGGCGTTCGACGCGTTTGAAGTAGAACAGGCCGCCGACGAGCAGGACGATGGCCCAGACGATCGAGCTGCACAGCTGCATGACCTGCAGTGGCTCGCCGACGACCGCCCAGCGGAACGCCTGCACGATGCCGGCGTACGGGTTGAGCGCCAGCCAGGGCCGGGCGTCGTAGTGGCCGCCGCCGCTGGTCGGGAAGATGAAGATCGTCTGCGGGTACACGACGGCCGTCAGCCAGATGCCCAGCTGCGTGATGAACGGGATGATGAAGCGCAAGTCGCGGAACATCACCGTCAGGGCCGACAGCAGGTACGACGTGCCCAAGGCCGAGACCGTGAGCAGAATGACCAGGAACGGCACGAAAACAATGTTATGGCTCGGCGTGAAACCGCTCTTGAGGTAGAAGAACGCCAGCATGCCGCCGAACACCAACGACGACATGAACATGTCGACCATGGCCGAGCCGATCATGCTCGTCGGGATGAACAGGCGGGGCAGGTAAATTTTGGACAGCAGGGCCTGGTTGTTCACCAGCGACATGCCGCCGCCGTTGATGGCCATCTGCAGGAACAGCCACGGGAGCAGGGCTGAGTAGATGTAAACCGGGTAGGGGACGCCCGCTACGGTGCGGTTGGCGAAACCGGCGGCGATGCCGACGAGCGAATAGATCAGCACGCTGGCCAGCGGGACGACGATCGCCCACGCGCTGCCGAAGATGGCCTGCTTGTATTTGACCTTGACGTCACGCCAGGTGAGGAACACGAGGAGTTCGCGGTGCGACCACAGTTCCGCCCAGTCGACGCCGATCCACCCTTTTTTGGGGCGGATCACGGTTTCGACATAAGCCGGTTCGGTGGCCGCCGGCGTGGAAGCGGCGGGCGGTGTTACGGATAAGCTCATTGTGGCTTGCGACATAAATATCCCGGCGGCACAAACGGCACAACCCGCCTAGAGCCCGCTGCGTCCAAACGACGCCGCCGGGCAAGCGGGCTTACTTGCGTTATCGGTTACGCCCGGGGGTGGGGTTAAGGAATGGGCCCGGACTGCGGCAAAGAATCGCCAAAACGCCAGCCAAACCCCGTTTCGGACCCAGTTTAGAACCGATCTCGCGCCCCAAACATTCGGCATGGCCCGCTTCAGCGGGCATGTCTGCGGTTCCAGAATCGCATGCACATGCCCGCTGAAGCGGGACATGCCGGTCGCAACTTGAGGTACGAGACACACCCTAACGCCCCTGCGTCGCCGGCTGCGTGGCGGTCCGGATCTGCAAATCCGCCAGCATCCGCTTGGCTTCCTGGGAGTTCGGAAAATCCCGGGCCGTGTTCGTCAGTTCCGTCAGGGCGTCGTCGGTGCGGCCCATCATCTGCAGCGCTCTGGCCAGTTCCAAGTGGGCCGGCAGGTAATCGGGGCGGATCGACAGCAGGTTCTGCAGCTGCACGACGGCCGCGTCGAACAAACCCTCTTTCTGGGCGACCATGGCCGTCAGCAGCTTGGCTTCCAGGTTGTTCGGGTCCAGACGCAGGGCGTCATTGAGCTGCTGCAGGGCTTCCTTCGGATAAGCGATCTCGATCAGGACGGCCGCCAGCTTGACCTTCGCGGGGACGAAGTCCGGCGCGACGTCGGTCGCGGCGGTGTAGTGGCCCATCGCTTCCTCCAGCGTCGCACGCTCCGCCGCAGGCATCTCCGGGCCGACGCGGGACTTGAGCGACCGGCGCAGCACGTCGCCGTGCAGCGTGTGGGCCTGCGCGAACAGATGACCGTTGCGGCGTCCCAGCATCGGGTTGTCGGCGACGGCCCGTTCCAAATCGGTCAACACGCGCAGCGCCTCGTCCGGCTGACCCTGCGCGGCGAGCGTTTCGGCGATCAGCAGCGTCGGCCGGCGGTACCCGACGACGCCCATTTCCCCGGCGACGGCTTCGGACCGGCGGAAATGCGCCAGCGCCTCGTCCGGTTTGCCCCGCTGGGCCGCCAGAACGCCGCTGTAGAGGTGTCCTTCGTAAGCGTTCGGGTTCAGCCGCAATCCGGCTTGAAACCACAAGTCGGCGGCGCGGCGATTTTCGTCACGCGTCTCGACGGCCAGTTGTTCGTTGCCGGCCTTCATCTCGCTCTGGTAACCCTGATTCGCCCGGTCGAGCACGACGGTGCCGTAATTGAGCGCCGCCAGCCACGACTTCGGGTTCTGCTTCCACGTGTGTTCCCAAAGCAGCTTGGAGGTCCGGAACGCCAGGCTGTGCCACACCGTCACCGCGCACAGGGCCACCACCGCTACGCCCGTCAGGCCGCCGGCGAAGTGCGGCCATCGCCGCACCAGCGTGGCCAGGGCCGCGACGACGGCGACGATCAGCCCTACTGAGCCGAAATACGCCAGATGATCCGCCACCCAGCTGTAGCGCATCGTCAGGAACGACACCAGCCCGCTCGCCGGCAGCACCCCGACGACGAACACCAGCCATCCCGCCAGCGGCCCGCGGCCGATGCGATTTCGAAGGGCGAAGAGTGCGGCGGTCGTCGCCGCCACGAGCACCAGCGGCAGCCATTGCAGCGGGCCGGCCGGGTCGATCGTCCAGCGTTCGTAGTTGAAGCTGATCGGGAACATCGGCCACAGGGCCGTTCCCTTTGCGAAACTGACGCCGACCGGGAACGGCCAAAGGATTTTGTAGGCGTAGAACAGACACGTCTGGCCGAGCAGCATGACGCGCTGGGGCAGGCTGAGTTCCCATTGCGGGCCTGTCGCGCCGACGAGGTACGGGTGGTGCTCGATGTACGTCGTGACGGCCGCCGCAATCAGGCCGATCGCGAACGCGGGCAGCAGGGGCAGCAGGTCCGCTTTGATGATCCGCCCCCGCTGCCACCAGACGACGACCAGCAGCATCAGCGGCAGCACCGCGACCATCGTCTTGGCCAGCAGCGCCAGCACGAACAGCGCCAGGAACAATCGGTACAGCCGTGCGGGTTCGTCCGGCAGCGGCACGCGCAGGCCCTCACCGGCGGGGCGGGCGGCTTCATCCGAGCCGAGGCGGGCGTAATTCAAGTAAATCCAGGCCGCCGATAGGGCCAGGATCATCGACAGCGTGTTTTTGCGCTCAGTGATCCACGCCACCGATTCGACTTGAATCGGGTGCACCGCGAACACCACGGCCGCCGCCCAGGCACCCGGGACGCTCAGGCGGCGCAGGATTTTCCAGAGCAGCAACGCACTGCCCGCGTGCAGGGCGACGTTAACGATGTGCGACACCTGCGGCTTCGGGCCGAACAGCTGCGCCTCGAGCCAGAATGACGTGAACGTCAGCGGGTAATACTGCGGCGTCGCCCCCAGTTCGGTCCAGATGCGGCTCAAGCCCGCGAACGAAACAAGGACCCCATTTCCGGCGACGAACGTGTCGTCTTCCCAGACGTACCCGCCCTGCGTGCTGGCGGCGTAGCAGACGAAGACCAACACCAGCAGCAGCAGCGTGCCGGCCGAACCGACGGTCAAGTCGCGCAACGCGGGCGGCCGGGGGGAATCAGGACCGGAGGAGTCAATCGTCGGCTGTGTCATGGGCGCGGTGCGATCGTACCGGCTGACAGCCGGGGCGGCGAGTTCAGAACGGGCGCTGTCGCCACACGCTTTCCTATTCTTGCCATCCGCGGATCGTGCGGTATCGTGTCGCCGACCCGTAAGCGGCAACCAAGCCCGGTCCGGACTCTTCCGGACCGTAGGGAAGTCGGTGACGGGAGCGATCGTAAGGTTGCTCCCCATTCCGACGCGGACGCGCCGCTGTGAAGGACGATTTCGTCCGGCCATGAAGCCACTGACTCGTCAGGAGCAATCCTGCAGTTGGGAAGGCGGCCGGGCGGGTCCTGAGCCAGAAGACCGGCTTACGGGTGGAGACGGCCGCATTGTGCGGTCGTCCGTTCGGTTCGTCCCCGCGATTCGGGACGCGGCCGGGTTCTGGCTCGGGACACGTCGGTCGTCCGTTCGCCGCAGGCTTTTCGCCCGCGGCCGATGTGTCGCCCGTCGTCGCCGGCCGATCCCTTCCGCTTCTTTTCGTCTCGCAGGGCCGACAGGTCTTTCGGCGGCCGCGCGAATCGGCCGGGCGGGCATCTTCCCGCGGAAAAGGAGCGACTTCATGGGTCGCCGTCTGTCTTCTCCCCTCGTCGCGTCAGCCGCGCTGGCCGCCACATTTTTTACTTTCGCGGCGTCAGCCCGGGCGGCCACGCCGGCGGATTACACGCTCACGCGGACGTTCAGCTTGCCGACCTCGACGTCGCCCAGCGGCACCGTCCTGATCGACGCCCTGGCCGACGGCCGGCTGCTGGCGGTCAACGAAACGCAGGTGCTCCGCGAAACCGCCGTCGGCAGCGGCACGTTCGCGTCGCTGGGCAATATTCCGAACTTCGCGCCGACCTTCGGCCCGTCGTTTCTCAGCATTTCGCCCGACGGCACCCGCGCCGCCGTCGGCAGCAACTTCGGCGGCAGCATCACCGTCTTCAACACCGCCTCGCCCGCGACGGCCACGAACTACGCCATCAACGACACCGACGGCACGTGGATCGACAACAGCCGCTTGGCCGTCTCGAACAACAACGGCGTGCAGGTGCTGAACACCGCTACGAGCAGTGTCACCACCGTCGTCAACAACGTCGGCGGGGCGTCGGCGGGCATAACCTTCGATGCGAATGGCAACCTCTACACCGGCAACGGCTTCGACACCGCGGCCGGCGGCACGGGCACCGGCTACGTCAAAGCGTTCGCCAAGACCGCCTGGGAAACTGCGGCAGCCGGCGGG
>DASVSC010000148.1:0-5810 GCA_036388295.1 Tepidisphaeraceae bacterium | reverse complement strand
CCTCGGTATTCAGCGGCCGCAGCAGCAGTGTGATGCGCCGCTCGGGCTGCGGATTGTTGCCGTCGAACAGCACGCTCGCGCCGGCTTCGCCGACAAGGCCGGTGAGATAAACGAAGTGCGCATCGGCCGTGAAGGTGCCGCCGCTGGCATCGCCGGCTAAAACCAGGGCGACTGCGCCGTCAAGTTCGGTCAGAACGCGTTCGCGCCGCGCGGCGAATTCTTCGCCGGTGATGAAATCAGTGGCCATAAAAAAAGGCCGAACCGTCGTTAAACGGTTCGACCTAATGTGGGCCCGAATGGATTCGAAGTCATGACGATTTCGAGCCAGATTTGCCCAATTCGGTCGAACGCGCACCAGAAGGCGCACCAGACGCGACAACTTATCGCTCACCCGAGTGGTGGTTGCAACACAATCACCGGCTCGTACAGCGCGCACTGCAGGCGTTCGAGGACAGCCTGAGCGTCGAGGCGGGTGGCGAATGACCCACTTACCCGCCTTAGTTTCCGAGCCGGGCCCGGCGGCGACCGACGTCGTTGACCCCGAAACGGGCATCAGCCCGCGACAGGCCGCAACCACGCTCGTCCATTTTTCGAACGAGGCTGACACCGTCGACACCCTGCTCGCCGATCCATACGCCGCCGGCATGGTCGACGCTTGGACCCAAGCCGAGCACTGCGGGAACGCAGTTCAGCTAGCCACCACCACGTTGCGTCGTTGGCACGTCTCTCAATTCCCCTCTTGCGCAAAGGAGTAGCCATGTCCACCACCCCCACGAAGCGCACGCTCGCTGACGCCACCGCCGACGCCATGGCATTCCAGTGCCTGTTCGACCGTGAAATGTATGAGAACTGGACCGTCGCCGGCAGCGTCCGGCGCGGCCGCGAAGCTGTAAGCGACGTCGAGCATGTCGTTGTGCCGCGTTATGGCGAGATCGAAGAGGCCGGCGGTTTGTTCACTGAGACCCGCCGCGTCAATCTCGTCATGCACCACCTGGACAAGCTGGCGTCCGCCGGAAGCGTGAAAAAGCACGTCTACGGCGGCCTGAACGGCGACGGCATTTCGCGCGCCAATCCGCCGGAGGGGTACACGGCGACACGCTTCAAATGGGGCGAGAAGAGCCGCGGCGTCGACTACCGCGGGTTCTGCCACGAGATCTACGCCGCAGACGCCGAAAACCTGGGCAGCGTACTCGCCATCCGCACCGGGCCCGGTGGCTACTCCAAGATGCTCGTGAACGCCCTGCAGCGCAACGGCTACATGAACGACGGCGGGTACGTCTGGAACAAGAACGACATGACGTGCGCCGGCTGCGGGTGGCGCGGCACATTTGCCGGCGAACGCGGCCTTCTGTTTATCGCGCCCGAAGACTGGACCGACGCTAAGGCTTCCAAGTGGATCAACGGCCGCGACCGGGCCGGCGTATGCCCGCAGTGCAGGAAGCACGAACCGCTGTCGATGCAACTCGTGCCGGCACCGGACGAGCGGGCTTATTTCAAATTGTGTGGCGTGCCGTATGTGGCACCCGCCGCGCGCATGGATCCGGAGGCGCCACGATGACGGCCAAACGCATCCAGTGCAGCCGGGTGAAAGGCTATCGACTGCCCCCGAACACCGTCCGGGTGTCACGGCCGAGCCGCTTCGGCAACCCGTTTAAAGTCGACGGCATCACGTCCCGCACGCGCGAGGAAGCCATCGCCCACTACGAACGCTGGCTCAAGCTCGAAGGCCGGCGCATCGCCCAGCTCGCCCGCGAGCAGTTGCGCGGCAAGAACCTGGCCTGCTTTTGCCCCGCAGGTCTCGCCTGTCATGCGGACGTCCTGCTCCGCATCGCCAACGGAACGAGGAAGTCATGATTTCGGATACCACGGCGGCGCCGCCACGGCCACCGCTGACACAAGCCGGGTTTCACGAGAACGTGCCGTATGCCGACTACGCCCGCATCGGCGGTATTCGGTGGAGCACGCTCAAGCCGTACAAACGCTCCGCGCTCGCCGGCTACTTCGCCGAGACCACACCCGACGAGGACACCGACGCGTTGGAGTTCGGCACGGCCTTCCACACCGCCGTCCTGGAGCCGGAGAAGTTCGCCGAGCTATACGTAACGATGCCTGAGTTTCCGGGTGATTACCGCTCTAAAGAGCATAAGGACGCCAAGAAGCGCTGGCAGGACGAGAACGTCGGCAAAGGCCACCTGAAAGCCGACCGATACCAGGAACTGCTCGGCATGCAGGCGTCGCTGCGGCAGCACAAGACTGCGGGCCCCCTGCTCTACGACACGAAGGGCAAGAACGAGCTGACGCAGGTCTGGCGCGACAGCGTTTCGAAACAGCTTTGCCAGGGCCGGCTTGACCGGTTCTGCCGTGCGCCGAGCGTGCTGCTGTACCCCACCGTCACAGATCCCAAGGCGACACAGATCGTGTCGATCGACCTTAAAACGACGGCGTCGACGTTCATCGAGCCGCGCGACTTTTGGCGCGAGTACGGCAAGCACGGCTACTTCGGTCAGTCCGCGTTCTACGACGACGGCCTACAGACGCTGCGGCCAGAGATCAGCGTCGTGCATGTCTGCATCGCGGTCGAAAAGAAGCCGCCGTTTGACGTGGTGGTGCACATCGTCGGTGACGACACGCTCGCCCACGGCCGCAACCTGTATCGCCGGCTGCTCGAACGTCGCGCCGCGGCGCTTGAATCGAACAAGTTCCCCGGCATTAGCAGCCTGCCGGTGACGATCCAACTTCCCGACTGGTACTCAGAAGGTGATTTATGAGCATCGCGACCATCAACGAGTCGCTCGGCAAAACTGCCCCCCGACTCAATGAACTGGGCAAGATCAAGATCGGCATCAAAGGGCCGGAGAAAAACGGGTATCGGCCGCCCAGGAAGATCGACCACTTCCTGATCACCACCATGCGGCGTCAGGCCATGGCGTACGACGGCGATTTGATCATTGACGATTCGCTCATGGCGGAGCTGACGGCACAGTTCGGCGAGAAACCCACGAAAGCGAGCGCGGCGGGCTACGAGCGCGTCATCCGCACGCTTCCCATTCAATTCGCCGTCAACGAAGTCGAAGACATCCTGCGTACCCAATGGGTGTGGTACGTGGGCGCGACGCAGCTGGGGGCTCGTTCGGACGGCAAGACGGTGGAATGGCACGTTGACGACCACAACAAGCCGCTACCTAAGCCCGAGATCGCAGAGTGGACCGACGAGCTGCGGAACTGGGCGGATGACAAGGGCAACAAGTTCTTCAAGCTCAACTCGGAATTGAGCTGCTACATCCGCTCGCCCAGTGCCCGGTTCGGCGGCGTGTACAAGTTCCGCACGACGTCGCTGATTACCTACGACAAGCTCGTCGGGTCGTTCGCCAGCATCAGCCAGCTCACCGGCGGCGTGCTCCGCGGCATGCCTCTGATGATGGAGCTGCACGCGGTGAAGGTGAAGCACCGCGGGCGCGTGGAAACCGTCTACTGCCCGCAGATCGAACTGCACGGCACGGACATGGACGAGATCCGTACGAAGGCGCTTGAGCAGGAACGCTACCTGCTGTCGCACAAGAAGGAGATCGAGGCCACGCAGCGGCAGTACCGGGCGCTGCTGTCACTTCCAGGCTACGAACAGCCGGCGGAAATGCGGGCTGTCGTCGACGAGTTCTATCCGGAAGCCGCTCACAACATGCCGCCGGCGTCGACCGTGCACATCGACATCATCGATGGCGACGATCAGCCGCCGACGCCGGATCCGGTTCAACGTGGCGTGTCGCATTCGCCGGCCGAAGCCGAAGAGATCATCGACGACCAGGTGGCCGGCCAGGAGCCCGATCCGGACGACCACGACGCGCGCGAGCAGGCGGAATGGGCTCGCGTGTGCGCCGAGCGTGAGGCAAAGGCTGCCGCTGGCAGCGCAGCGACGGCGGCTACTGATGCCGGGCCGATCGCCGGCGCGAACGTGCTAGACGATCTGGACGTAAAGCCCCCCGCCAAGACCTTGACGCCAGTGACGGACGAGGAAAGAGCGCAAACCCAGGCGGCCATCGACTACGACGTTGCGCCGAAGCCGATCACCGCCAAAAGCACCGCCGACGACTTCCTTCACTTCGTGGTGGCGCACCGCCCGCCCAAGCCGGACGGCAAGCCTTCGGACCCCATGGGTGCGATCGTCATTGCGCAGCGTCGCATGAGGCTGTTCCTGCCCCGCCCCGGCGAGTGGGACCAACTCACGGTCACTCAGAAGAAAGAGGCGGTCCATCGCGTTAGGGCCGGCAAGTTTCCGTGGATGACCAGCACAGCGAAAGCGTGAACCGTGGCGGACGTAATGCACGAGAAGAACGGAAAACCGGCATCAGGGCTGCACTACGTGACGCTGCCGTCCTACATCGTGCGCCTGCAGAGCAAGGGCGAGCGCCGACTGCTGCCGGCCACGATGAGCGTGCTCATCGCCATGTGCGCGCAGCGTGATTTCAAGACGGGGCAGGTCAGCATGTCAATCGAGGCCATCCGCGAGAACGCCGGTCTCACGGCCGGCCGCTACGTGCACCCGGCGCTGGCGGAGTTGCACGCCCTGGGCGTCATCCGCACGGTCAGGGAGAGCAAACCGGGCCGTGGCAACCGGGCGGTCTGGCTGATCAATTTCACCGCAGAGCCGTGGTCCGCAGGCAATCCCGAAACAGTGTCCCGGGGGTCCGGGTTTACCGACGTAAACCCTGTTGCAACAACAGTGCCGCAGGAAACAGTGTTTTTGGACGAAACAGGGGCGCAAACAGGGGCGCAAAAGGGGGCGCAAACAGGGGCGCAGAGCGACCCTATAAGGAATTCATTATCAAAGTCATTACCAGAAGAAGCGCGCGCAGACGGCAACGAGGACGAAAAACACGACCCGGCGAAGACGGGACAACGACCGCAACGCCATCCGCCGACTCCGATCGACCGGGCAACGCCTGAAAAGGTCGCGGCGCTCGACGCTGCCATCGGGGCGTTCGACCGCTGGGCGATGTTGCCGCCGCCGCAGGGCGTCGGTTACGTCATCCGCAAAAACAACAACGACCACCTGCCCGTTGTGGCCCTGCTGGCGGAGCTGGAACCGCTGCCGCCGATGCTGTGGGGCGGCACCCGCGTGGCACGGCACACGCTGATTCCCGAGGCCGTCGAGCGGCTCATCAAGCAGCCCAAGGAGTTCATGAGCATCAAGCACGCGGTCGGGTGCGTGCGGCGTGAGCTGGCTGCCTGGGCGAACGGCAACGTGCCGAAGCTGGAAAATGGCCAGGTGCAGAAGCCTGCCGCCCCGGTCGCTTACGGACGGAGGTTCTCGTGATCCGCATCAACGACCCGTCGACGCAATTCGACAAGCTGCCGCCGCAGAGCATCACCGCGGAACAGTGCCTGCTGGCGTCGCTCATGTTGGACGTCGACTTGTACGAAGAGGCACGTGAGAGGATCCACAGTCACGAAGCCTTCTACCTCGTCGACCATGCCATCATCTTCAAGATCTTAGCGGACGCGCGGGAGCGCGGGCGGCCGATGGACGCCGTCATTCTACGCGAGGAGCTGGCCCGCCGCGGCCAGCTCGACGAGATCGGTGGAACGGCCTACCTCGCCGAACTCTTGAACACGGTGCCGACCGCAGCGAACGGCCTGCACTACGCCGACATCGTCGCCGACAAGTTCCGCCGGCGGGAGATCATCCGGGCAGCGAACGAGGCTATTCGCTCCGCCTGGGCACCGGCCGAGGATCTGGAGGAAGTCGAGCGCATCGCCAGCACGCTCGCGATGAAAGCCGAGTGTGTCCGCGACACCGGCGGTTCAGATCCGAC
>DASVSC010000147.1:0-9044 GCA_036388295.1 Tepidisphaeraceae bacterium | reverse complement strand
CCGTTCATGATACCGCCGCGCGTCGTCACCGTCATTGCCGGACAACTCAACGGTCAGGTCGGCGTAGAGAAGGTGACGCCACATGCTATGGCTGCCCTTGCCACGTCCGGGCAAGTTTTCGAAGCCGCCCCGACGCAAAAGGTGCTTCAGGTCACGAATCTTCTTCGGCATCAGCCGACCGAACCTTCAAGACTCACGCCCAGCAGCTTCTGGGCTTCGACCGCGAACTCCATCGGCAGCTCGCGGAACACTTCCTTGCAGAAGCCGCTGACGATCATGTTGATGGCGTCTTCCAGGGCGATGCCGCGGGTCTTGCAGTAGAACAGCTGGTCTTCGCCGATCTTGCTGGTGCTGGCCTCGTGTTCACACTTGGCCGTCTGGTTGCGGACTTCGATGTACGGCTCGGTGTGCGCGCCGCACTGGTCGCCGATCAGCAGGCTGTCACACTGCGTGTAGTTGCGGGCGTTCGTCGCACCCGGCATGACCTTTACCAGACCGCGGTAGGTGTTCTGGCCCTGGCCGGCGCTGATGCCTTTGCTGACGATCGTCGAGCGGGTGTTTTTCCCGATGTGGATCATCTTCGTGCCGGTGTCGGCCTGCTGCTTTTTGCTCGTCAGCGCGACGCTGTAGAACTCGCCGACGCTGTTGTCGCCGGCCAAAATGCAGCTGGGGTATTTCCAGGTGATGGCCGAGCCGGTTTCGACCTGGGTCCAGGTGATCTTGGCGTTGTCGTAGCACTTGCCACGCTTGGTGACGAAGTTGTAAATGCCGCCCTTCCCCTCGGCGTCGCCGGGGTACCAGTTCTGGACGGTGCTGTACTTGATCGTCGCGCCGGGCAGCGCGATCAGTTCCACGACGGCGGCGTGCAACTGGTTTTCGTCGCGCTGCGGGGCTGTGCACCCTTCCAGGTAGCTCACCTGGCTGCCTTCATCGGCGATGATCAGCGTGCGTTCGAACTGGCCGGTGTTCAGCGCGTTGATGCGGAAATACGTGCTCAGCTCCATCGGGCACTTCACGCCCTTGGGGATGTACACGAAGCTGCCGTCCGTGAAGACGGCCGAGTTCAGTGTGGCGTAAAAATTGTCCGAATACGGCACCACGGTGGCCAGGTATTTGCGCACCAGTTCCGGGTGTTCGATGACGGCTTCGCCGAAGCTGCAGAAGATGATGCCGAGCTCGCCGAGCTTCTTTTTGAAAGTCGTGGTGACCGAGACGCTGTCGAACACGGCATCGACGGCAATCGTCGGCTCGGGTTCTTCGACGCCCAGCAGCTTCTTTCGCTCGCCGATCGGCACGCCGAGCTTTTCGTAGATGGCCAGCAGTTCCGGGTCGACTTCGTCGAGGCTGCTCAGCTTCTTTTTCGGGGCCGAGAAGTAGCTGGTGGCCTGGTAATTGATTGGCTCGTAGCGCAGCTTACCCCAGTGGTGCGGCTCGGTCATGGTCTGCCAGTGCCGGAACGCCTTCAGACGCCAGTCGAGCATCCACTGCGGCTCGTTCTTTTTGGCGGAGATGAAGCGCACCGTCTCTTCGGTCAGGCCGGGCGGCAACGTGTCGGACTCGACGTCGGAGACGAAGCCGTACTTGTACTCCTGGCTGGCGAGTGTTTCGATTTCCGTTTCGGCGGTAGGCATACAAATGTGCTAGTGGCTAATGGCTAATAGCTAGTGGCTGAGGACAAAGCGTCTTCAGCCACTAGCTACCAGCGACTAGCCACTAGCCCTTTTTAGGCTTGGAAGCTATGACCGCAGCCGCAGCTGCTGGTCGCGTTCGGGTTCTTGAAGACGAATCCGCGGCCCATGACCTCGTCCTTGAAGTCGATTTCGACGCCGGACAGGTACAGGAAGCTCTTCATGTCACACAGGATTTTGACGCCGTTGGACTCCAGCTCTTCGTCCATCTCGGCCTTGGGCTCTTCGGTCAGGTCGAGCATGTAGGTAAAGCCCGAGCAGCCGCCCCCTTTAACGCCGACGCGCAGGCGGGTATCGCCCTCGTTCAGGCCTTGGTCGGCGATAATGCTCTTGATCTCTTTGGCGGCGGTTTCGGAAAGGCTGATCATAGTTGGGCTCCCTCAGGGTGCTCAGGTTCGGCCGGTCGCGGCAGTAAAAACCCACGAATCCGGACGCCCAAGTATAGGTTTAAATCGACATCCGATCAAGGAAGATCGGCCTGTGACAATGCGCCTAGGGCGTGGCCTTCAAGCCCGACCCGCGGCAGACATCACAGGCGGTGCGGCCGACCGTGCAGGTCGGGCAGGCTGGGCCGGTTTTGCCGCCGCCGTGGCACTTGGCACACTCCTTTTTTGCGGTCCCTTCGCAGGTCGGGCAGGTGATTTTGGTCGTGCCGGCGCAGGTCGGGCACTTGCCCTTCATGACCGGGTCACCGCCCTCCATGACGACCTGTTCGCCCACGTGGCCGTCGCTGATGCGCAATCCGCCGCTCTTGCCGCGGAAGGTGCGCCACCGCTTTCCCTCAGCGTCCTTGGCCCCGCTGAAGCTTTCGGCCTTCAGGCAGGGGCTGGGACAAGCGACCTTGCCGTCGGTGCATTTTGGGCATTTGCCGACGTCGCCGCTGCCATGGCAGGTGTCACATTCCTTTGCCCCCGCCGGTTCCACGGCGGTGCCCCCGCAGGCGGCGCAATTTTGCGTTCCTTCGCCGGTGCAGGTCGGGCAGAGCTGGTCCGCCTTCGTCAGCCGCCATTCCGCAACAATTTTCTTCCGGTCCAGATTGTTCGTCGTCCGCTG
This sequence comes from Tepidisphaeraceae bacterium, assembly GCA_036388295.1. Classification (GTDB taxonomy): domain Bacteria; phylum Planctomycetota; class Phycisphaerae; order Tepidisphaerales; family Tepidisphaeraceae; genus RYN-431. The sequence continues at coordinate 6,303 of DASVSC010000147.1, read as the reverse complement.
TACTTCGGCCCACGGCACCAGCACGGCGTCCACCTTCGGCGACGGTTTCACGCGAACACCGGCCGGCGTGGCATCGACGAATTCGCCTGCGACGGTCTTGCCGTCCACTTTCGTAATGGTAATTCGCTGCACCTTCGGGGCCGGGTCCGCGGCCCAGACCACGGCCGAGCCGAGCAGCAGCACGCAGCAGAGGACCAAGACGACTGCGCAGGAGCGGGAAGCGTTCATGAACGAAGTGATACGCCGGCGCCGCACGCCACACAAATTGTGAGTGTGGGGCGAACGCTAATAAGCCTGCGGCACTGGCTTCCAGATCGCCGCATCGATGGTCGACCATAAGTGGACGATCCAGCCGAGCGTCCCGAAGGAAATAATCCAGATCAGCAGCCCTAAGACGACATGGATGATCGCCCACAGAATCCGTCCTTGTACCAGCTGACCCAGCCCCGGGATGAAGAAGCTGCACACAGCCGCGATGATGTTGCCGGTTCGTCCGGGGCCGTAGTCCATGGCGGATTCTAGGCGCGGCGGGACGGGAGCCGTGCATGACCTGACGGCCACCCTTCAATGCCGCTAATACAGCGTTTCAAGGCGAGAGCCGCTCCAGCGTCCACCCGTCCCCCTCCCGCGTGTAGCGCAGCCGGTCGTGCAGGCGCGATGGCCGACCTTGCCAGAACTCGACGCTCGTCGGCACCAGCCGGTAACCGCCCCAGAAGTCCGGCAGTGGGACGTTGTCGCCGAATCGTTCGGCTAACTCCTTTTCGCGCGCCTCCACGACCTCGCGCGACGCGATGACCTCACTTTGCCGGGAGGCCCACGCGCCGAGTCGCGAGCCGCGGGGACGCGTCTCGAAATACCGCCTTGATTCGTCACGGTCGGCCTTTTCTATGGTGCCTTCGATGCGCACCTGCCGTTCGAGTGGCTGCCAGAAGAACACCATCGCCGCGTGCGGGTTCGCCGCTAGTTCCTGGCCTTTTCGGCTGTCGTAGTTGGAGAAGAAGACGAACCCGCGTTCGTCGAAGCCTTTGAGCAGCAAGACCCGAGCGGACGGCCGACCGTCGGGCGTGGCGGTCGCCAACGTCATCGCGTTCGGCTCCGCCAGCTTCGCGTTCTCGGCCTCTGCGAACCAAGCGTCGAACTGCGTGAATGGATCGTGGGCCACGTCCGCCTCGTTGAGCGCACCCTTTCCGTAGTCGATCCGCATGGCCTGCAAGCCGGTGTGGGGGCACTGTGGGGAAGTCATGCGGGGCAGTTTAACCGGAGACGACAAAATTTTTCGGCTGCCATGCGGAGTCGGGGGCTAAGGTCAAGGCGATCTCAGGAAAGGGAAAATCATGATCAAGTCAACCTCTCTCGTTCTCGGCACCGTCGTCCTCGCCACCAGCCTCGGCTGCTCCAACGTCCGCGAGCAGGAGCGTTCGCAAACCATCTCTCAAGACGGCAAGACGGCCCAGCGCACCCGCACCCAGGTCCGCGAAACGCCTGGTGGCGCAACGGTCAAGGAAACCGAAGTGCAGACGCGCGAAGTCCTGACGACGCCGACCACCAACCCGGACGCCCGCAGAACCGACCCGGCCAGATAGGCTGTGGCCTCGGATTCGACGCCGTCTCAAGGGCAAATCCTCTGCCGCTTGCCCCGCTTCGTTGCGATCGACCCCGCAACGGACAGGCGTGATTCGGGTGATGTAGCTGTCCCGTGCGTCCAAAAAAGATCGCCGCCACGCAGTCATGCGTGGCGGCGGACTTTTTTAGTGCTGGTCAGCGCCGGCCTTCGCAGCCGGTCGGCGTGCGACCGATTCAGTTCTTATAGAAGCTCGGCAGCGGCTTGCCCGACTTTTCCCAATGCTGAATGATCGGGTCGGCCTTGCCGGCCGAGTTCAGCACGTGCATCTTGCGGCGGACCATGCCGATGATCGCCTCGCGGCCGGGGCCCATGTACTTACGCGGGTCGAACTCGGCGGGCTTGGTGACGAACACTTCGCGGATCTTGGCGGTCATCGCCAGACGCAGGTCTGTGTCGATGTTGACCTTGCAGACCCCGTACTTGCTGACGGCCATGTTGATCTGGTCTTCGGGCACGCCCTTGGCGTTGGGCATCGCGCCGCCGTACTTGTTGACCAAATCGATGAACTCCTGCGGCACGCTGCTGCTGCCGTGCATGACCAGCGGCAGGCCGGGACAGGTCTTCATGATCTCTTCGACGCGGTTGAAGGCCAGCTTCGCCTCGTGCTTGAACTTGAATGCCCCGTGGCTGGTGCCGATGGCGACGGCCAGACTGTCGCATTGGGTCTGTTCCCAGAACTTCTTGGCGTCCTCCGGGTCGGTCAGGAACTTCTCGATGTTCTTTTCGTATTCCTCGGCGTCCAGACCGACGACGTCTTCTTCGATGCCGCCCAGCATGCCCAGCTCGGCCTCTACGGTCACGCCGGCCTTGTGGGCGTGCTCGGCCGCTTCCTTGGTCAGGGCGATGTTCTTTTCGAAGTCGTGGTGGCTGCCGTCGATCATGACGCTGGTGAAGCCGTCGGCGATGCAGGTGTCGACCAGCTTCGTGGTGTCGCCGTGGTCAAGGTGGATGGCGATCGGCAGCCACGGGTATTCCTTCACGGCCGCGTCGATGATCGCTTTCAGGTAGTTCATCTTGGCGTATTCGCGAGCGCCTTTGCTGATCTGCAGGATCAGCGGGCTCTTCTCGGCCGCGGCGGCCTCGATGATGCCCTGGGTGATTTCCATGTTGTTAACGTTAAAGGCGCCAACGGCGAAACCGCCGTCGTAGGCGAGATCGAACATGGGCTTGGTGGTCATCAGGGGCATAAGGGTTCCTTTCGAACAGATTCAGATACGTGCCGCCATACTAGGGACTGCCGGACGTTTTTCCAGATCGTCACGGACGGCGGGTCACAAGACCCCTGCGTCATCCAGGACGCCGGTCAGGAACGCCCGCAGCTGCGCCGGGGTGGGCAGCACGTAACGGGCGGCGGTGTCGGCGTTGCCGATTTTCAGCGTGCGCAGCTGGGGCAGGTCGAGGACGAACATGCTTTCGTCGGTCGTATCGTCCCCCACCGCCAACGCCACGTCGGCCGGCAGTTGGGCGAGCGATTCCATGACCGCCGCCCCTTTGTTGATCGTGTGCGGGGTAATCTCGACGATCTTTTTCCCGTGCCGCACGTGCACCGGGTGGTTGGCCAGCGCGGTGGTCAAATCCGACACCAGCTGCCGGGCCTTCCAGTCGCCGAACTCCGGGTCGGCGCGACGGTAGTGCCAGACGAGCGACGTCTGCTTGTGCTCCACGAAGCTGCCCGGCGTGAGCGAGGCGTGCTGCTGCAGGATCTTCAGCACGTCCGGCATCCAGCCGAAGTCCAGCAGCGCGGCGCGGTCGGTCCACTCGGTCGCCCCCGGCGCGCGGGCGGCCGCGCCGTGCTCGGCGATCAGGGCGATGCGGTCGAACTGCCCGACAAACCGTTCGAGGTCTGACCGCCGCCGGCCGCTGATGATCGTGACGCGCAAGTTCGCGCGGTCCTGTAAACGACGGAGCAGACCGATCAGTTCCTGGCTCGGCCGGGCGGCAGCCGGATCGCTCTGCAGTTCCCGGAGCGAGCCGTCGTAGTCCAGGAACAACGCCACCCGCTTGTTTGCGCGCACGTCCCGCGCCAGTTCCTGCCGCAGTTCGGCCGGGTTGGCGTGAATGATGGGAACGGGCACGCGGGCGGCCAGGTCGTCGATAAAGGATTTGGCCCACCAGCCGGCGTCCATCATCCGCACGCGGTCGATCATTCCTTCCATCCGCCCGCGGCGCTCTTCCAGCGGCAAGTCCAACGCCTGCCGCAACACGTCCGCGACCGCCTGCGTGTCATAGGGATTCACCAGCATTGCATTGAACAGTTCCTGCGCCGCCCCGGCGAACTCACTCAGCACCAGCACGCCCGGCTCGCGCTGCTGGCAGATGATGTATTCCTTCGCCACCAAGTTCATTCCGTCGGCCAGCGGCGTCACCAGCGCCACGTCCGCCAGCGCGTACAGCGCGCACAACTCCGGAAACTGCACCGACCCATGAATAAAATGAATCGGGCTGTTCAGCGTCGTGCTGTAATCGCCGTTGAGTTGTCCCACGCGCAGTTCGATGTGGGCCAGCAACTGCTGGTATTGGTCGACGTTCTCGCGCGAGGGCACACTGATGAAAATGAACTTAATGCCGTTGCGCATCTCCGTGTCGGCGTGCGCGAGGAACTTCTCGATCGCGTCCAGCCGCTGCGGCAGGCCCTTGCTGTAATCGAGGCGTTCGACGGACAGCACGATCCGCTTGCCGCCGAAGTTCTTCTTGAGTGCCGCCAGATGCTCTTCGAATGCCGGGCTCGTGCGTGCGGTTTCGAAGGCGGGCGTGTTGATTCCGATCGGGTAAACGCCCAACGCCGTCGAGCCACGCGCGTGCGGGATCGATGCGATCTGCGCTTCGACGCCCAGCAGCCGGACGGCCGCACTGCGGAAGTGGCGCAGGTAGCCGAACGTATGAAAGCCGATCAGGTCGGCGCCGAGCATGCCGTGCAGCAGGGCCTCGCGTTTCGGGTGACAGCGGAAGACTTCGTACGACGGGAACGGCGTGTGCAGGAAAAAGCCGATCTTCAGCGTCGGCCGGGCTTCGCGCAGCATCTGGGGCAGCAGCAGCAACTGGTAATCGTGCACCCACACTAGGTCGTCTTCGCCGGCCTCATTCAAAACGACGTCGGCGAAACGCCGGTTGACCGTTTCGTAGTGGTCCCACCATTCGGTCGCGTAGGTGAACCGGCTCGGCATTGTGTGCAACAGCGGCCACAGGCTGCCGTTGGAAAAGCCTTCGTAATGCCCGGTGGCTTCGGCTTCGGACATAAAAATCGGCACGCACCCGAGTTCCCTGTCCAGCTGTTGCGTCACGTCCGCCCGGCGTTTCGGGTCGTCGATTGCTTGGCCGGGCCAACCGAGCCAGCGAAGCTTGAATTGTGATGAGTCGACGCCCTCCAAGGCCGCGACGAGCCCGCCGGACGACTTCTTGAGCGTCTCGCCGACCGTCACGGGCAGGCGGTTCGACACATTAATGATCACACGCTGGCCGTTCATAGTTCGTCACCCATGGGCCCGTGGGAAATCAGGGCCTTGGCATAGTAGTAGGCCGTGCCGTTGGCCGCATGCGCTTTCGCCCGGTGGAATCCCTTAGCAACGGTGGCGTTGAAGCGGGGAATCGGGCTCGCACCGGCCGCTGGATGCGGCGGCGTAAGTTGCGGACGACGGACGTGAGACGCGTCACGTTGCGGTGCAAATGCACGCGGTATTAATAGACCGTCACTGCTCCACCAGATTAGCCGCCGCCGCGTTGTGTTCGACTTGTTCGACGCTTTTGCAGCCGGGGATGACGCTGGTGACGACGTCCTGCTTCAGGCACCACGCCAGCGCCCACTGGCTCATCGCCACGCCGGACGGGACTTCTTCGCGGGCGATTGTTTCGACCTCCGCCAGTTTCGCGTCGATCGTCTCGCGCTTCTGCCGTTCGCGGACGTCGCCGACCGGGAACTGTTGGCCGGGCTTGTATTTGCCGCTGAGGAATCCGCTGGCGAGCGGCACACGCGCCAGGACGCCGAGGTTCTGCTGCCGGCAGACGTCGAACACTTCTTCCTCGGGCTTGCGGTCGATGCGGTTGTAAATGATCTGAATCGCCTCGATCTGCATGTCCTGACTGGCGGCGACCTGCTTGACGTTGCCGTTGCTGCCGACGCTGTTGCCGAGGAAGCGGAACAAGCCTTGTTCCTTCGCCCGCAGCAGGGCTTCCAACACGCCGGCGTTGAGAAACTGGTCGTCGCCCCAGGAGTGGTATTGCAGCAGATCAATGTGGTCGGTCCGCAGGGCCTTGAGGCTATCGACGAGTTGGTCGATCACGTCCTGCGGCCGGCGCGGTTCCGTACGCTCGAACGGCTTGTGAAACTTGTGCCCGAACTTCGTCGCCAGGATCCATTGGTCCCGCTTTCCCTCAATCGCCCGGCCGATCAGGGATTCAGACAGATGGTCGCCGTAGCATTCGGCGGTATCGATCAGGTTCAGCCCCAGGTCATGGCCGCGCGCGAACATGGCGTCGACTTCGTCCTGCGCGAACTGTTTGCCCCATTCGCCGCCGAACTGCCAGGTGCCGATGCCGATAACGGAAACATCCAGGCCGGTGCTGCCGAGGGTGCGGTAGTGCATGGGGGATGATAGTGGAGAGTTGGAAGTGGAGAGTGGAGAGTGGAGAGTTAAGAAATGGTGCGCCATATTTCTTAACTCTCCACTCTCCACTTCCAACTC
>DASVSC010000146.1:0-10413 GCA_036388295.1 Tepidisphaeraceae bacterium | reverse complement strand
CTCTGCACTTCCCACTTCCCACTCTCAACTTCCCACTGACTTCTTGAACGACCCTTCCGTTCCGTTCAGCAGCCGCACGATGTTGGCGCGGTGGCGGTAGATGATCAGGCTGGCGAGAAACGTCCCGAAGATCAGCAGCGGCAGTTGCTCGCCGAATACCGGCCATTCCAGGGTCCAGCCGATCAGGATGAACAGAAACGGGAACGACGCCGACGCGGCCAGGGAGCCGAGGCTGACGGTGCGCGTGACGGCGAACACCAGCAGGAACACGCCGATCACGCCGAAGCCGGGCAGCGTCAGGAACGGCCATAATCCCAGCACCACGCCGCCGCTGGTGGCCACGCCTTTGCCGCCCTGGAACTTCAGGTAGACCGGGAACAAATGCCCGAGCACGGCCGCCGCGCCGACGGCCATCCAAAGCAGGTACGGCTTTTCGTGCGTCAGCAAGTCGCGCACCAGATACGCCGCCGCGAGCATCGGCAACAAGCCCTTGAGCAGATCGAGCGCGAACACGAGCGCGAAATACTTCCCGCCCAGCAGCCGGCCCAGATTCGTGGCCCCGATGTTGCCGCTGCCGCTGGTGCGCGGGTCAATCCCCTTGGCCCGCCCGACGAGCAGGCCGAACGGGATCGACCCGACGAAGTACGCGACGGCGGCGAGGGTCAACAACTGGGCGGTCAGCGACATGCCGTGCGTTGTAGCATTGGGCAACGAGAAGTTCTATCGAGCCAATGAGGCACCGAGCGTCGGAAGGACATGCGGAGTTCCCTCTCCCGGTATGGCCGGGAGGTGCCACAGGCACGCGGGTAGGGTGAGGGCTTCGATCAGGCCGCTTCGAACGTCAGCCCGCCTTCGTTCCGAAGTCGTCTTTCGTCACCGGCCCTCACCCTAACCCTCTCCCGTGAGTACAAGGGAGAGGGAACCAGAGGCCCTACGCCACGGGCTCATCAAACACAATCCCGTGCCGGCCCAGCACGCGCACCGTGTTGTCGTGGTAAATCTTCTGCAGCACGTCGTCCGGCAGCGCCAGGCCGCGCAGTGTCGGCTGCGCGTCCTGGGCCAGGTCCGGGTCCAGCACCGGGCTCGGGCCGACGTACGCGGTTTCCCACAACTTCCGGTGGCACCACATGCGGCTGGCGAGGAAATCGAACTCACGCGTGTCGCCGCTGACCTGGTCGCTGCCCCACAAAAGGCGGTCGGCGTTTTTGATGACGAAGTCGCGCATCACGTCCCGCCGGGCGCTGATTTCCCGCACCATCCAGCGCGTGGCCGACAGGTCCAGGTACAAATCGGGGTACGTGTCCAGCAGGTATTGCAGGCGGGCCGGGTCTTCAGGGTTGCCGCCGAGGTGAGCGCCGATCCACGTGTGGCCGCGGTGGGCTTTAAGCTGGTCTTCCCAGATGCGGTAGTGGTCGCCACGCGTGCCGAAGAACTTGGCGTGGTCGGTGTACTTGTCGCGGTACCAGGTGTCGGGGTCGCCGACGTGGGTCATCAGGATCATGTTCCGGGCGACGGCCTCTTTCATGATCGTCTGGATGCCGGGCGATTCCAGCGTGGCGTTGCGCGCCGCCATCGTGCCGGGGGCCATGTGGAACTTAATGATCCGGCTGCCGATGTTGTAAAACGCTTCCAGCCGCCGCAGCCAGTCGTCGACCCAGTTGGGCGTGGTGTCGCCCCATTTCGGGATCGCGATGAACTGCACGCGCCCGGGCAAATCGCGGGCGACGCTCATCGCCTCTTCCAGCGGCGTCATGGTAACGAACGCGTCGATGCCGAAGTGCCGGTTCACGCGCAGCCAGTGCTGCTGGTGGCGGTGGGCGAACAGGTGCGTGTGATAGTCGATGACCCACCCGCGCACCTTCGGCCGCGGCCAAGGGCGGTGATAGTCGAGACCGAGCAGGTTGTGGTCGGGCGGGGCGGCGACGGCGGTCATACGCGGGCAATGATAGCGGGAGAGTGGGCGGTGGGCAGGTGGCAGTGGGCAGAAAGAAGACAGGCTTTGTCTTTCCTGCCCACTGCCCACTATCCACTATCCCTTCACAATCCACCCGATCAACTCCCTGAACTTCGCCGGCCGCCCCAGGAGCAGGAAACCAGCGCGGAACACGCGGCCGGCGATCCAGACCAGGACGACGGTCATCAACCCACTGCTCAGCAGCGCCAGCACCGGCTGCCACCAGCCAATCGGCGGGGGCGTGGTCAGGCGCATCATCGTCACCAGCGGGGCCGTCAGCGGGAAGAACGTGCCGAACAAACCGATCTTGCCGTGCGGCTCGTTCATCAGCGGGCCGACCAGGAACATCGGCATCACGACGATGAGCATCATCGGCGTCATCAGTGCCTGCGCCTCTTTCACGTTCGTCGCCGCCGAGCCGGCCACGACGAACATCGCGCCGTACATCAGGCTGGCCACGACCGTGAAGACCACGAACCAGATCACCAGGCCGACCGACAGCACGTCCAGCAGGCCCAGCTGGTTCGCCACCGCCGCCGCGCCGACGATGTAAATCGCGCCGAGCGTCAAACTGGTCGCCACGCCGCCGAGCAGCTTGCCCAGCATCAGCGTGAACGGCGTGACGCTGCCGACGAGGACTTCGGCGATGCGCAGCTGCTTTTCTTCGATAATGTTCGTCGTCAGCGGGCTAGCACCGACCAGCACCACCATCAGCATCACCACGACCATCGCCACCGGCAGCATCAGCGTGGCCACTTCGTTCGTGCGTGGTTCGAAGGAAAACTCGTTCGACAGCGACCGCCGGGCCAGGCCGCGAGAGACGAGGATTTCGCGCGACGAACGGGCGACGGCCTCAACTGTTTCCGGCGACTGGCCCAGCCGCGCGGCGACGACGTGCGGCTCGACGGCGCGGCGGACGAAGTCGCGCAGCTCGCCCAGGGCGGGGCGATTCGTCGTAAAAAACAGGGCGTCGGCCGCTTCGTCGCCCGGCTCGGCCCCCATGTCCGGCGGTGCCAGGCCAGCGGGCATGTTGATGGCCGGCGCGGTCGCGGGCCGTTGCGGGTCACGCCGTTCCATCGCGTTCGGCGCGATTTCCAGCAACGCCGTCAGTTCGCCGCGGCGGATGCGGTCGCTTAGCGCCAGCCGCGCGGCATCCAAGCCATCCTGGTTCGTCGGCGGCTCCACGCGTTCGACGTGATAGAGGGCCGTCGTGCGCTGGGCCGTCTCACGGCGTCGCTCGGCCGCCTGCTTGAGCGCCGGCCAGAGCGCCTCGTTCCGCGTTCGGTCGAGCACGGCAATCGTCCGCGGCGTCGGGTCTTCCAACCCCTTCGTAAACGACTGCATCACCACGCCGCCGCCCATCAGCAGCGGCATCAGAATCAGGCCGACCAGAAAGCCCTTCGTCTTCACGGCCGCCAGGTATTCGCGCACCGCGATGACCAGTGTCTTGCTCATGTCGTCCCTTCGTTCACGGTGCGGACGAACAAATCGTGCAGGCTGGGGCGGGCGACTTCGAACAGTTCCACCGGCCCGCGGCGAAGCAGCTCGCCGAGGACGGTTTGCGGGTCGGTGGCCGGGAGCAGCTGCAGCTCATGATGATCGCCGACGGCCATCGCCCGGGCGACGCCGGGAAGGCCTTCGAACGGCGTGTTGCCGTGCGTTACGCGGACGCGCAGCGTATTGGTGCTGTGGCCGGCGCGGATTTGGGCGACGGTGCCGTCCATTACTTTTTTGCCTTTGTAGATCATCACGATGCGGTCGCAGAGCTTTTCGGCACTGCTCATGTCATGCGTGCTGAACAGCACGGTGGTGCCTTGGCGTTTGAGGTCAAGGATGGCGTCGCGCATGACGTCGCTGTTGACGGGGTCCAGGCCGCTGAACGGCTCGTCCAAGAGCACCAGTTGCGGCCGGGCGATCAGGACGGCGATGAGTTGGATCTTCTGCGTCTGCCCCTTGGACAGCGTCTGCACACGCCGCCGGGCCACGCCCGGCAGGGCGAGCTTTTCCAGCCATTCGTCGATCTCACGCCGAGCGGGCTTGTGGCCTTTGAGGCGCGACAAGTACGTCAGCACCTCGCCGACGCGCATGGACTTGTAGAGCATGCGCTCTTCGGGCAGATACCCCACGCGGTCGTCGGCCGGCCCGTGGCGGGCTTCGCCCAGGACGCGCACCGTGCCGCTGTCGGGCGCGTAGATGCGCATGATCAGGCGCAGCGTGGTCGTCTTGCCCGAACCGTTCGGGCCGATGAAGCCGCACAGGGTGCCGGCGGGGACGTTCAGCGACAGCGCGTCGACGGCGGTGAAGTCGCCGAAGACTTTGCGCACAGCGTCGATCTCGATCGCGTCGTTCATGGGAGATGAGTGGGAAGTTGATAGTGGGAAGTGGGAAGTGAAGAGCAGAGGCCTTTTACTTCCCACTTCCCGCTATCCACTTCCCACTTCTAATTCTCATTCCGCGGCCCGCACCGGCACGTCGTACAGCTTGCCGTCGCGGTACAGTTCGACCTTGTCGATCATCAGCGGCTGCGGCCGGAACCACGAACCCTGGCGCGTCGGGAAGCTCTGGCCCTGCGCGTTGAAGATGGCCTGGAACGGCACGCTCTTGATCGCGCGCGGCTCGAGGCGCGGCAACTGCACGACGTACGCGCCGTTGACCCACACTTCCACGTCCGTCCATTCCACGTCCGACAGATTCGTCACGTCGAGGCGGTCCAGGAAGTAGCCCACCTCGGCGTTGGCCAACGCCTGGCCGCCGCGCGGGGCGTCGGCCTTATAGGGGAAACGCTTGGCGGCGTCGGCGGCGAATTGCGTGCTGGTCTTGCGCAACAGCGGGTCGCCATTGGGCCACAGTTCGGCCCGGCCGGCGCAGCCGGCGAGGGTCATCAATATCAATCCGCTTAACAGGCGTCGCATGGAACTCCTTTTCCCCGGCCGATTATGGCGGGTGGTTTCGCAAAAGATAGTCACCGTCGGCCGGCGATTAAACACGAAGACGCGAAGGCACGAAGGGTATCGCGGCGGCGAAGACCACTAATCGGCATCCGGTCACGCCAAATAAGACGACGAATGGAGACCCTTCGCGTGCGGCTGGCGGCCGCCGAGCCGATCTTCGTGTCTTCGCGCCTTCGTGTTTCATACTTCTGTCGGCGGCTAGAATCCGCTTATGACGACAGACCCCTTATCCGACGTCGCCCGTCGGGTGTTGCGTGCCGACGCGGCGACCGCCTACACCGACCTGGTGCCGCGCAAGCCCGGCTCGGCCGCGGCGGGCGAACTGCTGCACGCGTTGTCGCCGGCGGACCTGCTGACCAAGCCGGCGGCGGACCGCAACGAGGCGGCCTGTCTGCTGTCGGGCCTGTGGCTGTGGCACGGGTACCTCGACGAATCACACACGGTCAGCCAGGCGATCGACACCGCCAGCGGCAGCTTCTGGCACGCGATCATGCACCGCCAGGAGGGCGACTTCGGTAATGCCAAGTACTGGTACGCGCGCTGCCGCAATCATCCGGTGATGACCAGCCTCGGCATTCAGGCCGCCGGCGTCGTCGCCCACGCACCGGCGGACAAAACGCTGCTGCGCCTCAGCGGCGGGCCGTGGGACGGGCCGACGTTCGTCGACTTCGTCCAGCGGGTCCACGAGAGCCCGTCGGACGAACGCTACGACATCGCCGTGGCCCTGCAGCAGTTGGAATGGCGGGTGCTGTTCGACCACTGCACCCGCGAGGCGGCAGGGGCGTAACGGGGGGCGGATTCACCAGAGAGGCACGGAGACAGCGGAACATAGAAACGGCAGATCGTGCAAAACAAAGTCGTTCCTGACGATCGACGCTCCGACGTAGGGCGGGCACGGCCCGCCGCCTGGGGGAAAGGCGGGCCGTGCCCGCCCTACAAAATTGCGCCCGCGAGGCGGCGGGAGCGTCATGGGATAAAAGATTCACCACGGAGACACGGAGGAATGCAAATGCGGAGAAAAGCAAAGTATATAGAGTAGAAAAATCACACGCCCTGATCGTCGTTCGGCAAGTGCGAGATTACGCCAATCACTTTTTTGATCTTGTCTCTGCTCTTCTCCGTGCCTCCGTGCCTCCGTGGTGAACCGTCTTTCTGCCACCGACCAGCGACCAGCCATTCACTCCGTCATCGACCCGAAGTAATCCCGCACGGCCTTCTGCGCTTGTTTGCCGACGCGGTCGGAATCGACTTCGTCGGCGGCGTCCTGCTCGGCGGAGCGGGCGGCGTTGGCCAGGGCGGCTTTGGACTCGCCTTTGGGCGCTTTGTCCTTGACCAATGAGCCGGCGAGCATGCGGCCCTTGTCGTCTTCGATGCCGGGGGCGGTTTTTTTGTCGACGGTGAAGGGCACGTCCTGGCCGCCGGTGGCGCGGCTGGCGGTGTGGCCGCGGCCGCCGATTTTGCCGGGGGCGCCGCCGGGCTGTTTCTGCTCGGCACCAGGCGCGCCGGGCGGTGCGGCGCCGTCGGCGGGGGCTTCGCCTTGGCCTTGCCCGTTCATGGCGGCTTGTGCGTCGGCGGCGGCCTGCTGCGCGCCTTGCTGGGCGGCGGCGACTTGCTGCGCGTCCTGCTGGGCGGCCTGCATCTGCTGCATCTGCTGCTGCATGGCCGACATCGCCTGCTGCATTTGCTGCTGATTCGGCTGGGCGCCTTGTTGGCCCGGCTGCTGCTGTTGCTGGCCGGGCTGTTGCGCGGCGTTGGCTTGCTGGCCTTGCTGGGCCTGTTGGGCTTGCTGGCTCTGGCCCTGCTGGGTTTGGGTCGCCTGCTGCGGGTTCGCGCCGGCCGCCTGCTGCATCGCCTGGGCCATTTGCGCGGCCGCCTGTTGCAGCTGCTGCGCCTGCTGTTGGCCGTTGGCCTGGGCCTGCATCTGCTGGAGCTGCTGCTGGGCCTGCTGCATCTGTTGCTGCGTGGGGCCTTGGCCGTTGTTCATCTGCTTCATCGCCTGCTGGGCCATCTGCTGCAGTTGCTGCTGCGCCTGTTGATTGCCGCTGGCGGCCTGCTGCATCAGCTGCTGCGCCTGCTGGGCCTGCTGCGGGCTCATGCCCATTTGCTGCATCTGCTGCTGGGCCTTTTGCTGGGCCTTGGGGTCGTTGGCCATTTGCTCCAGCTGCTTGGCCATCTGCTGCATCTGGCGGGCGGCGTCCTGCTTCTGCTGGTCGCTCATCTGGTCGAACTTGCCGACGGTGTCTTGCAGCTTCTCCACGGCGCTGTCGAAGTTCCCTTTGGCCAAGTCGCGCTGGGCGTCGGCGACTGCGCCGCTTTCGCTGTCGCCCGGGGCCATTTTTTCGAGCATCCGTTCGGCGTTCTTGGCGTCGGCGAACCGTTGCGTCTGCTGCGCCTGATTGACGGCTTTTTCCAAGTCCTGCAACGCCGACAACGCCTTCCGCCGGCCGGCGTCGGGGGCCAGGTCGGGCTTTTGCAGAAGGCCTTCCAGTTCCGCCTTGGCCAGACGCACGGCGGTCGGGTCGGCGGCGGCCTTGGGCATCTGGTCGATCTTGGCGATGGCCTGCTGGATCTCGACTTTCGCCTTCTCCCGCTCAATTGTCGCGACGGCAGTGCCGCTGTTGGGCGTCTTCTGCGATGAGGCCAGCAAGTTCCGCGGCGGCACCAACCACGCCACGCCAGCCGCGATCACCGCCAGCGCCAGAGCCGGTCCAGCCAGGCGTGGCCAGTGCAGGGCGAACACGCCGCGCGCGTCGGCCGAATGAGCGGCCTGTTCGGCGTCAAGCACGGCGGCGTGGGCGAACGGGTCGTTCGACTGCCGTGCGTGCAGGGCGGTGGAAAACTTCTCGTGCAGGTTCAGGCGTCCGTCGATCGCCGTCGCGGCGGTCAGCGCGTCGGGCCGCCGGCGCAGCGCGACGAATAATCCCCACGCCGCCGTCGCCGCCAGCAGGCCGATCAAGAAGCGCCACTCGTACGGCAACCGCCACGGCGTGAACGTGCGCACCAGCACGTATGCCAGCGCGACCGCAGCCGCATTCAGCAGCGCCTGCGCCCAGGCCTGCAGGAACAGGTCGGCGGTGAGCTTGTTCCGCACGCGTGTGATCTGGTCATCGAGTCGGCTCAAGGGGAAGCCTCCGCGTGCATTCTAGCACGGAACCGGCGACAGCGGGCGCGTGGCGGCAAGCGGCTCGTCCGTGCGGCACCGAGGCCATGGCCGCTTAAGCGGCCATGCCAACATGCCAAAGGAACGCTCATCGGGCCATTCGCCGCGCTCGGGTTAATCCTGACCTCCATCATTGGGCACAAACGAACCGGGGCACTACAATCCGCGCATGCCCGGTTATTCCTTTGAAACTTATGGCGAGCTGCAGCCGTGGCTCGGCCGTGAGTGGCTGCAGACCAACGGGACCGGGGCATTCGCCGCCTCGACCGTGCTGGGCGCGAACGCCCGCCGGTACCACGGGCTGCTGGTCGGCGCGACGCTGCCGCCGCTGGGCCGCGTGGTGGCATTAAACCGGGTCAGCGAATCGATCCAGCGCGACGGCCGGACGACGGCGGAACTGTCCGTCAACCACTTCCACGGCGGCATCGCCCCGCACGGCGAAGGGCACTTGCGTCGCTTCGAACACTACGCCACCACGCGCTGGGTGTACGACGCCGACGGCGTATCGGTCACGAAAGACGTGCTGCTCTGCTGGGGCCGAAACATTGTCGGCATTAAGTACGAAATCTACCCCGGCGTGAGTGGGCCGATCTTGTTTCGCGCCCAGCCGTTCGTGACGCTGCGCGACTTCCACGGCCTACAACGGGCCGACCATCACCTGGACGTCTGCCCCGCCAAAAACGGCTGCGACGTGCGCCGCTGGGGCCACACCCTACGCCTGCGCTGCGACGGCCCGCGCTTCGTGGAGTACAAGGACTGGTGGTACAACTTCAACTACCCCTTCGAAACCGACCGCGGCCAGGACGACACCGAAGACTTGTTCACGCCCGGACATTTCGCGATCGACATCGAAGGGCCCACGACGTTCGTCATCTGGGCCGGCCTGGACGCGGTCGACGGGTTGGACTGGGCCGCGGAAGAAAAGAAGCGTCTGGACAATACCGCCGACGGCGTCGCGCCGACGCGCGTGCAGAAGCGCCTGTTCCACGCCGCCGCCGACTTCCTGGCCATGCGCCACGACGAGGGGCGGCAGGGCGCGACCGTGATCGCCGGCTTCCCGTGGTTCGCCGACTGGGGCCGCGACACCATGGTCGGCCTGCCCGGCCTGCTGCTCTGCACCGGCCAGTTCGACAAGGCCGGCCAAGTCCTCAGCACCTTCGCCGGCTACGTCAGCGAAGGGATGATCCCCAACAACTTCGACGACTATTCCAACCAGCCGACCTACAACGCCG
Organism: Tepidisphaeraceae bacterium; assembly: GCA_036388295.1. Taxonomy (GTDB): domain Bacteria; phylum Planctomycetota; class Phycisphaerae; order Tepidisphaerales; family Tepidisphaeraceae; genus RYN-431. The sequence continues at coordinate 1,116 of DASVSC010000146.1, read as the reverse complement.
CCGACGCCAGCTTGTGGTTCATCCACGCGGCGTTCGAGTACCTCAAAAAGAGCCACGACCAGGACACGTTCGACAGCATACTGCGCCCCGCGTGTCAGCAGATCATCGACGGCTACAAACACGGCACCCGCTTCGGCATCAAGATGGACGGCGACGGCCTGATCAAGCAGGGCGACCCGACCACGCAGCTGACCTGGATGGACGCCAAGACCAACGGCGTCGTCTTCACGCCGCGCCACGGGAAGGCCGTCGAAATCAACGCGCTCTGGTACCACGCGCTGAAGCTGATGGGGGACGAAAGCCTGGCGGCGACGGTGGCGGAAAACTTCCGCCGCACGTTCTGGATCAACACCGCCCGCGGCCTGGCCGACGTGAGCAACGAGACCGGCCGCGACGATTCGTGCCGGCCGAACCAGATTTTCGCCGTCAGCCTGCCGCACTCGCCGTTGACCGATGAGCAGCAGCGCACGGTCGTCGACGTCGTGCGCCGCGAGCTGCTCACGCCGTTCGGGTTGCGCACGCTGTCGGCGGGCGACCCGAAGTACCAGCCGCGCTACAGCGGCAGCCAGTTCGAGCGCGACCGCAGCTACCACAACGGCGCGATCTGGCCGTGGCTGATCGGGGCCTTCCTCGACGCGCACCTGAAGGTCAACGGCCGTCAGGGCTACAGCCGTGACCAGGCGCGCCGCTGGCTGTCGCCGCTGATCGATTCGCTGGAAGACGGGTGCGTCGGGTCGATTTCCGAAATCTACGAAGCCCAGCCGCCGCACCGGGCCGTCGGGTGTTTCGCGCAGGCGTGGAGCGTGGCGGAAGTGCTGCGGCTGGCGATTGAGTTGGAAATGTGAAGACGGCTAGTAGGGCGGGCACTGCCCGCCGCCGGGCCGAAGACGGCGGGCAGTGCCCGCCCTACGAATTGTCGCCCCCGCCGCCGACGCAGTCGGCGTTGTGTTCCCTCTCCCGGTATGGCCGGGAGGTGCCGCAGGCACGCGGGCAGGGTGAGGGCTTTCTGCCCGATCGTCAGACACGCATCCCGTACAGCAAATGGCCCGACGACGCATGCACAAAGGCAGTCGACGTTATCAGCCGTCGGCCCTCACCCTAACCCTCTCCCGGGGT